>DASVZT010000095.1:0-7036 GCA_036391495.1 Candidatus Limnocylindrales bacterium
CCGCCTTGAGCGGCGAGTGCGTCCGCTCGTTCACGTCGGCGAGAGCGCGCGGGAGCACGCCGTCGAACGACCACGCGAAGAGGAGCCGCGAGTAGCCGACCATGATCAGCAGCGCCATCGCGACGGGCCACACGATCCAGCTGATCCCGATGATCACGTTCAGGATCGCGTTGCCCGACAGCAGGCTGGCGAAGAAGTTGACGAAGGGCGGCACGCCGAGCGGGTAGTTGGCGGGCGCGTAGTTGTAGACGTAGCTCGCGGAGCTCAGGAAGTCGTAGCCCACGGTCCGGAACATCAGGACGACCATGCCGATGAGGACGAGGACGTTGAGGACCATCGGGATCGCCATCGCGGCGAGCTGCCGGTTGCGACTACCGGATCCCTTCACCTCTCCGGCGATGTAGATCGACCAGACCGTGTAGCCGGTCGCGTAGAACGCGACGACGGCCGCCGGCAGGGTTGCGCTCGCGAAGTCGGCCGAGCCCTGCGGAGCCGGCGTGAAGCCGTTCTTCGCGCCGAGCGCGACCATGGCGTTGTACGGGTCCGAACCGAGCGCCGACCCCGCGAACTCGTTGAACTTCGCCACGAACGCCGCGTGGTCGTTGAGCAGGAAGACGATCGCCGAGAGGACGAGCCCGATCAGACCGACGATCGCGAGAACGGTGATGACGCGGAGGCTGAACTGGAGGCCCGCGGCCATCGAGACCGCGGCGAACAGCAGGACGATCGTCCCGAGGACGAGCGCGCCCGTCGGGGTCGCCGCCCACGTTCCGAAGTCCCCGAGGGCCGTGATCCCGCTGACCTGCGCGAGCACGCTGGCGCTCCCCGAGATGAACGCCACGGCGCAGAACCAGGCGACCCAGCCCGCATAGGCCGCCACCGAGATGAAGTTCGTCCAGGACGAGACGAAGCCCCAGAGCGGGTGGAGGATCCGGCTGACGAAGACGTAGTCGCCGCCGGAGCGGGGGATCGCGGCGGCGAGGAGCGCGAACACGAGAACCGCGCACAACGCGAAGACGAGCGTCACGAGCGTCGACTGGACGATGTCGACACCCGGGAAGCCGTTCAGGATCCAGTACACGTTGTAGACGAGGGCGAGACCGATCGCGCCCCCGGAGATCCAGTTGAAGAAGACGGTGTCGGTCAGGCCCGCCGTCCTGACAAGGCCCGTCGCGTTCCGGGTATAGAGCCCAGCCTGCGTCCCCGCAGGCTCGGACACGGCGCTCTCTGCCATCGGCCAGTCGCTCCTTCGAGGGGCGGGGGCTACCCCGCGACCAACTGGGTCGACGCCACCGTGGCGCCGACGACGTCGACGAGCACGCCGAGCAGCCGCCCGACGTTGTACTCGCTGCCGGGATTGACGGCCACGGTCCTCCCGAGCCGGGCAACGCCGCGCGACTCGTGGATGTGGCCGTGCAGGGAGAGGAACGGCTGGTAGCGCTCGATGACGTCGCGAACCGCTCTGCTCCCGACGGGCTCCATCTGCGGGTGTCCCGCGGTCGTCACGATCGTGAGGTCGTCGCGCAGGCGCGGCGCCGCGTCCAGCCCGCTCCCGTACGGCGGAACGTGCGGGTTCAGGATGATCGGACCGTGCCCGGATGCCTGCTCGATGAGCGGCACGAGGTCCGCAGCGATCTCCTCGTCGGGCTTCTCTCGCGCGGAGTGCCATGGTGTCGGGTTGGACCATCCGTTCCCGATCACCTGGTAGCCCTCGACGTCGACGACACGACCGTCGTGGTTCTCGATCGACTCGCTGCCCGCCAGGATCTCCTCGAGGAACCACTCGTCATCGTTGCCCGGCATCACCAGGCATCGGATGCCGGTTCCTCGCAACCGCTCGTCGGCGAGCGCCACCCAGTCCTCGGCCGTCGCGCGCATCGCCGACGCGAAAGCGGCCCCACGGGCGCGGCGGTCGGTCCGGAGGAGATCCGCCTCTTCCGGGCTGCAGCGGTACGGGTAGAACCCGTTGAAGCGGATCCGCCCCTCGAGGTCGGCCAGCGCGAGCTCGTCGGCGACGAGCTCGCGCTGGCCCATCAGGAGCGCCTCGTAGCGATTGCCGCCGAGCTCGACGACCGGGACCAGCGCCTTGCCGGTCACGTCCCCGGCGAGGACCAGGAGGTTCGCCTTGTAGAACTTCCCGGCGTTGAGGAACTTCCGCCAGCAGACGTCGGACCCGTGGATGTCGCTCGCGACGAACACGCGCAATCGCTGCCCGCCCGCACTCGACGTCTTCCGCCACGGCAACGGCATCGCCGACCGCACCTCCATGTAGACATGTGCAGCAATTCTGCGTTTCACTGCACATCCGTCAACGGTCTTGCACGGTACTTGACCATGTTGTAGCGTGTCAACGGGTTTCCCATCACTTTGTGCAGAGGACGAAAGGTGAACAGCGACCCGCTCGACGACCTTGACCGCCGCATCATCGCGGAGCTTCAGGAGGACGGACGTCGCTCCTACCGGGAGATCGCCAAGCGTCTCGGCGTGGCGCCCGGGACGGTCCGGACGCGAGTGCAGCAACTGATCGCCGACCGGACGGTCGAGGTCGTCGCGGTCCCGAAGTACTTCCAGATGGGGTTCCAGTTCTACGCCCTCGTCGCCCTCCGGCTCGCACCCGGGTGCGCGGACGAGGTGGCCACGATCCTCGAGGCTCGCGAGGAGGTCTCGTGGGTCGGGCTCGCGATCAGCGGATACGACGTGTTCGTCGAGGTCGTCCTCCGCGATGCACAGGAGTTCGGCCGGTACCGCCAGGACGTCCTGGCCGCGCTGCCGGGGTTCCAGTCGGCGGACGTCTTCGTGTACTGGGACATCCGCAAGCTCCATTACCGGGTCGGGGGCGCGGCAAACGGTCGCGCGGCCGATCAGCAACCGAAGGCGTCCGGAGCGGCGCGTCAGGGCGTGCCGGCTGGCGCGAGCAGGAGGACCAGGCGATGAGGCTCATCGACGAGATGCTCCGCGACCCGATCGAGAGCGAGCTCGCGTTTCCCCGCAGTGAGTACGACCGCCGCCTCCGGCGGACGCGTGAGCTCATGGCGGAGCGCGGGCTCGACCTCCTGCTCGTGAGCAACACCTCGAACATCGGCTACCTGACCGGGTACGACACGACGATGCCGCCCGGCTACACGACGCTCCTCGTCCCGGCGAGCGGTGACCTGACGCTCCACTGCTCGGAGCTCGAGGCGCCGTGCATGCTCCTGAGCGGCTACGTCCGCGACATCAAGGTCTTCTACTGGTACGAGGCGCAGGACACCGGGACCGAGCTCGCCGAGATCCTCTTCGAGCGGGGGTTCGACGGTCAGCGGATCGGCATCGAGATGGGCTTCGCCGAGACGTTCGCCAGCGGCGCCTTCGACACCCGGAGCTTCCTCGCGATCCAGCAGCGGTTGCCGAAGGCGACGTACGCCGACGAGACGACACTCGTGATGGAGGTCCGCCTGATCAAGACCGAGGCGGAACTCGCCTACATGCGGACGGCGGGCACGTACACCTGGGCCGGCCTCCAGGCCGGGCTTGCCGCGGTCCGCGAGGGCGGCACGGACAACGAGGCGATCGCGGCCGCCTACTACGGCGCGATCTCGGCCGGCAGCGAGCTCATGTCGATCGACCCGATGCTGATGGTCGGATATCGGACCGGCTGGATGCCCCACATCCCGTACAAGCGGACGACGCTCAAGCGCGGCGACACCGCGTACTTCGAGATGACCGGGACCCACAATCGCTACAACGCGCCTTCGATGCGCAGTGCCGTCGTCGGCGAGCCCTCGGCGGATGTGCGCCGCCTCTCCGACGCGGCCATCAGGACGCTCGAGCTCCTCCTCGCGACCATCCGGCCGGGACGCACCGGCGACGAGATCGCGTCGATCGCGCAGAAGGGCCTCGATACGGTCCCCGAGGCCTTCTTCCACGGTGGCTTCGGCTACTCGATCGGCATGAGCTTCCAGCCGACCTGGACCGAGAACCCGATGTACATCGCCCCGGGGGTCACGCGCGAGCTCGAACCGGGGATGACCTTCCATCTCCCGATCTGCACCTGGGTGCCGCGCCAGTACGGCATCGGGTTCAGCGAGAGCGTCGCCGTCACCGCGTCCGGTTGCGAGGTCCTCACGCCCGGCAAGGATCGGTTCCTGACCGTCGCGCCGACCGAGGGCGCTCTGATTGCGCGATGAAGCCGAGCGCAGTCGAGGCCGAGGCCTCGGGGCCCAACAGTCCACCCGGCGGCAGCCCGATCGTCCGGATCGGCGTCGACACGGGCGGGACCTTCACGGACTGCATCCTCTGGGACCAGGCGTCCGGGACGTTCGCCCTCGCCAAGGTCCCCTCCCGTCCGGCCAATCCCGATGCCGCTGTCCAGGAAGGCCTGGCGAAGCTTCTCGACGGGCGCGATCCGCGCTCGGTCGATCTCGTCGGGCACGGCACGACTGTCGCGACGAACGCCGTCATCCAGGGCACATACGCGCGCGCCGGGATGATCGTGACGTCGGGCTGTCGAGACGTGCTCGAGATCGGATCGCAACAGCGCGAGCGCCTCTATGCGCTCGACCAGCCACCGCGCCCGGCCCTCATCCCGCGTGACCGGAGGATCGAGGTCGCGGGACGAGTCACGTACGACGGTGCGGAGCTCGAGCCGCTGGACGAGGGCGCGGTCGTCGACGCCGTCACGAAGCTGCTCGCCGACGGTGTCGAGTCGATCGCGATCGGGGGCCTGTTCGGCTACCTGCATCCGCAACACGAAGTGAGAATCGAATCGATCGCCCACTCCATGGCGCCGCAGATCCACGTCGCGCGCTCGTCGAGCGTTGCGCCTGAGCTCCGGGAGTACCCGCGATTCGCGACCCTCGCGGTGAACGCGGCCCTCGCGCCACTCCTCGACAGGTACATCACCCGGCTGTCGACGGCCCTCGAGGAGGCGGGATTCACCGCCGGGCTGTACGTCATGCAGAGCAACGGTGGCGTGAGCACCGGGGCACGCTCCGTCGGGGAGCACGCGCACCGCCTCGTGCTGTCCGGTCCTGCCGCGGGGATCCTCGGCGGGTGCCACGTCGCCCGGCTGGCCGGCGTGCTCGACGTTCTCACGCTCGACATCGGCGGGACGAGCGCGGATATCGGGGTGGCGGTGTCGGGCGTCCCGCGAAGTCGTGGCGCGATGCGCCTCGAGAACGGCCTGCCCCTCCAGATCCCCTCGCTCGAGGTGGAAGCGATCGGGGCGGGCGGCGGCAGCATCGCCTGGATCGATGCCGGCGGCGCGCTTCGCGTCGGTCCGCAGAGCGCCGGGGCGGATCCAGGGCCCGCGTGCTACGGCAAGGGCGGACGGGCCGCGACCGTCACCGACGCCCACGTCGTCCTGGGCCGGCTCGATCCGGACAACTTCCTCGGTGGCGCGCTCACGCTGGATCCCGCCCTCGCCCGCGGCACGGTCGCGAACGTCGCGCGCCTGCTGGACTGCTCCATCGAAGCCGCCGCATCCGGGATCATCGCGGTGACCGAGGCGAACATGGTCGGAGCGATGCGGCGGGCCGCGGCGAAACACGGTGACGACCTTCGGACGCTGACGCTCGTGCCGGCGGGGGGTGCCGGTCCGCTCCACGGTGTCGCCCTTGCGGACGAGCTCGGGATGCCGCGTCTCGTCGTGCCGCCGAACCCGGGCCTCCTCAGCGCGCTCGGCGTGCTCGTCGCGGACCTCCGACACGACCTCGTCGCGACCCTCGTCGAGTTCCTCGATCAGCTCGACCCCGCGGTGCTGCAAGCCGCGATTGCGAAGGTCTCCGCCGAGGCGCGCGCACTGCTCCTCGAGGACGACGTCGCGCCCGCGTACCAGCGGCTCGAGGTCGCGCTCGACCTTCGCTACGTCGGGCAGGAATGG
The DNA here is from genome assembly GCA_036391495.1 of Candidatus Limnocylindrales bacterium. GTDB lineage: Bacteria > Chloroflexota > Limnocylindria > Limnocylindrales > CSP1-4 > DASVZT01. The sequence continues at coordinate 5,861 of DASVZT010000095.1, forward strand.
ACACTGACGGTGCCCATCGAGGCAGACGCGACGATCGAATCGATCGACCGCAGGTTCCATGCGAGTCACGAGCGCCTCTATGGCCACTCCGCTCCCGGCGAGCGTGTCGAGGTCACGGCCGTCCGAATCGTCGGGCTCGGCGTGCTGCCGAGCCCGGACGCCCTCGTCGGTCAGGCCTCAACGGTGGCCCGGCCAACGAGCGACCGCGACGTGTGGTTCCCGGGACCCGGCTTCGTCACGAGCTCGGTCCTCGACCGATCCGCCCTGCGCCCTGGCGAGGTCGTCCTGGGCCCGGCGGTCATCGAGCAGCTCGATTCGACCACGATCCTCCCGCCGGCCTGGCAGGCGACCGCGCATCCGTCCGGCTCGCTCGTCCTCCAACGACGGAGTGCTCGCTGATGGACCAGATCACGGTCGCGGTGGTCGAAAGCGCGCTCATCGCGATGAGCGACGAGATGAGCGAGGCCCTCCACCGGAGCGCCTACAGCCCGATCATCCGGGAGATGCTCGACTACTCGTGCGCGGTCTTCGACGCCGCCGGGCACACGGTGGCTCAGGCCGAGAACATTCCGGCGCTGCTCGGATCGATGGGAATCGCGCTCGGGCACCTTGTCGCAGAGAACCCGACCGCGTCGCTTCGCGATGGCGACATCTACATCGCGAACGACCCGTACAAAGGCGGAACGCACACGCCCGACATCCACATCTTCATGCCGGTGTTCCACGCGGGGCAGCTGATCGGATGGACCGGGAGCCTTGCGCACCATGCCGACATCGGCGGCACGAACCCAGGGACCGAGGGCTTCGCCAACCGCTCGATCTTCGAGGAGGGCCTGCGGTTCCCGAACATCCGTCTCTTCGAGGCGGGTGTCCCCTGCGAGCCGCTGCACAGGTACATCGAGGCGAACATCCGGGAGCCCGCCGCGACGCTCGGGGACCTTCGCGCGCAGGTCGCGGCGGTGAAGCTCGGTGCGGTCCGGCTGCGGGAGCTCGCCGGCCGGTACGGCCACGACGATCTCGAGACTGCCATGGCTGAGATCCTCGACCAGGCTGAGCGCCGCGTCCGATCGAAGATAGCCGCGCGACGCGACGGCACGGCAACGGCGATCGGCTGGCTCGACAACGACGGGATCGGCGAGGATCCCGTGCGGATCGAGGCAGCGGTCACAGTCGCGG
>DASVZT010000096.1:0-24453 GCA_036391495.1 Candidatus Limnocylindrales bacterium
CCTGTTCGTCATCGTCCCGGCCCTGCTCCTGATGCCCCTCCTCATGCTCGTGACCCGCAGGCGCAACGGCTGGACGACCCTTGGCGACGACGAGGCGGACCGGACCGATGGAACGACCGGGGCCGTCGGCGAGGCGGACAGCGAGGTCGCCGACGATCTGCTCCGCTCCGAGGGGGAGGGCTTCTCGACCGGGGTCGGCGCGCCGTCGATGGGCGCCGCGTCCGTGGGGGAAGATCCGGGATCGGGGGGCGCCGAGCCATCGTCAGACGAAAGACTCCCGCCGACCGTCGCCGTGCCCGACGCGACCGACCCGGACCGGTAGCCGCCGCTTCCGCTCCTGGGTCGCCCCCACCTGGGTTGGTCACCCGGGGGTCAGTCGCCCGGGTTGGTCGCCTGGGCGGACCGGCCCGGGCGGATTCTGGGCCCTGTCGCCTCGAATGTCGCCGACACCGACATCTCCCGCGGTAGCGGGCGGGCAAGGGTTGGTCCACCCGGTGCTGACCGCGCTCCCGAGCCTTGCCTGAGCACGCGCGACCCCTGCGCGGCGAATCCGGGCCCTTACCATTTGCGTTGCGCTGGGATTGTCAGCCTCGCCGACATCCGTCCCGACAGGTGCGGCCCGGGGCGGCAGCTCGGGCCAGAGTCGGCGGCCAGTCGACGGCCGGTCGGCGACCGGTCATCGGTCAGAGCCGGGGCGACAGCTCAGAGCCCGCGCCGACCCTTCAGAGTCGCGCCGTGCAGAGAGGGCAGTCCGCGACGGGCACCCGGTGCGACCAGTGAAGGAGCGCCGTGACCGTCGGGTCGCGGTGCGGCTTCGTCTCGACCGCGACCTCGGGTCGAGCTGACGGGGCCGAGACCATCGCCGCGTAGCTGCCCCAGGCGAACACGCAGACCAGGCAGATCGGGACGCCGTCGTCCTCGATGACGCGGTCCTCGCTCCCGCAGCGGAAGCACGTGGCCTGTCGTCGAAGGTGGTAGCCCGGGCCACGGAGCACCCCGTGATGGATCGCCATCAGGCGATCCTGCCGGCAGGCTCGGACTGCCCGCATCGTCCGCGGGTCGACCGCTCTGCGCTGCATCCGTCCATGGACCGAGTGTGGGGACGTCGAAGTCGTGCCCGGCGGATGGGGACCCGCCCTTCTGTTGCATTCCGCTGTCAGGGGATCGGCGACCTTGCGGGGAGGCGACGCCCCCGCCACCGGCGTATCGTTCCGGCATGTCAGAGGCCCGCTCGACCACCGCCAACCGCTTCCTCGAACTCCTCTCCTCCGGGCGGCCGATCGTCGCCGACGGGGCCATGGGAACGAGTCTCATGGCGGCGGGCCTCGAGGCCGGCGAGGTCCCGGAGACATGGGTCGTGCGGCCGGATCGCCGCGGCCACATCCGGCGGATCCACGAGGCCTACGTCGAGGCCGGCGCCCGGATCGTCCTGACGAACTCGTTCGGGGCCAGCCCGATCCGGCTGCGGATCCACGATCTCCAGGAGAGGGCGGCCGAGCTGAACGAGGCCGCGGCGGAGCTCACCCGCGAGGCGGTCGGGGACGACGTCGTCGTCGCCGGTTCGATGGGGCCGGTCGGCGAGTTCATCGCCCCGCTCGGGATCCTGACGGCCGGGGAGGCCGCCGAGGCCTTCGCGATCCAGGCGGCCGCCCTCGCCGCCGGCGGGGTCGACGTCATCTGGATCGAGACGATGGCCGACCTCGCGGAGGTGCGGGCGGCAGTGGAGGGAGCCCGGCGCGGCGCGCCCGGGCTGCCGATCGTGACGACGATGACGTTCGACAGCCATGGCCGGACGATGATGGGAACGTGGCCGAAGGACGCGGCGATCGTTCTCGACGAGCTCGGTGCCGCCGCTCTCGGCGCGAACTGCGGGACCGGCCCGGCCGAGATCGAGAACGCGATCGGGGCGATGCACGGCTCAGCACCGGAGGCGATCCTCGTCGCCAAGGGGAACGCTGGCGTGCCACGCTTCGAGGGCGTCAGGACCGTCTACGACATGACGCCGGCCGACGCCGCGGCCCATGCGCGGCGCGCGCTGGCCCTCGGTGCGCGGATCGTCGGCGGCTGTTGTGGGACGACGCCCGACCATGTCCGCGAGATCGCCGCGGTCGTCGCCCAGGCGGTGGCCGAGGCCTAGGCCGCCCCTACCTCCGCGCCGGATCGCGCAATTGGTCGCTCACCTGGTCGCTCACCTGGTCGCGAACCCAGTCGACGATCTCGCCGACGATCCGCTCGCCCTCCGGCTCGTTGTGGAGCTCGTGCCGCAGCCCGGCGTACGCCCGACGCGTCACCGCCCCGACGCCCGCATACCGTTCCGTGGCCGCGAACGGGACGAGCCGGTCCGTCGTGCCGTGGAGCAGCAGCGTGGGGATCGGGAAGGAGCCCTTCGCCGCGGCCAGGGCATCGATCGCGTCGCGCGCCGCCTGTTGTGCGCCCAGCGCCGCCAGGCCGAAGCCCGCGGTGACCTCGTACACGCGCAGGGGGTCGCTCCGATAGAGGCGGTCCACCTCGGGGTCCCGGCTCAGCACACCCTGCTCGTAGGGCGCGACCGGCGGGCGCATCCGCGGCGCGACCCGACCGAGCACCTTGGCGACGACCTTCAGCCAGCGGGGGTGGGTCGAATCGACGCCCGGCGCGGTCAGGACGAGGAGGTCGGGAAGCGGCCGGCCGTCGAGGACGTAGCCCGTGGCGATGAGCCCGCCCATCGAGTGACCGTAGAGCACGATCGGGAGACCGGGATGACGCGCCCGGAGCCCGGCGAGGATCTCCTCCGCATCGTCCAGGTAGATGGACCAGCGCTCGAGGTCGCCCCGGGCCCCTTCGGAAGCACCCCAGCCGCGCTGGTCGTACGCGTGGGCGTCGATGCCGGCGGCGCGCAACCAGCTGCCGACACCCTCGTAGCGGCCCGAGTGCTCGGAGATCCCGTGGACGATCAGGGCCGCGGCCCAGGGTGTGGCCACCTCCCAGCGCCGCGTCCGCAGGACGGTCCCGTCGCGCATCCTGGCGCTCCCGACCACCGCTCGCTCGTGGCCGAACGGCACGGGGTAGTGCTCGCCGTCAGGTCCCGTCGTCGCGCCCTGCACCGTGACCGGTGCCGTCATCACCGTTCCTCGTCGGGGGACGGGACGCCCACGATGTTGAAGCCGCCGTCGACGTAGAGCGTCTCGCCGGTGACCTGGCGCGACAGGTCCGAGGCGAGGAAGACGGCCGCACCCGCGACATCCTCGGGCGTGATGGACGAGCGGAGGGGAGCGACGTCGGCGAAGGACCGGTACAGCTTCTTGAAGTCGGCGATGCCCGCGGCCGCCAGCGTTCGGACCGGACCCGCGCTGATCGCGTTCACCCGCACGCCGGACGGCCCGAGGTCGGCGGCGAGGTAGCGGACCGACGCCTCGAGAGCCGCCTTGGCGACGCCCATGACGTTGTAGTGCGCGACGACCTTCTCGGCCCCGTAATAGCTGAGGGTCATGACGGAGGCGCCCGCCTTCAGGATGCCCGCGGCACGTGCCTCGCGGGCGAGGGCGACGAGCGAGTAGGCGGACACGTCGAGCGCGACCGCGAACCCCTCGCGCGACGTATCGACGAACGCCCCGTCGAGGTCCTCCCGGCGCGCGAACGCGAGGGCATGGACGAGGACGTCGATCCGGCTGTAGGCGTCGCGCCACGCGGCCATGACTCTGGCGATCTGCTCGTCGGACTGCACATCGCAGGGCTCGACGAACGTCGACCCGATCGAGGCCGCCAGCGGCCGCACACGCTTCTCGATCAGGCTCTCGACCGACGAGAAGCCCACCTCCGCGCCCTCCGCGCGCAGGGCGCGGGCGATCCCCCAGGCGATCGAGTGGTCATTGGCGACCCCGAAGACGAGGGCGCGCTTGCCGTCGAGCAGTCCCATCGGGCGGGAGGGTACCAGACGGGTACCATCGAGCGGACATGGTCGCACCCGCCCGACGTCCGAACGCCCGTCCGGCGGCGGACTCCTCCGCGCTCCGCCCGGCGACGGACTCCTCCGCGCTGCGCTCGGCAGTCGCCGGTGTCCGCGGCGTCCTGCTCGACCTCGACGGAGTCCTCGTCCTCAAGGGCCGCGCCATCGACGGCGCCGCCGACGCCCTCGACCGCATCGACCGGCGGGGGCTCCCCTTCGCGGTCCTGACCAACACCTCGCTCGTCAGTCGGGCGACCCTGGCCCGCCAGGGCGAGAAGTTGGGTCTCCACATCCCGCCCGGACGGATCGTCAGCGCGCTGTCATCGAGCGCAGCCTGGACGGCGCGGACGTTCCCCGGCGAGCCGCTCTTCGTCGTGACCTCCGACGACGCACGGAGCGAGTTCGCCGGTCAGCGGCTGCTGTCGCCCGAGGAGGCCGACGCGCCCGGTGCCCGGGCAGCCGCGGTCGTCATCGGCGACTCCCCCGACGGCCTGACGTACGGCAACATGAATCGCGCGTTCCGCCTGGTCCGCCAGGGAGCGACGCTGGTTGGGATGCATCGGAACCCGTGGTGGATCACGCCCACGGGCCCCACCCTCGACTCGGGCGCCTACGTGGCGGGGCTCGAGTACGCCACCGGCCGGACGGCCACGATCGTCGGCAAGCCGTCGGCCGGGATCTTCCGCGCTGCGATCGACATCGTCCGCGGCGACCTCGGACATCGCGTCGCGCGCCGCGACCTGCTCATGGTCGGCGACGACATCCGGTCTGACGTCCTCGCCGCTCGCCGCATCGGCCTGCGGGGCGTCCTCGTCCTGACGGGGAAGCATTCCGTCGACGACCTTGCCGAAGCCACCGAGCGTCGCCGCCCGAGCTCGCGCACGGCCTCCGCCCCAGTCGTCGACGGGGTCGCGGCGAGCCTGTCGGCCCTCGTCGCCGCGCTAGACTAGCCGCGACACGTCCTCGCGCCCGGCCCACCCCGCCGGGTCGCCGCCCGCGTCTCGTCCGTGCACCGCCCGCGTGCGCCTGAGAGCTGGAAGAGCTGAAGTGCTGGAGCCCGAGATGACGACCGAGTCGAAGCCCCGGATCAAGATCACCTACGCGACCCTGCGCGCCGACAACGAGGAGCTCCAGGCGCTCTACGAGGCCGGGCTCGAGCGGGCGCGAGCCCGCCTGGGCCAGTACCACCGCAACCTCATCGGCGGCCGCGAGCGCGATGGCGACGGGTCGTACGAGGTCCGATCGCCGATCGACCGCGACATCCTGGTCGGTACGTTCGCCAAGGGGACCCGGCAGGATGTCCGCGACGCGATCGAAGCGGCGCGCCGCGCCCAGCCCGCCTGGGCGGCGAGGCCGTGGCAGGAGCGCCTCGAGATCGTTCGCCGCGCCGCGGAGCTGATCAGCGAGCGGCAGATGGAGTACGCCGCGTTCATGGCGTACGAGGTCGGCAAGACCCGCCTCGAGTCGCTCGGCGAAGTCGAGGAGGCGGCCGACCTGCTGCGCTACTACTCGCAGACGTGGGAGGACAACGCGGCGTTCGACCACCCGATGGGCAACCTCGGCGACAGCGCCGTCCACACCCGGTCGATCCTGAAGCCCCACGGCGTCTTCGCGGTCATCAGCCCCTTCAACTTCCCGATGGCGCTCGCCGCGGGACCGTCGTCCGCGGCGCTCATCGCCGGCAACACCGTCGTCTTCAAGCCCGCGACGATCGGATCGCTCTGCGGCGTGGCCCTCGTCGAGGCCTATCGCGACGCGGGCGTCCCGGCCGGCGTCATCAACCTCGTCATGGGGCCCGGAGACGTCGTCGGCCAGGAGCTCCAGGAGAACCCCGGGATCGACGGCATCGTCTTCACCGGGTCCTACGACGTCGGGTTCAAGCTCTTCCGCAGCTTCTCGGCGCGCTACCCGCGGCCGTGCATCGTGGAGATGGGCGGCAAGAACCCGGCCATCGTGACGGCGAAGGCGGACCTCGAAGAGGCGGCCGAGGGGATCGTTCGCTCGGCGTTCGGCTTCCAGGGTCAGAAGTGCTCCGCGAACAGCCGCGTCTACGTGGAACGGCCCGTCCATGATGACCTCGTCCGGCTGCTCGTCGAGAAGACCGAGAAGCTGGTCGTCGGCGACCCGATCCCGCGCGAGACGTTCATGGGCCCGGTCATCGACCAGCGCGCCGTCGATCGCTTCACCCAGGCATCGTCCGAGGCGCGCCGTGACGGGAAGGTCTTCGTCGGCGGCGAGCGCCTGACCGACGGCGGTCTCGAGCGCGGCTACTACGTCGAGCCGACGATCGTCGGCGGCCTGCCCACCGACCACCGTCTCCTCCGCGACGAGCTCTTCATGCCCTTCACGGCGGTTGCGCCGGTCGAATCGCTGGACGAAGCACTGGCGCTCTCGAACGACTCGGTCTACGGCCTGACCGCCGGCGTCTTCAGCGAGGACCCCGCAGAAGTCCAGCGCTTCCTCGACGGCATCCACGCTGGCGTGCTCTACGTCAACCGGCGGGCCGGCGCGACGACCGGGGCGTGGCCGGGCATCCAGCCGTTCGGCGGCTGGAAGGGCTCCGGCTCGACCGGCAAGGCCGGCCTCGGGATGTACTACGTCGCCCAGTTCCTGCGCGAGCAGAGCCAGACCATCGTCGACTGACGCCGGCGGCGGATCGCCTCCCTCGGCCTGCCTACTGCCGAGGGAGCCGCCGCCGGATCAACGCGGCTGCCACGAGTCCGCCCAATGCCAGGCTGGCAATCGCGCCGAGGACCGTTCCCGGTCGGCCCGGAACTGAGGGCAGAGCGGGTTTGGACCACTGGTGGCGCCGTATACTCGCAGTATCCAGTCTGCATAGATCGTATCCACTCGGCCTCCGGCGCTCAATCCGTCCGGGCGGCTCGTCGGATCGTCCGGAGGTTGCCCCCGTGACCAACGTCCAGCCCATGTCGGCGCGCCCCGTCCCGCACCTCGTCACCGAGGTCCCCGGCCCGAAGGCGCGCGCCCACATCGAGCTCGACCACTCGGTCACCTCGCCGAGCCTCCCCCGCGCATACCCGATCGTCCCGGTCAGGGGCGACGGCCTCGTCGTCGAGGACATCGACGGCAACCTCTTCCTCGACTTCGCGGCCGGGATCGCCGTCACCTCCACCGGACACAGCCATCCCCAGGTTGTCGACGCGGTCAAGCGCCAGGCGGAGGACCTGCTCCATTTCAGCGCCTCGGACTTCTACCTGCCCATCTACGCGCACGCCGCCCGCGAGCTGACCCGCATCGCCCCGATGTCGGGCAAGACCCGCGCCTACCTCGGCAACTCCGGGACGGAGGTCGTCGAGGCGGCGATCAAGCTCGCCCGGCACGCCACGCGGCGCCCCTACGTCGTCAGCTTCCTCGGGGCGTTCCATGGCCGGACGTACGGGTCCGTCAGCCTCACGGCGTCGAAGGCGAAGTACCACGCGGGCTTCGGCCCGCTCCTCCCCGGCGTCTTCCACGCGCCGTACGGTCACGTTGCCGACCTCGGCTGGTTCCACGACGTCCTCTTCGACAAGCTCGCGCCCGCGAACGAGGTCGCGGCAATCTTCGTCGAGCCGATCCAGGGGGAGGGGGGCTACGTCGTCCCTGAGGACGGCTTCCTCGAGGGCCTCCGAAAGATCTGCGACGACAACGGGATTCTCCTCGTCGCCGACGAGATCCAGTCCGGCGCGGGTCGGACGGGGACGATGTGGGCGATCGAGCACTGGGCGGTCGAGCCGGACATCCTGCTGACGGCCAAGGGCATCGCCAGCGGGCTGCCGCTCGGGGCGATGATCGCCCGCGACGAGATCATGTCGTCCTGGGGTCCGGGCGCTCACGGGTCGACCTACGGCGGCAATCCGCTCGCCTGCGCCGCGGCGCTCGAGACGATCAAGCTCCTCGAGGGTGGTCTCGTCGACAACGCCCGGCAGCGCGGCGACCAGGCCCTCGCCGGACTGCGACCGCTGCAAGTCGCCCACCCGCGGCTCGTCCGCGACGTCCGCGGCATGGGGCTCATGCTCGGCATCGAGTTCGACACGCCCGACCACGCCGAGGAGGTCCAGTGGGAGGCCTTCCAGCGCGGCCTGCTCGTGCTCGAGTGCGGGAAGTCGTCGGTGCGGATGTCGCCGGCGCTGACGGTCTCCGAGGGTGAGATGGCGACGGCGATCCGCCTCTTCGGCGAGGCGGTCGAGCACGTCGCGCGCGCCAACGGCGAGGTGCTCGTCGAGGCGCGCCGTGCCGGGGCGATCACCGGGGTCGAGGAGGCGATCTGAGCGTGACCTCCAGGGTCGCGTCCATGCGGGACGCCGTCGCCGACCTCGTGCGCGACGGCGACACCGTCGCGATCGAGGGCTTCACGCACCTCATCAGCTTCGCCGCCGGGCACGAGATCATCCGCCAGCGCAAGCGCGATCTCACGCTCGCGCGGCTCACGCCGGACCTCATCTACGACCAGATGGTCGCGGGAGGCGTGGCCCGCAAGCTGGTCTTCAGCTGGCTCGGCAATCCCGGCGTCGGCGGTCTCAACGCGATCCGCCGGCGTGTCGAGCAGGCGGACCCGCAGCCGCTCGAGCTCGAGGAGTACAGCCATTTCGGGATGGTCGCCCGCTACACGGCGGGTGCTGCGAATCTCCCCTTCTTCCCGCTCCGCAGCTACTTCGAGACGGACTTGCCGAAGGCGAACCCGCTGATCCGCCAGGTCCGCTCGCCCTACGGCGACGAGGTCGTCTATGCCGTCCCGCCGCTCAAGCCCGACGTCGCGATCATCCATGCCCAGCGTGCGGACGCCGACGGCAACACGCAGGTCTGGGGTCTGCTCGGCTGCCAGAAGGAGGCGGCGTTCGCCGCGGATCGTGTCATCGTCGTCGTGGAGGAGCTGGTCGACGAAGCGGTGATCCGGGCCGATCCGAACCGCACGATCGTGCCCGGCCTCATCGTCGACGCGGTGGTCGTCGAGTCCTTCGGCGCCCATCCGTCGTACGTACAGGGCGCCTACGACCGTGACAATCGCTTCTATCGCGACTGGGACCCGATCAGTCGCGACGAAGCGGCGACCCAGGCCTGGCTCGACGAGTGGGTCTACGGGCTCGCCGGTCGAACGGAGTACGTCGAGAAGCTCGGCGCCGAGCGCGTCGCCTCGCTCCGGCCAGGCCCGGCGTTCTCCGGCGCGGTCGACTACGGGTCCTACCGATGACCGGGCGCACGCCGGCCACGGCGGCGGCCGAGGAGCCGGGGTTCAGCAGGTCCGAGATGATGATCGTCGCCGCCGCCCGCGAGCTCGCCGGACAGCACGTTTGCTTCGTCGGGGTCGGGCTCCCCAACATCGCCGTCAACCTCGCCAAGCGGACGATCAGCCCCGACCTCGAGCTCGTCTACGAGGCCGGCGTCTTCGGCGCGGAGCCCGCCCGCCTGCCGCTCTCGATCGGCGACCCGACGATCGTCACCGGCGCGACGGCCGCCGTCTCGATGTTCGAGCTCTTCGCCTTCTACCTCCAGGGCGGCCTCGTCGACGTCGGCTTCCTCGGCGCCGCCCAGATCGACCGGTTCGGCAACATCAACACGACCGTCATCGGCGACTACGACCGCCCCAGGACCAGGCTGCCGGGGTCGGGCGGCGCGTGCGAGATCGCCATCAACGCGCGCCAGGTCTTCGTGATCATGCGCCAGTCGGCCCGCTCGTTCGTCGACCGGATCGACTTCCGGACGTCGCCGGGCAATCTCGGCGGGGCCGAGACGGCCGCCCGCGTCCGCTCCGAGCAGGGCTGGCTGGGGCGCGGTCCGTCGGTCGTCGTGACGGACCTCGGCATCTACCACTTCGACGAGGCCGGTGAGATGCGCCTCGACTCGCTCCACCCCGGCGCCACGATCGACCAGGTCCGCGCGACGATGGGCTGGCAGGTGAAGGTCGCGCCGGACATCGTCACGACGCCCGCCCCGACCGACGAGGAGCTCCGGCTCATCCGCGTCGAGCTCGACCCGGAGGGGATGTACACGAAGTGAATCGAACGCCCCGGCGGTCCGGCGCCGGGGCGTTCGGGGGATCGACCGTCGGTTCGGGGTCCCGCGGCCGCCTGGGATGTGCTCGCTTGCGCATCGGACGTTGCCGTACCTGGCCGGCACGACGAAGGGTCCGACGGTCACGACGATTCAGGCCATCCGGACCCTCGGGACGCTGAAGCCGGTCAAACCTCCCGCGGCTCGCCGTCAGGCGAGATCGGCGTCGCGCGGCCGGACGACGAGAACCGGGCAGCGGGCGTGGTGGACGACGTGATCCGACACGCTGCCGAGGATGTAGCGGCCGACGCTGCCGCGGGCATGGCTCCCGACGACGATCATGTCGGCATCCTCCGCCTCGGCCGCGGCGATGATCCCGTCGCCCGCGTCGCCCTCCCAGACCAGGAAGGACGCCTCGGCGCCGGCGGCACGCGCGGTCTGAACGAGCAGGCCGGCCGACATCGTCCTCTGCTCCCGCTCCTCGACCGTCCTGGGACGCGCGAGGGGGACCATCCCCTTCATGGCGCTGAAGACGTGGACGATGAGGAGCCGTGCGCCGAGACGGACGGCGAGCTCGATCGCTCGGTCGGTCGCCGCCGCCGAGGCCCGCGACAGGTCCGTCGCGAGCAGAATCGTCTCCATCCCCGTGCCCGCCATCCCCGGACGCGGGCGGACGGCGGCCGTGGGCGGGGTCGCGGGACGGCGGGTGGGACGTGCCTCGGTGGCGGTCATCCTGGCCCTAGCTGACGAGCGCCTTGACGATCGCATCGACGTGCGCCTTCTGCGGCACGACGATGAGGGTGTTGACCATGCCGAACATGCCGGACGAGCCCTCGACGTGCGGCAGGATGTGGCAGTGGAACGCCCACACGCCGACGCGATCGGCGGTGATGTTGACGTCCCAGCGCTCTCCGGGGTTGACGCCGAGGGTGTCGCAGTCGAAGGCGGCACTGCCGAGCGGGTACCCGTCGCGTGCCACCACCCGCATCTTGTACCCGTGGCTGTGCCACGGGTGCATCATGATCCCCTCGTTCATGAACCGGATCCGGACGGTCTCACCCTTCGCCAGGAGGACCGGAACGGTCGCGGGGAAGCCGTGACCGTTGATCGTGAACCCGCCGAGCGCGTCGTTCGAGATCCAGACGTACTCGCGGTCGAAGCGGTCGTCTGGCGTCGGGTTCTTCGGGTCGACGACGAACGCCCCGAGCAGCCCGCGTCCGACCTGGTCGGTCGCGTTGTGGTGCGAGTGGTACATCAGGGAGCCGGGGCGGGTCGCGGTGAACTCGTACGTGTAGGACTCGCCCGGCGCGAAGGGCTTCTGGGTGACGAACGGGACGCCGTCCTGGAAGAAGTCGGCGAACTCGACGCCGTGGAAGTGGACGCCGGTCGTCTCCTTCAGGTTGTTGGTGAAGATTGCGCGGACCTTGTCGCCCTCGTTGACGCGGATCGTCGGGCCCGGCCACTGCTTGTTGTAGCCGAGGGCGGCCACCGGCGGCTTCATCTCGTCGATGTCCTGGAAGATCTCGTCGATCGTGAGCCGGAAGACCTTGACGTCGCCGTCGAGCTCGGGTCTGAGCGGGCTGAGGGCGTCCGTCAGGACGAGGTTCGGGACCTGGACGAAGGACGGCTTCTTCTGCAGCTCGGGGTAGTTGTCTGCCGCCCCGAGGATGTCCGCGAGTTTGGCGAACACCGCGTCGCCGTAGATGCCCTTGAGGGCGGGGGCGAGGTTCCCGATATAGCGCCGGACGACTGTTCGCGCGTCCAGGTCGTGCTGCGTCCAGCCGGGCGGGATCGCGCCCGCCGGCGCGGATGGCGATGCCGCTGCGGACGCGGACGCTGAAGGGACTGCCGGCGGGGGCGACGGGGCGGCGCTCGCGGGCGCGACGGACGAGCTGGCGGCCGGGACCGCCTCCGGCCCGAACGTCCAGTTGGCCGCCGTGTTCGGCGTGCAGGCAGCCAGTCCGGCCGCGATCGCGCCGCCGCCGGCAATGGCCGCGCCGCGGAGGAAGCCGCGCCGCGAGAGGATGGGCAACGAGGTCTGGGGGGCGCCGTCAGGCAGCTGGTCGTCCATGAGGGGGAATGCTGGTAGAAATGGCTGGATCGCGCCAGATGACCAGTGGCCCGAAGCCGCGGGCCGGTCGGACCGAGCACCGGGGACGGGCGGGACGCCTCATCGCGCGACATCCTCACGATCCTGCAGTCTGCGCCCTGCTAGGCTGTCGCCGTGCCGATCGCGACACCCGTTCCGCGTCGCGGGCCCCCTCAACGACGCGCCCGAACACCCATCGTCGCCGCGGACGTCTCGCCCGACGCCGTGCGTTTCCCGGTCATCGCCGCGCTCGACGCGCTCGCCGCCTGGGAGTCGCGTCCGACCCGCTCGTCCCGCAACGCCGTGCGACGGGCGCTCGAGAACCTGGCCAAGATCGCCGAGGCCGCGGGCGCCTATCTCGTCGTCGACGCCGAGCCTCTTCGGCCGCTCGCCGTCGGCGCGGGCTCGCTGCGGCGCCGTCCGGGCGGCGGGCGCGCGGGTCGCCCGGGTGTCAACGCCTACGAGCTGCGGGCGATCGACGGCCGGCTCTCGCTGGGCACGTTCTGGCTCGACCGCCCTGGGCCCACGGCTCACCTCGCGGTCCGCGCCCTCGGTCGCGCCGTCTACGCCGCCTGGGGCGCCCAGGAGGCGATCGACACGACGCGCCGTCTCGAGGCCCTCGACGTGGCGAGCCGCGCGGTGGCCGGCGTCCTGTCGCTCGATCGTGTCCTCCAGGTCATCGCCGATCGCGTCCGCGACCTCGTCGGGGCGCGCTACGCGGCCCTCGGGACAGCCGACCAGGAGGGCGAGATCGACCGCTTCATCACGAGCGGGATCAGCCGGGCGGAGCGGGAGCGCATCGGCGATCCGCCGCGCGGCCACGGACTGCTCGGGAAGCTGATCCGCGAGGGGACGACGCTCCGCATCGACGACATGTCGGCGCACCCCGACGCTTATGGCTTCCCCGAGAACCATCCCCACATGCGCTCGCTGCTCGGCGTGCCGCTGGTCGTCAAGGGCCGTGTCGTCGGCGACCTGTACCTGACCGAGAAGGAGGGCGGGCAGCCATTCACGGAGCGCGATCAGCGCATCGTGGAGCTCTTCGCGCTGCACGCGGCGATCGCGATCGACAACGCCCGGCTGCACGAGCAGATCTCGCGCCTCGCCGTCGTCGAGGAGCGCGAGCGGATCGGCAAGGACCTCCACGACGGGATCATCCAGGCGATCTACGCCGTCGGGCTGTCGCTCGAGGACGTCCCGGAGCTGATGGACACGGACAAGGCGGAGGCGGTCGTCCGCGTCGACCGGGCGATCGAGCACCTGAACCTGGCGATCCGGGACATCCGCAACTTCATCTTCGGGCTCCGTCCCGAGCTGCTCGAGCAGGCGGGACTGCAGGCCGGCCTGACCGCGCTCGCCGACGAGTTCCGGCTCAACACGATGATCGACGTCGACCTCGTCTTCGACGGGCGGGAAGGCGAGAACCTGTCCGACGAGGACACCCTCCAATTGCTCCACATCGCGCGCGAGGCGCTCAGCAACGTGGCGCGCCATTCGAAGGCCACGCGCGCGCTCATCTCGCTGGCGAACGACGACGGCGAGCTCCGCCTCGCGATCGCGGACAACGGTCGCGGCTTCCCGGTCGACGCCGTGCGGGGTCCCGGCCACCAGGGGCTGGCGAACATGCGCGGCCGGGCGGCGGGCATGGGCGGCCGGCTCGAGGTCGAGAGCACGCCGGGGGACGGCACGCGTATCATCCTGCTCGTCCCGCCGAGGGACGACGATCTCGCGTGGCCGATGGTGCCGGACGATGGGTGGCCGGCGCTCGGGGGCGATGCCACGTGACGGACGCAGTGACGGACAGGGAGGGTCTCGGATCGTGACGGAGGGTGGGCTCTCGCGGCCGCTGCGCCTCGTCGTCGTCGACGACCACGAGGTCGTTCGCCAGGGCCTCGTCTCGCTCCTCGACCGACGCGAGGGTCTCCAGGTCGTTGCCGAGGCCGGCAGCGTCGCCGAGGCGATCGAGATGAGCCGCAAGTTCCAGCCGGACATCGTGGTCATGGATGTCCGGCTGCCCGACGGCTCCGGGATCGAGGCCTGCCGGGAGATCCGCTCCGAGCTCCCCAACACCAAGGTCGTGATCCTGACCAGCTACCCCGACGAGGAGGCCGTCCTGTCGGCGATCATCGCCGGCGCGAGCGGCTACCTGCTGAAGCAGATCCGCGCACGGGACCTCGTCTCGTCGCTCGAGGCGGTGGGCCGCGGCGACTCGCTCCTCGATCCGGCGGTCACCGAGAAGGTGCTCGACCGCGTGCGGCGGATCGCGACCGGCGCCTACACCGACGAGCTGGCGCAGCTGACGCAGCAGGAACAGAAGATCCTGGCCCTCGTCGCCGAGGGCAAGACGAACAAAGAGATCGCCGCCGAGGTCTACCTCTCGGACAAGACGGTCAAGAACTACGTCAGCTCGATCCTCTCGAAGCTCAACCTCGAGCGCCGCGCCCAGGCTGCCGCGTTCGTCGCGAAGCACCGGCTGACGCGGGACATGTAGCGGGCCCCGCCCGTGCGCTCCGGCGCCGGGAAGGGGACGTTCGGCTCGACTGGTCGCAGAGCGCCCGCTCGTAGACTCCGCCCATGCGCATCGTCACGGCCGCCGAGGCCGTCGCGGGGATCCGGTCCGGCGAGCAGGTCTACGTGCACGCCGCCGCTGCGGCGCCGTCGGTCCTCCTCGACGCGCTGGTGGCGCGCGCGCCGGAGCTCCAGGACGTCAAGATCGTCCACCTTCACATCGAGGGCCCCGGGCCCCATCTCGCCCCGGACATGGCCGGTCACTTCCGGCACCTCGCGCTGTTCATCGGGCCGAACGCGCGCGCGGCCGTCAACGAGGGTCGCGCCGAGTACGTGCCGGTCTTCCTCTCCGACACGCCGCGACTCTTCTCGAGCGGCATCCTCCCGCTCGACGCGGTCCTCATCAACGTCTCGATCCCGGACGAGCACGGCTACTGCTCGCTCGGGACATCGGTCGAGGCGACGATGGCGGCGGTCGGGGCGGCCAGGACCGTCATCGCCCAGCTGAACCGCTCGATGCCGCGGACGCTCGGCGAGAGCTTCATCCACGTCGACGATGTCGACCTCGGCGTCGAGGTCGACATCCCTCCATACGTGTTCTCGCAGCCCGAGGTCGGACCCGTCGAGCGGCGGATCGGCGAGTTCGTGGCCGATCTCATCCCGGACGGCGCCACGATCCAGCTCGGCATCGGGGCGATCCCGACCGCCGTGGCGATGCATCTCCAGGACAAGAAGGACCTGGGCGTCCACACCGAGATGATGACCGACGTCGTGGCGGACCTGGCGCTGCGCGGCGTCGTCACGGGCGCTCGCAAGGAGCGCAATCGCGGCAAGATCGTGGCCACGTTCATGATGGGCACGGAACGGCTGTACCGCTTCGCCGACGACAACCCGATGGTCGAGATGCGGCCGACCGATTTCACCAACGACACCCACGTCATCCGCTCGTTCCGCAACATGGCCGCGATCAACTCGGCCATCTCGATCGACCTGACGGGACAGGTCTGCGCCGACTCCATCGGCTGGCATCTCTACAGCGGCGTCGGCGGACAGATGGACTTCATCCGCGGTGCGGCCCTGGCGCCCGACGGCCTCCCGATCATCGCCATGCCCGCGACTGCCGCGGGCGGGACCGTGTCGCGGATCACGCCGTTCCTCGCCGAGGGAGCCGGCGTCGTGACGACGCGCGCCCATGTCCGGATCGTCGTGACGGAGTACGGCTGTGCCGATCTCTGGGGGAAGTCCGTGCGCGAGCGCGCCAAGGCCCTGATCGGGATCGCGCACCCCGACTTCCGCGACGAGCTGACCGCACAGGCACGCAAGACCCGCTACCTCTAGGCGCTTCCCGGCGCCGCACCGGCGGGCTCGTTCCATGGCCGCTCGCCGCGCGGATGCCGCGGGCGACGGGCCGCCCCCGCATCGCGCGCCCAGACGGCGTCAGTCGCCAGGGTGGGTCGGGACTCGAGAACGCGCCAAGAATCGGGGTGGACGCCGGGCGTCCCCTCCGGCGTCCACCGCGTCCCGATGTTGCCGCCCGGCGCCTTGCCGGGGCAGGGGCCGTTCGGCCCGGTCTTTCGGGTCCGTTGTCGCTTCGGGGCCCGACGTGCGGCCGACCACCATCTCCACATGATCGGCCGAGGCGAGCACCCGTACGCCCCTGCGGACGCGCCCTGTCGGATCCTCCTGGTGAGTGACCACCGGGCGTCGTCCGAAGCGCTCGGGGGCCACCTTGCCCGCCATGGCTTCACGATCGTGGGACGCGAGTCCGGGGCGCGTGCGGCCGGCGAGGCGGCCCGCCGCGAGGGGCCGGACGTCGTGCTGATCGACTCCGCGGTCCGCGACGGCTGGCAGGAGGTCGTGCGCCACCTCGACGCGGTCCCGAAGGATCACATCGCCGTCCTCGCCGCGTACTGGAGCACCGACGCGCGTCGCGCGGCCGCCTCGAGCGGGATCGGTGCCACCCTCCTGAAGCGCGTCGAAGGGGCCGAGCTCGTCAACCGGCTGCGCGCCCTGGCGGAGGGCCGATCAGGTGGTCTCGGCGCCGGCGGGACCGCGACGAGCGACGAGAGCGGTGCCGCCACGATCGAGACGAGCCAGGCGCCGAGCGGCGGCTGAAGGCGGTCCCGCAGCACGGACCGCGACTGACAATGGGACCGGCCCGCGCCCGGCCGGCGACCGCTCGGGCAGGGCCAATGGCACTGTCGAGGCGCCGCGCTCGCCGCCTAAGGTTTCCATGCGTCCGACGAACACGAACGTCATCGATCGCGGGCTCCGTGCCGAGAGGCGCGACGAGCCCGCGATCGCCGAAAGCGCCCAACGGCCCGCGTCCCGAACGATGAACCGGGCCCATCGACACGTGAAGGGGAAGCCACCGAATGGAGCAGCGATGGGGATGCCTCGACGGTAACGAGGCCGCCGCCCGAGTCGCCTACGCACTGAGCGAGATCATCTCGATCTTCCCGATCACCCCGGCCTCGCCCATGGCCGAGCACGCCGACGACTGGTCGGCGGCCGGACGGCCGAACCTCTGGGGCGTCGTGCCCGACGTCATCGAGATGCAATCCGAGGCGGGTGCGGCCGGTGCGATGCACGGCGCGCTCCAGAAGGGCGCCCTCGCGACGACGTTCACGGCGTCGCAGGGCCTGCTCCTGATGATCCCGAACATGTTCAAGATCGCCGGCGAGCTGACCCCGGCGGTCATCCACGTGGCCGCCCGGACGATCGCCACCCACGCCCTGTCGATCTTCGGCGACCACAGCGACGTGATGCATGCGCGCGCCACGGGCTGGGCGATGCTCGCAGCCTCGTCCGTCCAGGAGGCGCAGGACATGGCGCTCGTCGCCCACGCGGCGACGCTCCGCTCGCGCGTCCCGTTCCTGCACTTCTTCGACGGCTTCCGCACGTCGCACGAGGTCAACAAGATCTCGCTCCTGTCGGACGGCGACATCCGTGCCCTCATCCGCGAGGAGGATGTCCTCGCCTTCCGTGCCCGCGGCCTGACTCCTGACGCGCCTGTCGTCCGCGGCACGGCCCAGAACCCGGACGCCTTCTTCCAGGCCCGCGAGGCGGCGAACCCCTACTACCTGGCCGTCCCCGGCATCGTCGAGGATGTGCTCGACGAGCTGGCAGCCCGCACGGGCCGCCGCTATGGACTCGTCGAGTATCACGGCGCGCCGGACGCCGACCGCGTCGTCGTCGTCATCGGCTCGGCGGCGGGGGCCGTCAGCGAGACCGTGGATGCGCTCAACGCGAGCGGCGAGCACGTCGGCATGCTCCACGTCCGCCTCTTCCAGCCCTTCCCGGCAGAGCAGCTCATCGCCGCGCTGCCGCGGACCGTCACGGGCATCGCCGTCCTCGACCGGACGAAGGAGCCGGGGGCCGTCGGCGAGCCGCTCTACCAGGCGGTCGTCTCGGCGGTGACGGAGCGGATGGACGAGGACGACCCGCCGTTCGCCGCGTTGCCCAGGATGATCGGCGGGCGCTACGGCCTCTCGTCGAAGGAGGTCACGCCGGGCATGATCCGGCCGATCTTCGATGAGCTGCGCGCAGCGAAGCCGCGGCGCCATTTCACGATCGGCATCTACGACGACGTCACGCACCTGTCGCTGCCGATCGACGCCGAGTTCCGCAGCCCGCGTCCCGCCGGCGAGGTCCAGGCCGTCTTCTTCGGTCTCGGGTCGGACGGGACCGTCGGCGCGAACAAGGCGTCGGTCAAGATCATCGGCGAGGGGACCGACCTGTTCGCCCAGGGCTACTTCGTCTACGACTCGAAGAAGTCGGGCGGGACGACCGTGTCTCACCTGCGCTTCGGGCCCAGGCCAATCGACTCGGCCTACCTCATCGACGCCGCCGACTTCGTCGCCTGCCACCAGTTCGGCCTGCTCGAGAAGATCCCGGTCATCGAGTACGCAAAGCCCGGTGCGACCGTCCTGCTGAACTCGCCCTACGCTCCCGCGGAGCTGTGGGACCATCTCCCGGCGGACGTCCAGCGCCAGCTGATCGACAAGGACGTCGCGCTCTACACGATCGACGCCTTCGCCGTCGCCAAGGACGTCGGCATGGGCACGCGGATCAACACGATCATGCAGCCCTGCTTCTTCCAGCTCTCGGGCGTCCTGCCGGCCGACGAGGCGATCGCGAGGATCAAGACAAACGTCGAGAAGACGTACGCCAAGCGAGGCCAGGCGGTCGTCGATCGCAACTTCGCGGCGATCGACCGCTCGCTCGAAAGCCTCTCCCGGGTCCCGCTCGGCTCCACCGTGACCGGTGCGCCCCTCCCGGCCGTCGTGCCCGCCGACGCTCCCGCTTTCGTCCAGAAAGTGACGGCGGCCCTCATGGCCGGGCGCGGCGACCTCCTCCCCGTCAGCGCCTTCCCGGTCGACGGGACGTTCCCGTCCGGCACGACGAGGTACGAGAAGCGCGCCATCGCCCCCGAGATCCCCGTGTGGGACCCGTCGATCTGCATCGACTGCGGCAAGTGCACGATCGTGTGCCCGCACGCGGCGATCCGCATGAAGGTCTTCCCGTCCGAGGCCGTCGCCGGCGCGCCGGCGGACTTCCTGCACAAGGAGTTCAAGTCGCGCGACCTCGTCGACCATCGGCTGACGATCCAGGTCGCTCCCGACGACTGCACCGGCTGCGGCATCTGTGTCGACGTCTGCCCGGCCAAGAGCAAGGTCGAGATCAAGCACAAGGCGATCAACCTCGCGCCGGCGGCGGAGGTGCGCGACGTCGAGCGGCTGCGCTGGGACTTCTTCCAGGGCATCCCGCCGCTCGACCGCTCGCTGATCGCCCATGACACCGTCAAGGGCTCACAGGTGCTCGAGCCGCTGTTCGAGTTCTCGCTCGCCTGCAGCGGCTGCGGCGAGACGCCCTACCTCAAGCTCGTCTCGCAGCTCTTCGGCGACCGGATGATCGTGGCCAACGCGACCGGCTGCTCGTCGATCTACGGCGCCAACCACCCGACCACGCCATGGACGGTCAACGCGGAGGGCCGCGGCCCCGCCTGGAACAACTCGCTGTTCGAGGACAATGCGGAATTCGGGCTGG
Organism: Candidatus Limnocylindrales bacterium; assembly: GCA_036391495.1. Lineage (GTDB taxonomy): Bacteria > Chloroflexota > Limnocylindria > Limnocylindrales > CSP1-4 > DASVZT01. Next base: position 19,560 of record DASVZT010000096.1, read on the forward strand.
GGATGCGCCTGGCGCTCGACGCCCAGGCCGACCACGCGCGCGTCCTCCTCGAGCGGCTCGCTCCCGTCGTCGGCGAGGACCTCGTGCGCGAGCTCCTCGACGCGAAGCAGGACACCGAGCGGGAGATCGCCGCTCAGCGCGAACGGGTCGAGCGACTTCGCGCGGCGCTCCGGGACGTGGACAGCGAGCACGCCGCCGACGCCGGCCAGCTTCTCGCCCTCGCCGGCGACCTCGTCCGCAAGGGGATCTGGATCATCGGTGGCGATGGCTGGGCCTACGACATCGGGTATGGCGGCCTCGACCACGTCCTCGGCTCGGGCCGGAACGTCAACATCCTCGTCCTCGATACCGAGGTCTACTCGAACACTGGCGGCCAGGCGTCGAAGGCGACGCCCCGCGGCGCTGTGGCCAAGTTCGCCGCCGCCGGCAAGACCAGGGCCAAGAAGGACCTCGGCGCGATCGCCCGCGCCTACGGCGACGTCTACGTCGCCCAGATCTCGATGGGTGCGAACGACGCACAGACAGCCAAGGCGCTCCTCGAGGCCGACGCGTGGCCGGGGCCGTCGCTCGTCATCGCCTACAGCACGTGCATCGCGCACGGCATCGACATGGGCAAGTCGATGTCACACCAGAAGGACGCCGTCAGGAGTGGCTACTGGCCGCTCTACCGGTTCCATCCGAGCGAGATCGCGGACGGCCAGCCCTTCAAGCTCGACTCGGCGAAGCCGTCGATGCCCGTCGGCGAGTTCATCGCCTCGGAGACTCGCTTCGCCGTCCTGGCGCGGACACAGCCCGAACGGGCGGCGCAGCTGGCCAAGCTCGAGCAGGCCGACGTCGACGAGCGCTGGCGCTACTACGAGCAGCTCGCGACGATGCGCCGCAGCGTCCCGACGGTGCGCGACGACGAGCCTGCCGCGAGCGACGAGCCCGTGCCGCACGTGGCCCAGCCTGTCGGCGGCAACGGCTCGCGACCGGCCGACGACGAGGGGGACGAGTGATGGGCGTCGATCTGCGGACACGCTATCTCGGCCTCGAGCTGCGCTCCCCGATCGTCGCCTCGCCCTCGCCGCTCACCGGCGATCCGGGTACGGCCGTGCGGATCGCGGAGGCTGGCGTCGGGGCCCTCGTCCTGCCGTCGCTCTTCGAGGAGGAGATCCTCCACGACGAGATCCAACTGAACCGGTCGCTGGAAGCCGGGTCCGAGCAGTTCGCGGAGGCGCTCGACTACTTTCCGGCCATCGACGCCTTCGTGGGCATCGGCGACCAGTACCTCGAGCGCCTGCGGGCGATCAAGTCGCGCGTCGACGTCCCCGTCATCGCCAGCCTGAACGCGGTGACCCCGGGCGGGTGGATCCGCTACGCGCGCCTGATGCAGGAGGCGGGCGCCGACGCGCTCGAGCTCAACCTGTACCACCTCGCGGTCGATCGGGCCCGCTCGGCGCCCGAGATGGAGGCCGCGGATCTCGAGCTGGTCGAGGCCGTCCGGATGGCCGTCACCATCCCTCTCGCGGTCAAGCTGAGCCCGTACTACTCGGCGTTCGCCCATTTCGCGCACCGTGTCGTCGAGCGCGGCGCCGACGGGCTCGTCCTGTTCAACCGCTTCTTCCAGCCTGACTTCGACCTCGATGCGCTCGAGGTGGTGCCGCGCATCGAGCTGAGCCGCCAGGCGGAGCTGCGGCTGCCGTTGCGGTGGCTCGCGATCCTGCGACCGCAGCTCGGCAGGGACGTCTCGCTCGCCGCGACCTCGGGGATCCACGCGGGCGCCGATGCCGTCAAGGCGCTGATGGCCGGCGCTGACGTGGCGATGACGACGTCGGCGCTCCTGCGCAACGGGCCCGGGTACGTGACCGCGATCGAGGCCGAGCTCCGCGCCTGGATGGAGGAGCGCGAGTACGACTCGGTCCGCGAGCTGCGAGGCAGTGCGACCCGCGCCGGCGTCGAGGACCCCGCCGCGTTCGAGCGGGCCAACTACGTCGCGACGCTCCACTCGTGGAGCGGCCCGCAGGATCGCGGACCGGCCATGGCCTGAGCCGAACGGCCCGTCCGGTTCGGGCCCAAGCACCACTGGCGAGCGCTCGCGAACGCTCGCGACACTGCGATCGCGAGGACCGCGAGGTCGCCGTGGCGTCGCTCCCCACGTCACCGGATGGTGGTCGACGAGGGGTGGGATGAGCTGGGACTACGGCAACGCGCGCGTCTCGGCACTGCGCGGTCGTCTGCTCGATCCGGTCGCGCTGCGGCGGATCGCGTCCGCATCGTCCGCGTCGGCGATCCTCGACGTCCTCCACGGGCAGGAGGACTGGCGCTCAATCGTCCGTGAGGCGCTCACGACGGAGCGCGACAAGACGACGGCCGCGCGAGTGGCCGTCGAGCGCCACCTCGGTCTCCGGCTCGGGCGGCTGCCGACGTTCTTCCCGTCGCCGGAGCGCGAGCTGGTCGAGGCGCTCGTCCTGCCGCTCGATCGCGAGCGGATCCTCGACCTCGTCGCGTGCCGGCGTGCCGCGGAGAGCGTCGAGGCGGTCGAGGCGTCGATCGTGCCCGGCGCCCTCGTCGGATCGGCCGAGCTCGCCGTCCTCGCCCGCGCCGAGACGCTCGCCACGTTCGCCCGGGGTCTCGTCCCCCTGGGGCTTCTCCTCGCGGTCGACGCCCTCCGTGTCGCCGAGCTCCCGCTGGACCCGCCCGCCGAGACAGTCGACGCGATCCTCCTGGAGGGGATGGAGTCGGCGCGCGCCGCCCGGGTGCGCGGACACGACCGGGAGGCGATGCGGGTCACGGCCATCGTCGAGGCCGAGCGCGCCGATCTCGAGGCGGTCCGTCGGGCCCGGGAGGCGCACCTGCCGCAGGCGGACCTCATCCGCCGCGCGACCGTCCTTGCGCGTCTCGATCGACTGGCGCGCGAGGATCGCGCCGATCCGACGGGCGTCGGCATGGTCGCTGGTCACGTCGCCGGGCTCGAAGCGGAGGCACTGCGGCTGAGGACCAGGCTCGCGGAGCTGGCGGAGCGCGCACACTCGGCCGTATGACGACGGGCAGCAGGGATCGCCACGGCAGACGGCGCGAGCCGGCCGTCGCCGGATCGTTCTACCCGGCCGACCCCGCTCGCCTCGCCCGCGACGTCGGTCGCCTGCTCGATCGAGCGGCGGAGACGACGGACCCCACCGCGGCGGAGGGCGGCGGACTGCTCGGCCTGCTCGTCCCGCATGCCGGGCTGGCCTACTCGGGCGCTGTGGCGGCGATCGGCTGGTCGCGGCTCGCCACCAGCGTCGCGCGCGACGGCGACGTGACGATCCTGCTCGCCGGCACGAACCATCTCCACCCGTTCGTCGGCGTGGCCGTCTGGAGCGGCGGACCGTGGAGGACGCCGCTCGGCGACGTGTCCGTGGACGCCCCGTGGTCGGACGCGCTTCTCGAGCTCGGCGACCCGTTCGGATCCCTCGACCGCGCACACGGGCGTGAGCACTCGATCGAGGTCCAACTGCCGCTCGTGGCGCGCGCCCTTCCCGAGGCGCGGTTCGTGCCGTTCCTCGTCAGCCTCGGCGACCTCGACGGGTGCATCGAGGCCGGCCGCCGGCTCGGGCGGCTCGTCGTGCGGCGACGTGCGGAGCTCGGGCCGGTCGCGATCGTCGCGAGCAGCGACCTGGCCCACTATCCGCCCGACGACGTCGCGCGGCGGGTGGATGCGACGATGCTCGAGCCGATCGCCTCGCTCGACCCGGGCGGGCTTGCCGCGCGCGAGCTCGAGATCCGCGGCGCCGGCCTGCCAGGCCTCGCCTGCGGACTGTGCGGTATCGAGCCGACGCTGCTGGCAGTCTCGGCGCTGGCCGAGCTCGGCGCGACGCGCGGGCTCGTCCTCGCGCACGCGACGTCGGCCGACGTCCCCGAGGGAGACGCCGACCGTGTCGTCGGCTACGCGGCGGTCGTGTTCGTCGGCTGACGCCCGGCGGCGAGCCCCGTGTCGAACGCGGCCAGGTCCGCCGCCAGGATCTCAGGGCGCCTGGCGCCGACCGACTCCTCGATGGCGTGCCGGCAGGCGTCGGGAGACACGACCTCGAGCCGCGCGACGAGCGCCCCGAGCGCGACCACGCTGACGAGCCGGTCGTCCCCGGCCGCCCGCGCAAGCGCGGTGCAGGCGATGCGCAGGACATCGACGTCGGCCCGCGCGACCTCCGCTTCGATGAGCGAGTCGTTGACGACGATGAGGCCGCCGGGTGCGACGGTCGGCTCGAAGCGCTGCAGCGACGGCGGGTTCATGACGACGACCGCGTCGGCACGATCCACCACCGGCGAGCCGATGGGACGGTCGCCGACGATGACCGTGCACGAGGCGGTCCCGCCGCGCATCTCCGGGCCGTAGGAGGGGATCCAGAAGACCTCGAGCCCCTCGGCGACGGCAGCGTCCGCGAGGACGTGACCGGCGAAGAGGATGCCCTGCCCGCCGAAGCCGGCGAAGACGATCGAACGCTCCATCGGTCAGCCCCTTGCGCCCGGTCCGTGGACCGGCTTGTCCGTGCCGACGTCGGTCGTCGGCTCTCCTCGGCCGACGCTCGGTCGAGCGTGGAGAGCGCCGGCGGACGGGGCCTTGAGGCGGTCGACGAGGACGCCGGGCGGATAGACGCGCGGGACGACGTCGCGCAGGTGCTCGATCGAGGCCTCGGGCGTCATGCCCCAGCCGACCGGGCAGTTGCTGATGATCTCGACGATCGCAAAGCCGCCCCGCGCCAGCTGGACCTCGCAGGCACGCTTGATCATCGCGCGCGTCTTGCCGATGGCGCCCGCGTCCGCGACGGACCCGCGGGCGGCATAGGCCACGCCGGGCAGGACCGCGAGCATCTCGGTCATCGGCACGGGGTAGCCGTGGAGGAGGGGATCGCGCCCCTCGGGACTCGACGTCGTC
>DASVZT010000097.1:0-13208 GCA_036391495.1 Candidatus Limnocylindrales bacterium
GGATCGAGGTCACCGTCATCTCCGTCAGCGCCCCACGATCGCCAGGTACGAGGCCGCGACGGCGAGCATCCCGAGGGCGATCCCGAGCGCGTAGTTCTGGACGCGGCCTGTCTGGATCCGCCGAAGCTCCCCGCCGATGTCTGTCGCCAGGCGCCCGATCCCGTTGACGACGCCATCGATGACATGGACGTCGAACCACCACAGGAACGCCGCGACCCGGCCGCCGATCCTGATGAAGAGCAGGTCGTTGAGCTCGTCGAACCACCACTTGTTCAGCGACGCGCGGTAGAGGAACGGCGCGCGGGCGCTGATGGCTGAGACACGCTCCAGGTCGGAGTCGTGGCGAAGGCCGGGGATCGAGACGCCGAACAGCCACCAGGCGAGGACGACGCCGACTGCCGCGACGACCACGCTCAGGAGGATGAGGACGCCGTCGATGCCGAAGAGCGCGAACGCCTCCTCGGCGTGCCCGGAGGCCTCGATCGTCGCCTTGAACACCGGGTCGAGCCAGTGGGCGATCGTCGAGCCGCCGTAGGGAAGGCCGAGCGCCATCCCGAGGACGATCGACGCGATGGCGAGGACGACGAGCGGGAACGTCATGGACCGGGGCGACTCGTGGATGTGCGGCTCGACCGCCGGATCGACGCGACTCCTGCCCCAGAACGTCAGGCCCATGAGCCGGAACATGTAGAAGGCTGTCATGCCGGCGACCAGGAGGCCGACCGCCCAGACGACGTAGAAGCCGTTCTTGAACGCGGTGCCGAGGATCTCGTCCTTCGAGAAGAACCCGGCCAGCGGCGGGATGCCGGCGATCGCCAGCGAGCCGATGAACATGGTCGCGTAGGTGATCGGCAGGCGGCGCGAGAGACCGCCCATGCGCCGCATGTCCTGCTCGTCGTGGACCCCGTGGATGACCGAGCCCGAGTCGAGGAAGAGCAGGCCCTTGAAGAAGCCGTGGGTCATGAGGTGGAAGATCGCCGCCACCCACGCCCCGACGCCGAGCGCGGCGAACATGTAGCCGAGCTGCGAGAGCGTCGAATAGGCGAGCACGCGCTTGATGTCCGTCTGGGTGAAGGCTATCGATGCCGCGAGGATCGCGGTGAAGATGCCGATCGAGGCGACGACGACCATGGCGTCCGGGCTGGCGCCGAAGAGTGGGTTCATCCGGGCGACGAGATAGACGCCGGCGTTGACCATCGTCGCCGCGTGGATGAGGGCCGACACGGGAGTCGGGCCTTCCATCGCGTCCGGCAGCCAGACGTGGAGCGGGAACTGGGCGCTCTTGCCCACCGCGCCGGCGAACAGCAGGAGCGCCACGACCGTGACCGGGATCGTCAGCTGGGCGCCGGGCGCGACCAGTGCGGTGAGGGCCTCGCGGATGTTGAGCGTCCCCGTGTCGACGAACACCGCCATGATCCCGAGGGCGAAGCCGACGTCGCCGACACGGTTGACGAGGAACGCCTTCTTCGCCGCCAGCGCGGCGGAGCGTCGGTTGTACCAGAAGCCGATGAGCAGGTACGACGACAGGCCGACGAGCTCCCAGGCGACGAAGACGGTGAGGAGGCTGTCGGAGAGGACCAGCAGGAGCATCGAGAACATGAACAGGTTCAGGTAGGCGAAGAACCGCCAGTACCCGCCGTCGTGGCTCATGTACCCGATCGAGTAGACGTGGACCAGCATGCCGATCGTCGTGACGACGATGAGGAGGCAGGCCGTCAGGTTGTCGACGAAGAAGGCGGCGGTGACCTGGAACCTGCCGGCCGGGATCCACTGGAAGAGCGTGACCCCGTGGCCGTGCTCGCCGAACGGCGCCGCGCCGGTGAGGGCGGCAGACGCGACGAGCATCGCGGCGATCCAGGAGATGACGACGAGACCGACGGGGACGAGGCTCGCGGCGTGCTTGCCGAATGTCGCCTGGAGGCGGCGCCCGAAGACGACCGAGAACGCGAAGCCCGCCAGCGGCAGGATGGCGATGAGCGGGATCAGGAGGTCGTAGTCCATCGCCTATTCCCGCATCGCGGCGTACTCGTCGACCAGCGGCGTCCGTCGATTCCGGTAGATCGCGATGACGAGGGCGAGCCCGACCGTCGCCTCGGCGGCCGCGGCGGCGATGACGATGAGCGCGATGACCGCCCCCTGGTCCTTGAGCTGCGGGATGAACGCTCCGAACGCGACGATCGAGAGGTTGACGGCGTTGATCATCAGCTCGATCGACATGAGCATCGAGATGGCGTTCCGGCGGGCGAGGAAGCCGAACGTACCGATCGCGAAGAGGAGCGCGGAGAGGACGAGATAGGCGTCGAGCGAGTTCGTCACGAGCCGCTGCCCCCCTCGTCGCGGCGGGCCAGGAACACGCCGCCGATGACCGCGGCGAGAAGGAGGACGCTGACGACCTCGAACTGCAGGACGTAGCGGTCGAAGAGCACCTTCGCCACGTCGTTCGTCGCGGCCGCGACCCGCGCGGCGAGCGCGGACCAGTCCGTGGCGCTCACGGCCAGCGCGAGCACGATCGCCAGGATGACCGAGGCAATCGCGGCGGGGACGGCCTGGGTCTGGAACACCAGTCGGACGGGCGCCGCCTTCGACTGCGTCAGCATGATCGCGAAGAGGATGAGGACGGTGATGGCGCCGATATAGACGAGGACCTCCGCGGCGCCGACGAGCGGTGCCCCGATGAGGACGTAGATCCCGGCCAGCGCGGCGAAGCAGACGATCAGCGCCACGCCGCAGCGGATCAGGTCCCGCATCGTGACGACGAGCAGGCCCGACCCGAGCAGGATCGCGGCGAACAGGACGAACAGGACGTCGTCCCACGAGGCCCCGACGATCGGGACCGTGTCCGATAGCGCCACCCGGCTCCTCTCTCGTCTCTCCGCGCCGGTCAGCCTCCCCGCCCGGCGGTCAGTCCGTCGCTGTCAGTGCCCGTGCCCGTTGTGGCCGGCCGCCCCGGACGGCAGGACGGGCAGGACGGGCAGGTTCGGGCCGGCCATCGGCCGTCCCGCGCCCTGCGCCCGGGCCACCCAGTCGCGCTCGCGCCGGACGTAGGTCATCTCGGTCTCGCGGTCGATCCCGGCCAGCGCGATGAGGTCGATCATCGGCTTGGCCCGGCTCTCGTGCGAGAGCTCGAAGTCTGCGCCGTCGCGAAGGGCGTCGTAGGGGCATGCGTCGACGCAGATCCCGCACAGGATGCAGCGGCTCTCGTCGACCTCGTACTTCTGGAGGACGCGCGGCTTCAGCATGAGCGCGCCCGTCGGGCACGTCTCGGCGCAGCGGCCGCAGGAGACGCACGGTGTGTCGTTGAGGCTCATGTCGAGCGGCGTCGTCACGAGCGTGTCGAAGCCGATGCGCATGAAGTCGTAGCAGGCGGCGCCGACGACCTCGGCGCAGACGTTCGCGCAGCGGCCGCAGTCGATGCAGCGCGACGGCTCTCGCAGGATGAACGAGTGGCTGTCGTCGCGGATGTAGTCGTGGTTGTAGCCGGTGAAGCGGTTCTCGATGATGCTCCGCTGCCCGGCGCCCTGGTGCTGTGTCGGCTCGAGCGTCGTCAGGGTCGTGCCGTACTCGATGCCGAGCCGGCGCAGGTCGCAGAACCCGATCGCCTCGCAGGTGCACTGCAGGCAGCGGGTCGATTCCGCGATCGCCTCCTGGGGCGTGTACGGGAGCTCGTACTCGATGTAGCTCGTATTGCGCTCGTCCGCCTCCATCGCCTTGAGGCGATAGCGCGGCTCCTTGACCTCGCTCGTGAACGGCACGATCGAGAGGAACTCCGGCTGCGGCTCGGCGAGCGTCTGGCGCGTCTTGACGGTCTGGAGATCGGCGCCCTTGAGGTAGGCGTCGACGGCGTAGGCCGCCCGGCGTCCCTCGGCGACGGCCTGCACGACCGTCGCGGCGCCGATCCGGACGTCGCCCGTCCCGAAGACGCCCGGACGATCCGTCGCGAACGTCACCGCGTCGGCCTTGAGGCGGCGCTGCTTCGTCGCGGCGACCCCCTGGTTGCCGGCCTCCTGGGCCCAGCCGAGCTGCGGGCCCTGGCCGATGGCGAGCAGGACGCGATCGCAGGGGATCGTGAACTCGGTCCCGGGCGAGGGCTCGGGGCGGCGGCGCCCGGAGGCATCGGGCTCGCCGAGCTTCATCCGGATGAACTCCATCCCGCTGACCTTGCCGGTCGCCTCGTCGACGATGACGCGTGTCGGACCCGCCTGGAAGATCGCGGTGACGCCCTCTTCGATCGCCTCGTGGACCTCGCCGGAGGCCGGCATGTCCTTCATGTCGCGGCGATAGACGAGGGTGACCTCGCTGGCGCCCTGCCGCACGGACGTGCGGACGCAGTCCATCGAGGTGAAGCCGCCGCCGACGACGACGACGCGGCTGCCCTCGTGACCGGGGTACTCGAGGCCGAGCGAGGCCGTGCGCAGGTACTGGAGGCCGTCGAGGACGCCGTCGGCGTCCTCGTTCGGGACACCGAGCTTGTTCGTGGCGTAGCAGCCGATCGCGACGACGATCGCGTCGTAGCCCTGGTTCTGCAGGTCGTCGAGCGTGAAGTCCTTGCCGAGCTCCTGGTTGCAGACGATCCGTCCGCCGAGCCGGACGACCGACTCGTACTCGGCCTCGAGGACCTCGACCTTCGGCAGGCGATACTGGGGGATCCCGTAGCGGAGCATGCCGCCGGCCGCCGGATCGCGCTCGAGGACCGTGACGTCGTGGCCGGCGAGGAGCAGGTAGTACGCGGCGGCCATGCCGGCCGGGCCGGAGCCGATGACCGCGGCGCGCCGGCCGCTCGGTGCCTGGCGCTCGAACGGGACAGGCGGATCCATCCCCTCGTCCAGCATCTGGCGCAGCACCTGGTCGCCGTGGTAGCGATGGCTGTCGCGGATCGCGATCGCCTCGTCGACCTCGTCGCGCCGGCAGTGCTCCTCGCATGGTGCCGGGCAGACCCGGCCGAGGATCGACGGGAACGGGATCGTCCGCTTGAAGATGCGGGCGCCCTCGCGCCAGTTGCCCTCGGCGTTGGCCTTGAGGAAGCCCGGGATGTCGATGTGGCTCGGGCACTTGTTCTGGCAGGGCGGGAGGCAGTAGGCGTTGTGGTCGCTGAAGATGAGCTCGAGGTTCGTCCGTCGCAGGCGCCGCAGCTCCTCGGTCTGCGTCTGGACCTTCATCCCCTCGGCAGCCCGCTGGGAGCAGCTGATCGGCGGATGCTCGGTCCCCTCGACCTCGACGACGCACATCCGGCAAGCCCCGAAGCCAGGCAGCTTGGGCTCGTAGCAGAGCGTCGGGATCTCGATCCCGTTGTCGCGGCAGACCTCGAGGATCGTCTGGCCCTCGACGCCCTCGACGATCCGCCCGTCGACCTCGATCCGGATGCGCGGTGTCGCCTGCGGGCGCTGCGGGGAGACGGTCGTGAGCAGACGCTCGGCGAGCGAGTCGCCGGCGGCGCCGCCCGGGGCGCCGACTGTCGTCTCGGCCGCCCCGTCGGGGGCGGGCTGTCGGTCGGGTCGGGTGAGGAGGTCGGTCATCGTCTCAGGCTCGGGCCGCTGCGCCGGCGGGAACGGCGATGGGATGGCAGACGCCGGCGGGACAGGAGCTGCGGACGAGGTGGTCGTCGAGCTCCTCCCCGAAGTATCGCATCCCGCTCGTGAAGGGGAGCGTCGCCAGGCGCTCGTGGTCGCACAGGCCGCTCGCCGCGACGTCATGCGCCAGGTCGGCGAGGAGCTGGAGGTCGGTCGGCCTGGAGCGGCCGCTCGTGATCCGGTCGCCGATCTCGCCGACGCGCCGGAGCCCGATGCGGCACGGGATCGTCTTGCCGCACGCCTCGTCGGCGCAGAAGCGCGTCAGCAGGCGCGCGAGGTCGACGACGCACGCCCGCTCGTCGACCGCAACGATCGAACCCGAGCCGACGTGGGCGCCGGCCGCCCGCAGCGACTCGAAGTCGTACGGGGTGTCGAGGAGGTCGGCGGGCAGGAGCCCGCCCGAGGGGCCGCCGACGAGGAGTGCCTTGAGCGTGTGGCCGGCCTCGACGCCCCCGACGAGGTCGACGAGCGCGCGGAGCGGGGTGCCGAGCGGGATCTCGGCGACACCCTCGCCCCGCGGCCCGCGGACGGCGACGAGGACTGTGCCCGGGCTCGACGGCGAGCCGACCGCGGCGAAGGCCGCCGCGCCGTGGACGACGATCCAGGGGACGGCCGCGAGGGTCGCGACGTTCTGGACGACGGTCGGACGGCCGAAGAGGCCGCGCTCTGCCGGGTAGGGCGGCCTCTGCTCGGGCTGGCCGCGACGGCCCTCGAGGGCCTTGAGGAGGACCGTCTCCTCGCCGAGCATGTAGGCGCCCTCGACGGTCGCGACGTGGATCGTCAGCTCACGACCGCTGCCGAGGAGGTCCGGCCCGACAAAGCCGGCGTCGGATGCCTGGCCGACGGCCGATTCGAGCCGGCGGACGAAGGCGTCGTCGCCGGCCCGGACGACGAGCCACGCCTCGGTCGCGCCGACGGCGAACGCGGCGATCGCCAGCCCCTCGATGACGGCGTAAGGATTCGTCTCGAGCAGGAGCCGATCCGTGCCCGACGCGGGATCGGCGCCGTAGCCGTTGGCCACGACGTAGCGCACCTGCGAGCGCTGCTCGACGCAGGCGCGCCACTTCTCGCCGGCCGGGAAGCCCGCGCCTCCTCGACCGCGCAGCCGTGCCTCGGAGATCGTGGCGATCGTCGCCGTCGGACCGAGGTCGCGGACGGCGCGCTTCAGCCCATCGAAGGCGCCGGCGCGGACGGCGGCGTCGAGATCGGTCGGGTCGGGCGCGCTGGCGCCCGTCGGCGTCGGCGTCTCGCGCAGCAGGATGTGCGGCCAGTCGCGGGGCCCCTCGAGGATGCGGGTCATCGTCCTGCTCCGAGAGCGGCATCGAGGGCGCCGAGGTAGGAGCGCTCGGACGCGCGGAAGGTCGGCGTCGGGCCGCCGGTCGGCGTCGGGCCGCCGGTCGCCGCCGCGCCGGACTGCGTGACGGGCGCCCCCGCGTCCGCCGCCGCCCGGATGGCGGGCGGCTCGAAGCTCAGGTGCCCGTAGTAGGTCGCGGTGCCGTAGATCATCGCGTACCAGGCGCCCGTCGTATGGCTGATCCGCTTGAGGGCAGCGACCGGGAGATAGCCGTAGGTGGCCTGGACTGCCTCGAGGATCGGCAGCATCCGCTTCGGGTCGTACTCGTTCTCCTCGAGGATCGCGTCGACCGGTCCCAGGTCGATCGCGTCGAAGTGGATGTATGCCGCGTCCGGCACGGTCCGGCCAGACCGCCGCAGGGCGGACTCCTCGCGCCGTTCGCCGTACGTCTCGGGCGGGCCCCAGTGGATGTGGTAGCGGTTCTTCGTGTCGACGCCGCCCATGTCGATGCACTCGATCGGGCAGGCCTGCGCGCACTGGAAGCACGTCTCGCACTTGAGCGTGCCGTACTCGTCGTAGAGCAGCTGGAGACGGCCGCGGAAGCGCGACGCCTCGTTCACCGGTGCCTCGGGGTACCGGATCGTCGCCTTCGGCTGGAAGAACCGGTTGAGCGTCAGCGCCATGCCCCGGGCGATGCCGAGGCCGGGGAGGATGTTCTTCACGGCGTGCCCTTCGCGCTCGTGACCAGGACGACCGCGGCCGCCGTCACGAAGATGTTCAGGAGCGCCGCCGGCGTCAGCCACTTCCAGGCGAAGCCCATGAGCTGGTCGATCCGGACGCGCGGCAGCGTGGCACGCATCCAGACGAACGTGTAGACGAAGACGTACGTCTTCGCGAAGAACCAGGCGATCCCGACCACCCAGTCGAGGCTGACGAAGGCGAGCCCCAGGACGACCGCCACGGCGACGAGGTTGAACAGGATGAAGCCGATGACGAGCGCCTGCCAGCTCTTGAGGCGGCTGTCGAGCATCCAGAAGGGCGCGGCGAGGGCGAGGGTCGCAATGACCGGCACGACGAGGACGAGGACGAGGAGCCCGACCCCGAGGCTGCCCGGATCGAGGGCGACCGACACCGGCCACGGCCACCCGATCGGCGCCGTCCAGCCGCCGAAGAAGAGGGTGACGGCCAGGGCGGAGACGATGAACACGTTGACGTACTCGGCGAAGAAGAAGAACCCGAAGCGCATCCCGGAGTACTCGGTGGCGAACCCGGCGACGATCTCCGAGTCGGCCTCGGTCAGGTCGAACGGTGTGCGGTTCGCCTCGGCGGTCGCGGCGATGAAGAAGATCAGGAACGCGAGCGGCTGGCGCCAGACGTTCCACTCGAGGACAGAGCCCGACTGCATCAGCACGATCCGGTTGAGGCTCATCGTGCCCGCCAGGATGATCAGGCCGACGACCGACAGCGTCAGCGGGATCTCGTAGCTGACGACCTGGGCGGCGGCGCGGAGGCCGCCGAGGAGCGAGTACTTGTTGAAGCTCGCCCAGCCCGCCATCAGGAGCCCGACGACCCCGAGGCCGCTCATCGCGAAGAAGTAGAGCAGCCCGATGTTGAAGTCCTGCCCGAAGAGGCCCGGGGCGAAGGGGATGACCATCAGCGTCATGACGCTCGCGAGGAACGTGATGACCGGCGCCCACGTGAAGACGACGTGGTCGACACCGATGGGGCTGAAGTCTTCCTTCACGAGCACCTTGAGCCCGTGGTTCACCGACATGAGCGAGCCGAACGGGCCGACCCGGTCAGGCCCGACCCGCAGGTTCATGAAGGCGATGACCTTCAGCTCCATGTAGATGATGAGGAACGCGGTCGGGATGCTGAGCAGCAGGACGCCGGTCGCCGCGGCCAGGAAGCGCACGATGGGCAGGTTGGCCGCCAGCGTGTCGACGATCGGGCCGCCGAGGACGGCGACGACGAGGACGACCGCGACAGCCACCGCGAGGAGGAGCGGCAGCAGGATCGCCAGGACGCGGCCGGGCAGCGTGAGGCGGTTCCAGGCCGCGCCGACGACGGTCACTCGTCCACCCCGCTCACGCGCTTGCCCCGCTCGCTTGTCGACCCGCTCACTTGTCGACCCCGCCCATGACCGGGTCGAGCGAGGCGTTGATGGCCATCGTGTCCGCCACGAGCTGACCGGGCATGAGCAGCGGCAGCAGCTGGAGGTTCACGAACGACGGATCGTGGATGCGCATCCTGAAGGGCTGATCCGTGCCGTCACTGACGACGTACGTCGCGTACTGGCCGCGCGGGCCCTCCACGGCAGCGAAGGCGCGCCCGGGCCGCGGCCGCAGGAGCCGCGGCAGCTTGGCCATGACCGGCCCGTCGGGCATCTGGTGGAGGCACTGGTCGATGATCCGCAGGCTCTGCTTGATCTCGTCGATGCGCAGCAGGTAGCGGGCCAGGCTGTCGCCCTCGGTGCGCGTCGGGATGTCGAAGTCGAGCTCGGGATAGACCGAGTAGGGGTGGACGCGGCGCACGTCCCAGGGCACGCCCGTCGCCCGCAGCGACGGCCCCGTCACGCCCATGCGGAACGCCGTCTCGCGATCGAGGACACCGAGGCCGCGCATGCGGCGGACGAAGATCTCGTTCTCGTTGAGCAGCCCCATCGAGTCCGAGATGTGGGACTGGGCGCGGCTCATCCACTCGCCGAGGCGGCTCATGAACTCGTAGTTGATGTCGCCGTTGACGCCACCGATGCGGAAGTAGTTGTAGAGGAGCCTCTGACCGGTGACCTGGGCGAGCATCTCGGCGATCTCGTCGCGCTCGATGAAGCCGTAGAGGATCGGCGTCAGGCCGCCGAGGTCGAGGGCCATGAAGCCGATGAACAGGCCGTGCGACAGGACGCGGTTGAGCTCACCGGTCAGGACGCGGATGTACTCAGCGCGTCGCGGCACCTCGACGTCGAGGAGCTTCTCGAACGAGAGGACGCCCATCCACTCGTTGAACAGGGAGCCGAGGTAGTCGAGCGGGTCGAGCTGGCTGATGCACTGGTGATAGTCCGCGTTCTCACAGAGCTTCTCGACCCCGCGGTGCAGGTAGCCGATCACCGGGTCCATGTCGACGACCTGCTCGCCACTCAGCTTGAGGACGAGCCGCAGGACGCCGTGGGTCGAGGGGTGATGCGGACCGAGGTTCAGGAACATCTCGCCGTCGCCGAGCGTGTAGAACTCGGCCTCGCGCTCCGTGCGCGGCGGGTACGGCGGGATCGGCTCGAAGACGCCGATCTGCTCCTCGAGGGTGATCCTCGGGTCGTCGGCCGACTGATGGGCGGGGATGTCGTACGGCGACGTTCGGATGGTCATCGGACCTCGCTCTGCCGCACGGCGACCGCCGGGACGGCATTCGTCGGGCGATGCGTCTGTTCCATCGGGCGGACGCCGCCGCCCGGGGACCGCGCGCCGTCATCCGGCAGGTAGAAGTCCTTGCGGAGCGGGTAGCTCTGGAAGCCCATCGGGAGGTAGATCCGGCGCAGGTCGCGGTTGCCCTCGAAGACGATCCCGAACATGTCGAAGGCCTCGCGCTCGAGCCACTCGGCGCCCTTCCACATGAACGTGACCGACGGACAGCGCGGGTCCTCGCGCGCCAGGCCGTCCGCGATGATGCGCAGCCAGTCCGGCGTCGTGGGCGACCAGAGGTGGTAGACGACCTGCATCACGCTGCCGGTGTCGACCCCCGAGAGGTCGGCCAGATGGTAGAAGGACAGCTCGGGCTCGTCGTGGAGCGTCCGGATGACGTCCGGCACGTCGGCCGGTGAGATGCGGATCTCGGTCTCGTCGTGGCGCTGGCGGACGGGACCGGCCAGGCGATCGCCGAAGCGAGCCTCGAGCCGGGCCTTGAGGGCGCGGTCCACTGGCTAGATGCCCTCCGGGACGGTGGGGCCGACGGGCTTCTCCGGCCAGTGACCGCGGCGGTCCTTGACGATCTGCTGGAGCCGCATCATCCCGTAGATCAGGCCCTCGGGACGGGGCGGGCAGCCAGGGACATACACGTCGACGGGCATGATCCGGTCGATGCCCTCGACGGTCGAGTAGCTGCGCTTGTAGCGACCGCCCGAGCACGTGCAATCGCCCATCGCGACGCACCACTTCGGCTCCGGCATCTGCTCCCAGAGTCGCAGGAGCGGTCCGGCCATCTTCGTCGTCAGGGTGCCGGCCACGATCAGGACGTCCGCCTGTCGCGGGCTGGCGCGGAACGGGAACATCCCGAACCGATCGATGTCGTTGACGCTCGACGAGGCGGAGATCATCTCCATCGCGCAGCAGGCGAGGCCCGACAGGAGCGGCCAGAGGCTGTTCATCCGGATGAGGTCGAGGACGACGTCGGCCTTCGTCGGGATGACCGACAGGGCGCCGCCCCAGCGCGCGTCGTCGCGCCGCTCGAGCCCGGCCAGCTCGACCTCGCGGAGATGCGTGATGTCGCTCGGGCGACCGCCGTCGTAGGCGGCCGGATCGGTCGACGCCCAGAGGGAGTTGGGGACGACGATCGGCTCGACCAGGGCGTCCTCGGGTCGAACGATGAGCTTGCCCGGCTGGTCCGACGGCATGGCCGTGGCGTCCGCGGGACCGACCCCGATGCCCTTGGCGGCCGGGTTCACTTCCATGTCAGGACCCCCTTCCGCCAGGCGTACGCGAGGCCGACGAGGAGGATGGCGACGAAGACGAGCATGCTGACGAAGCCGCTCGCGAGGAGGTCCCGGAAGATCGTCGCCCAGAGGTAGATGAAGACGATCTCGATGTCGAAGGCGACGAAGAGCAGGGCGTAGATGTAGAAGGACAGGCCGAATCGGCCGTGGGTGTCCCCGAACGTATCGATGCCGCTCTCGTACGGGACGCCCTTGTGGATGTCCCCTTTCACCCGATGCGTCAGGAGCCACGCGGCCCCGATGGTGAGGAAGACGAACGAGACGCCGGCGAAAACGAACCCGACGACGTACCAGATGCCGGTCAAGCGATCCTCGCTCTGAGGGTGCGGAGCCGGACGGCCTGGGGCCGCCGCGGAGCCGGCGGGCGCGCGATATGAGTGCGCCGCGCACTGGAATTCTACCAGCGGGTCGGGCGGCGCGAGGCTTGGCGGTGCCCGGAGCCGGTCAGCGGCGGGGCAGACGCCAGGCCAGTCCGGGAAGGATGCCGGCGGGAACGTCCCGTCCGAACGCGACAACCGCGAAGCCCCCGGTCGCGACAGGGTCGAGCATCCGGATGACCGCCGAGCGGACCGCCGTGTAATCGGCGAGGGTCGTCGCCGGGTCGCCCTGGATGGCGTTGAGCAGCTCGCCCAGCCCGGAGCCGACCAGGAAGTCGGACTGGCGGGTCGTCCCGAGGTGCGTCAGTCCGGCGCGCGTCGCCGCACGGACGAGGGCCGTGAGGTCGACGTGGGCGGTGATGTCCTGGCGCCCGACCCTGCCGTACGGGTCCGACGCGACCATGTGGCGCAGGTACGTCCGGAGCGTCCCCCCGCGCCGTGCCGGCCCGTAGAGCTCGCGGGCCTCGTGGCCGTAGTCGAAGACGAGGACCATGCCGCGCTCCAGGCTCCGGCCGGCCTCGTCGATCCAGCGCTCGTCGCCGAGGCGGATCTCCGCTCGCTGGCCGTCGGCGAGCTCGACGCCGTCGTCGCGGAGGCGCTGCTCGAGGGCGGGCGTCGTCGGATCGGCCGCGACGTCGACGAATCGCTCGCCCCCCGGGTCCCAGCCGACCAGGACCTCGCGCAGGCGCCCATCCCGGAGCTCGGCGCGGTGGAAGGGAAGCGCGTCCAGCAGCTCGTTGGCGAGGACGCATCCGACGGCAGGGGGATGGGCGGGCCCCCTGGTCACGTGGGCGCCGAAGCCCGCCGCGTCGAGCCGCTGCACGAGCTCATCGAGACGACGCTCGGCCGGCTCGATCGGGCAGTAGCGCAGTGCCTCGAGGAGCGGGGACCCGTCGCGTCGAAGACCGTCGAGCGTGGCGAGGGCCAGCGCGCCGGAGCCGGCCGCGTATTCGACGAGCGTGAAGGGATCGGGCCGGCCCATCGTGTCCCACGCCCCGGAGAGGGTGCGGGCGAGCACGTGGCCGAAGATCGGGTGGGTCTCGGGCGCCGTCAGGAAGTCGCCCTCGCGCCCCGGCCGCGCCGACTCCCCGGCGTAGTAGCCGCGCTGCGGGTCGTACAGGGCAACGTCCATGAAGTGCGCGTACGTGACCGGGCCGTCGCGCAGGATCTCGTCGCGGAGGCGGGCGACGAGGACCGGGTCGCTCTCGGGCAGCGGACCGGGCGGAGGGAGGCGGCGGAAGCCCGCGACGGGGTCCATCAGGTGCCGGCTG
>DASVZT010000098.1:0-2864 GCA_036391495.1 Candidatus Limnocylindrales bacterium
GGCCACGAACGCCGGCGCATGGCAGGGCGGCGGCGCACGCGGCGCCGGCGTCAAGGTCGCGGTCATCGACCTCGGGTTCGCCGGCTACGCGACGGCCCAGGCGAGCGGCGACCTGCCCGCCTCGGTCACGACCGAAGACGATTGCGGCGGCCAGCTGGCGACCGCGTCCCAGCACGGGACGGCAGTCGCCGAGATCGTCTACAAGATGGCCCCGGCCGCCACCCTGTACCTGATCTGCATCGGCACCGAGGTGGACCTCGCCACCGCCGAGGCGTTCGCCAAGGCCAATGGCATCCACGTCATCCAGCATTCGCTCACCTGGTTCAACAGCAGCCGAGGTGACGGCTCCGGGGCCGCGGGCACGCCGGACGCGATCGCGGCGGATGCCCGGAACAACGGCATCCTGTGGGTCAATGCCGCGGGCAACGAGGCGCAGGCGCACTGGAGCGGCACGTTCAGCGACGACGGCACCGGCTGGAACCTGTTCGCGCCCGGGGATTCCTATGACGGCGTGTACATCGGCGCCGGCGAGACGCAATGCGCCCACCTGAAGTGGGACGACTGGCCGACCTCGGCCCAGGACTACGATCTGTACCTGTTCGACAGCAACGGCATAGTGGCCTACTCCGAGAACCCACAGTCCGGCACGCAGACGCCGACCGAGGACCTGTGCTACACGAACCCGGGTGCGACAGCCGAGTTCTGGATCGCGATCCACAACTACCAGGCGACGGCAGCGCCGCGGTTCGACCTGTTCCTCCCCGGGGCGGGCCAGATCCAGTACTACACGACGGCGGGCAGCCTGCCGGAGCCCGCGTCGTCCTCGGCGACGCTCGCCGTCGGCGCCGTCTGCTGGTCGGCGATGTCGCTCGAGCCCTACAGCTCGCAGGGTCCGACGATCGACGGCCGCATCAAGCCGGACCTGGCAGGCCCGGACCGGATCTCGACCGCGACGTACGGCGGATACACCAACTGCGGCGCCGCCAGCGGCTTCGCCGGCACCTCGGCCTCGTCACCGCACGTCGCGGGCGCCGCTGCCCTTGTGAAGTCCGCCAACCCCGGCTTCAGCGCGAGCCAGGTGCAGGCATACCTGCAGACGAGCGCGCAGGACCTCGGCGCCCCGGGCCGGGACAACCAGTTCGGCTACGGGAAGCTGCGCCTGCCGGCCTGGCCGACGACCGAGGGGATCTTCGACGTGACCGGCTACTTCGTGCCCGACACTTCCGGCGCGACCTACGTCCCGCTGACGCCGACCCGCCTGCTCGACTCCCGCGTGGGCACGGGACTCTGGGGCCCGTTCGGCAGCCACGTCGCGGCGAGCTTCCAGGTGACCGGTCGGGGCGGCGTCCCCTCGACCGCCACCGCGGTGACGGGCAACGTGACGGTGACCCAGCAGACCGCCCTCGGCTTCATCTACCTGGGCCCCAATGCGGTGAACAACCCGACCAGCTCCACGCTCAACTTCCCCCTCGGCGATGACCGCGCGAACGGCGTCACCGTCGCCCTGGGGGCGGGCGGGACGCTGAGCGCGACGTATGTCTCGCCCACGCCGCCCGCGGGCTGACCTGGCGCCGTGTCCGCATCGAGTGCACGGGCTCCCCGCCCGGGCACTCAGGCACCGCGCGCCGCCTGCGTTCCTGGCGTCGTGACCCGGGCCGGCCGGGCGACGGTGGCGAACTGGGTGAAGCGCATGTCGTCCAGTCGACCCCGCAGCAGCGAGTTGGCCAGGCGGTACCGCCGCGGCAGCGAGGGCAGCGCGTTGATCCCCTCGTGGCGGAGGATCTCGTAGCCGAGCCCCTCGTACATCCGGCGGATGCTGCGGGTCGTGAAGAAGCGAAGGTGCGTCCGGTCGAGGATCCCGGATTCCTCGTACTCCCAGGCCTTCCGGACGACGAGGTCGTAGAGCGTCGGGTAGAAGCGGACGTTGGGGATCGAGCTGACGACGACGCCGCCGGGAGTCAGGCACCGCGGGATCGCGGCCAGGACCGCCCAGGGATCGACGAGGTGCTCCAGGACGTCGTTGAACACGACGGCGTCGAAGTAGGCGTCCGGGAGCTCCTCCAACCGCAGCGAGATGTCCCCGACGAGGACCCGGTCGAGCCGTCCGCTCGCCCTGCTCGCGGCAGCCTGGGTCACCTCGATCCCCCACACCTCCGCCACGCCGCGAGCCTTGAGGGCGGCCCCGAACGCCCCTGCTGCGCAGCCCACCTCGAGCGCCCTGGTCGCAGCCGCGGGCACGAACGGCAGGACCTCGGCGCGGGCGTTCTCGTAGTAGTGGTCGGGCTTCTGGTCGGAGTCGGACGTCATCTCACGGCGCAGGTGCGGTTGCCGCCGATCGTACCCGACGCGTACGCCCTCGGCCCCCTCGGGGCCGTCTGGGACTTCGTCGATGTGCGGGACGTCGGGGGCGCCGTCGTCGGGGCCTGCCTCGCCTCGCGCTTCCTCGAGCCGGTGCTCAACGTCGGCTCGGGGAGGGGACACCCGGCCGGCGACCTGGTCGCGGCGATCGCGCGCGAGGTCGGCTTCCGAGGGGAGGTGCACGAGGGCGATGTCGGCTCGCCGCGGTCGACCGACGTCCCCTGGCAGGTGGCCGACATCTCCCGGGCGTCCGATCGCCTCGGCTGGCGGCCCCTGCACGACCTGGCCTCGATGGCTCGCTCCGTCGTCGGGCCGATGCGGGACGTCGCAGGCTGACGGACTACGCGGCTCGCGGCCGGGTCACCGCGAGCGTCTCGGTCAGCGCCCCTCGCCGTTGATGACGGCGGGCACCGTTCGGGCCAGGATCTTGAGGTCGAGCCAGAACGACCACGAGTCGATGTACTCGAGGTCCGTCTCGACCCAGCGGTCGAACTCCGGCTCGCGAC
>DASVZT010000099.1:0-3210 GCA_036391495.1 Candidatus Limnocylindrales bacterium
GCGCCGGCGCGTCAGAAAGGCAAACTCGCGGACCATGGCATCCCCTTGTGCGGCTTCCCCGGTTGTGTTGGGCACTTTGAATAGTACTTTCGGGCTAGGACGGCAGGTATGTCAAGAATTCTTACAGACGGCATGGTGCCGTCCTACAACGGGCGTAGGCGGATGACGACGCCGTAGATGAAGTTGTAACGGTGGAAGTCCCACCCGGCATCGATGAAGGGCCCGCGGGGCCGGATGGCCGACCGCCTTCGCCGACAGCCCGCCTACGCAACCACGGCCGCCAGCCACGTCTCCGCACGTCGCGTCGGCCCTACTCTGCCTTCGGACCCCCGCCCTGCAGGTCGTCGATCCGGAAGGCCATCGTGCTCGTCGACCAGGCCTCGGACACTTCGATCCGGATCGCCGTGATCATCCGCGTGATCCCCGACACCGCGAAGAGGATCGCGAAGACCGGATAGCCGAGCGGCAGGATCGCCAGCAGACCTGCGTTCGACAGCTGCCCCAGCGTCTGGCCAGTTGCCGACTCGGCCACGAACCGGCCCTGCGCACCGATGACGTCGAAGCCGGAGGTCAGTCGCAGCAGCCGCTCGTTGGCGCCCAGCGTCCCCGCGGCAAAGCCGGCCGAGGCCATCGCCGACACGACGCACAGCACGAGCCACGACAGGGGATTGGCCGGCAGCGCCAGCAGGCCGATGAACATCGAGCCGCCGCGCAGGAGGAACGACACGCGCAGCGTCCGCGACGCCGAGCCGCGCGCCAGCAGGGAGCCAACGATCGTCGACCCGACGAGCGACGCCGCCGACCCCACCGCCGACAGGAAGATCGCGAAGCCGGGTGGCAGCCCGAGGACCGAGATCGCGTAGATCGAGAGGTACGGTCCGAACCCCGCGCCGAACTGCGCGATCGCAACGACGCGGATGAAGCGCAGGACCTGGGGCGACTGCCTGGCAGTCGTGCCGCGCTCGGCCACGCGGACGCGCCCGGGGCGGGGAAGCCGCCGCACCATCACGAGCTCGACGAGTCCGGCGGTCCCCGCCAGCGCGAAGACGATCGCGTAGACACGGATCCCGATGACGTGCAGGCCGGCCTGGACCAGGAGGGCGACCGGGACGAGCATGAGCGCGCCGAGGCCCAGCGTGATCCCCATGACACGGGGAGCGACGAACCGCCGTTCCGCGTCGGGCATGATCGCGCCGTACCAGGCCAGGAGGTTCGTCCCGCCGATCGTCGTCGACGCCCCGCCGATCGACATGACCACGCCGATGAGCACGATCGCGACCGGCGACGGCACGACCCTGGCCCAGTCCAGGAACGTGATGAGCGCCAGCCAGTAGCCGCGCGTCTCGCCCACGGCCAGGATCGAGGTCGTCACGAGCCGCAGGTTGCCGTCGGCGCGACGGAGCAGGCCCGGCACGAGCAGCTGCGCCGCCGAGAACGTGAACGGCAGGACGCCGATGACCGTGGCGACCGCCGGGTGCGCGCCGAGCGCCAGGAGCAGCGGCGTCGTCAGGCCGTCTCCCGCGAGCGCCGACGCGAAGGCCGCGCTCGTCCCGATGCCCTGGTACGTCCGGAAGCGGCGATGACCGAAGGCGCGCCACTCACTGGCGGCCGAGCGGAGGCCGGCGCGGATCGGCTCGAGGCTGGTCACCGGGAAAGCCTACCGAACCCGATTGCGCCGACGACGGGCTCGAAGCCGTTCCGGCTGCCCGCGTACCATCTCGGCATGGCGAACCGACTCGCCGGCGAGACGAGCCCATACCTCCTCCAGCACGCCCACAACCCGGTCGACTGGTATCCGTGGGGCGCGGAGGCGCTCGATCGGGCGCGCCGCGAAGACCGCCCGATCTTCCTGTCGATCGGTTACGCGGCCTGCCACTGGTGCCACGTCATGGAGCGCGAGTCGTTCGAAGACGCGGCCACCGCGACGGCCCTGAACGAATCGTTCGTCCCGATCAAGGTCGATCGCGAGGAGCGGCCCGACCTCGACCAGGTCTACATGAATGCCGTGGTGGCGATGACCGGCCAGGGCGGCTGGCCGATGAGCCTCTTCCTGACGCCCGACGGGCGGCCCTTCTACGGTGGGACCTACTTCCCGCCCGTGCCGCGCCACGGGATGCCGGCATTCCGCCAGGTCCTCGGTGCGGTCGCCGAGGCGTGGCGAGAACGGCGGGCCGAACTCGACGACGCGGGCACACGGATCGTCGAGGCCATCGATCAGCAGCTCGCTACCACACCCGCCACCGAGGGTGACGTCGACGCCGGGCTCCTCCGGGCCGCCGTTGCCGCCCTCGACGCGGCGTTCGACGCGACGAACGGCGGCTGGGGTCAGGCGCCGAAGTTCCCGCAGGCGATGGCGATCGAGTTCCTTCTCCGGCGGGCGCTCGACGGCGACGCCGACGCGCTGGCACTCGCCCGCCGCTCGCTCGACGCGATGGCAGCCGGCGGCATCCACGACCAGCTCGGCGGTGGCTTCCACCGCTACTCGACCGATGCCCGCTGGCTCGTGCCCCACTTCGAGAAGATGCTCTACGACAACGCGCTTCTCGCCCGCGCTTGTTTCCACGGGTGGCAGCTGACCGGCGAGACGCGGTACGTGGCGACCGCGATCGACACGCTCGACTGGATCGAACGCGAGCTGACCACGGCGGACGGCGGCTGGGCGGCGAGCGAGGATGCCGACACGGACGGGGTCGAAGGAGCGACGTTCGTCTGGACGGCTGACGAGGTGCGCGAGGTCCTCGGGCCCGGCTCGCCGGACATCCCCCTCGTCGAGGCGGCCTACGGGATCGCCCCGGGCGGCAACTGGGAAGGCCGGACGATCCTGTCGCGGGTGGCGACCGACGAGGAGCTGGCCCGGCGGTTCGACCTCCCGGAGGCGGCGATCGCCGGACGGCTCGAAAAGGCACGCGCGCGCCTGTCCGCCGCGCGCGCCCGGCGCCCGCAGCCGGCCCGCGACGACAAGGTCCTGGCGGGATGGAACGGCCTCGCGCTGGCGGCCTTCGCCGACGCGGCGTCGGGCCTGTCGGTCGCGGCAGACAGCCGGCTGCGCGCACGCTCGGACGGTTATCTCGCGGCGGCGATCCGCGCGGCGGAGCTGCTGACGACGAAGATGCGCGCCAGCGATGGTCGCCTCGGACGATCGTGGAAGGACGGGCGTGTCTCCGGGCGGGCCGTCCTCGAGGACCACGCCGATCTCGCCGAGGGACTGCT
>DASVZT010000100.1:0-13498 GCA_036391495.1 Candidatus Limnocylindrales bacterium
CGACCTCGCCAAGCGCGTCGTCGTCGTCGACACGTCGAACGAGATCGCCGGCGACGGCGACATCCCGCACCCGGCGATCGGCAAGGCGCGACGGATGCAGGTCCGCACGCCGTCGTTGCAGCACGAGGTGATGATCGAGGCGGTCGAGAACCACATGCCTCAGGTCATCGTCATCGACGAGATCGGGACGGAGCTCGAGGCGCAGGCGGCGCGGACGATCGCCGAGCGCGGGGTCCAGCTCATCGGGACCGCCCACGGCAATAACCTCGACAACCTCATGCTCAACCCGACGCTGTCGGACCTCATCGGCGGCATCCAAAGCGTCACGCTCGGCGACGAGGAGGCGCGCCGCCGCCGCTCGCAGAAGAGCGTCCTGGAGCGCAAGGCACCGCCGACGTTCGACGTCGTCATCGAGATCCAGGACCGCGATCGGGTCATGGTCCACGCCGACGTCGCCGACACGGTCGACGCGCTGCTGCGGGGCGATCCGGTCGCACCGGAGCTGCGCTGGAAAGACGAGGCCGGCGTCCATCGCTCGCAGTCGCGGCCGAAGCCGTCGCCGCGGGAGCAGATCGGCACGGAGCGCTTCGCGGGACTCGTCGGGAGCGGCAGCCCGTGGCGGATGGAGCCTGGCTGGCGCGGCGCGGGCACCTACAGGACGGGTGGCGAGACGGGTTCGGGGTACCGGACGGGATATCGTCCGGGGCAGAGCGGCGGCTGGCGGCAGACGCGCGGCGGCTCGATCCGCGAGTCCGGCACGGGACGGGATGGCGGCAGCGGCCGGGACGGGGGCAGCGGCCGCGACGCGGGTCGGGATGCGGGTCGCGACGCCGGTCGCGATGCCTCCGCGCGCGGCGCCCGAGGGCAGGGAGAGCGCGGATCCGACGGCGGACCACCGCTGGCGCTGCCCGGGGAGCGGTTCGCGCGCGGCGCCTGGGGCGCGACCGCACCGCAGCCGGCACCCGACGAGCCCTTCGTCAGCGGCGATATCGCCGACCGTGGCCCTCTCGAGCGGGGGGCGGCGGTCACGCCCGACACGCGCGCCCGCGATGCCCGCGAGCTGCAGCGCCAGAAGGAGTGGCGCGAGCAGGCGAAGAAGGCGCTCACGACGCTCAAGGCCGACGAGGGCACGGCGCCTGTCAACGCCGAGGCCCTGACGGCCGAGGACGAGGCGCTCGCGGATCGGGCGCTGGCCGCGGCAGCGGAGCCTGGACTGCGGATCCCCGGTCCGGGCGCTTCCCTCGACGGTCTGGACGAGCTCGACGAAGGCGACAGGGACGACGGGGGCGACGAGGAGGCTGACGCGCCGGGGGCTCGACCCGCGCTGCGCGTCGCGAGCCCGATCCTGCCGACGATCCGCGTCCTGCCGATCGGCGTCAGTCGCAAGCGACTCGAGCAGGCGATCCGGGAGCTCCAGCTGCCGGTCATCGTCGCGCGGGACGTCGACGAGTCGGACATCGTCATGACGCTCAAGAACGAATACCGGCAGAAGACGCCGCAGCTCCGCGAGGCGGAGGAACGCTCCATGCCGATCTACGTCCTGAAGAGCAACACCATCCTCCAGATGCAGGCCAGCCTGACGTCCGTCTTCGCCCTCGAGGTGGATCCGCGCGAGGCGGCGCTGCGCGAGACCGAGGAGGCGATCGACCTCGTGCTCGAACGGTCCCAGGCCGTGGAGCTCTCGCCGCAGAACGCCTACATCCGGCGCCTGCAGCACCAGATGGCGGAGCGGGCGAACATCGTGTCGCGCTCGCGCGGCCGCGAGCCGTACCGCCGGGTCCGCCTCTACCCGGACCAGGCGCGCGCCGCCTGGCGGTGAGCGCGGCAGGCCGGCCACACAACTCAGAGCAGCGCCTCTTGCGTAATCTCGGCGACAGCCCCGTCTATGCGACTGGCGGCGCGGACGTCAAGCCTGCCTCTCGTCGGCCGATTCGACCTTCGCGGATCGGCAGCCTGTCCGCTGCGGGATTCGTCGTCGAGGAGGGTCCGGAGCCATCTCGGGGCTCTGAACCGGCCGGTCGACGGCCGCCGGGGAGGGGGCGACTCGCATAAGGACCGTGACGGCCGAGATTGGGCAAGACCGAGGCGCGGATGTGGTTCCCGGCTCCGATCCCCGGGCTCCCCGTCGGGCACGGTCGTGACTGACGCCGACCCCGAGGCTCCCCGCCGCGACGGGCCGACCGTCGAGTCGATCGAGATCGAGGGCGTCCGCGTCACGGCGCCGGCGTCCGAATTCCATTCCGGGGCGCGGCGGCTCGGGCGCGGCCTGATCCTGTACGGGCTGGTCGGCTGCGTCCTCGGCGCGCTCGGGCTCCTCGTCGCTGCCGTGCTCCTGGCGCGCATGGTCCTCGCGGGGGCGGACGTCCTGCCGCACGTCAACGCGATCGCTGCCACCATCGACATCACCGCGCAGGCCATGGACGACGCCGCCACGACGAGCCGCGGGGCGGCGACGACGATCGAGACGACGATGCCGTCCGTCAGCGGGCTGGCCGACACGGTCGACAGGACCGGGCCGACGCTGGGCCGGATGGGCGAGACGCTCCAGTCGTTCTCCATCCTGGGCTCACAACCGCTGGTCGATGCCGGCACGCAGTTCGTCCAGCTGTCGGCAGATCTCAAGGACCTCGGACCCCAGCTGCGCGGTCTCGCGAACGGGCTGACACCGAACGCCGTGACGCTGCGGGCGTCGGCCGCCTCGTTCACCCGCCTCGCCGCGGAGCTCCGGGCCGCGCACGACACCCTCGAGGGCGGCGTCGTCCAGGACAGCGTCGCCACGGTGCTGGCGGCGACGCTGCTCCTGATCGTCGCGCTGATCGCGTGGGTGCTCGTGCCCGCGGTCGGCGCCCTCGTCCTCGGCGTCTGGCTGCTGCGCCGCGTGGCCCCGCACGACCTTCCGCGCCGCCTCCGCGGTCCTGGATCGGGCTGACCGGATCGCGGGGAGGCGGCTAGCCCTCCGAGACGCCGGTGAAGGTGAACGAGTCGACCCGGAGCGCCGGCACGACGCATGTCCCGAGCATCCCGACGAGCGCCTTCCGATCGCGCCCGACCGCCGAGACCGCGGCGATCGCATCGAGATAGCTCTGCGTGAAGCGCAGGTTCCGCACCGGCCCCACGATCCGACCGCCCTCGACGAGGAACGTCCCGTCGCGGGTCATGCCGGTCATGACGACGAGCTTCTGGTGGACGGGGTTGGTGTACCAGAAGCGCGTGACGAGCAGGCCGCGGTCGAGCCCGCCGAGGAGATCCTCGCGTGTCGCGGTCCCCGCCGAGATCACCTGGTTCAGCGGCATCGGCCCCCAGACGTTCGGTGCAGGCAGCGCGTGGCCGGTCGACGTCCGTCCGGCCGCCGCCGCGGTCTGGGCGTCGAAGACGATCTCGCGGCAGACGCCTGCCTCGAGCAGCGGGACGCGCTGCTTGCCGACGCCCTCGTAGTCGAAGGCCGCGGGCGCGCCGGCCGGGTCGGTCGCGTCGTCCCAGACCGTGACGAGCTCCGAGCCGACCCGCTTGCCGGGCTCGTAGAAGGACCGGCCCTGCTGGACGGCGAGCGCCGAGAAGCCGAGGTCGCCGAGGTAGTCGAGGACGTCGACGACGGCGTATTCGCCGAGGACCACGGGGTAGTCGCCGGGTGGAAGCTCGATCGGGTGGCCCGAGGCCCGCGCCGTGGAGGCCGCCTCCCGGCCGAGGGCTCGCGGATCGATCGCGCCGACGTCGACCGAAGCGGCCTCGGCGTAGCCCGTCCCGTCGTCCGGTCCCATGGCGACGGTCAGCAGATGTGCCCGGGACCGCGCCTCGGCGGCGCGGACGCCGAGCGTGTTGGCCACGGCGGTCCATTCGACCCCGGTCGTGAACGAGCCGTACGACACGACGCCGGCCTCGTCCGCCTCGGCAATGACGTTCCGTGCCGCCTCCGCGCGCAGCTCTGGCGTCGCCTCGGCCGTGGCCGCCGCGTACGCACCGGAGATCCCGGGGATCGGCGTGGGTGCCGGGAGGGACTCGAACTCGTCGAACGGCTCGACGAACTGTGCCAGCTGTGTCCCGCGCTCGGCCAGCCGGCGCAGCGACGCGTCGTCCGTCCGTCCCGTCGACACGACCGCGATCCGCTTGCCGAGGACCACCCGGAGGTTGACGGTCGCGCTGGACTCGGCGACGTTCTGGTGGATCTCGCTGTTGGCGAAGCGCGTCAGCGCGCTGTCGCCGGCCATGACCAGGGCCTCCGCCTGGTCCGCCCCGGCTGCGCGGGCAAATTCGATCGCACGCTCGGCCACGTCGAGCCAGCCGGCGGCATCGCGGCGCTCCCCGGGACTCCGCGCCTCCGCGGCATCGCGGCGCTCCCCGGGACGTCCGCTCATGACGTCCACTTCCCGACGCCGACCTGGACGTCCCGGAACCGCGCCCCGCTGACGCCGTGCCCGACGTGCCCCACCTGCCCCGGCTCGCCCTTGCCGCAATTCGGCGTCCCGTACATGGCGTACGTGCTCGCGTCCGCGACCGCGTCGCACGAACGCCAGAACTCGTACGTGATCCCGGTATAGGTCGGGTTCCGCAGCATCCGCCCGAGCTTGCCGCCCTTGATCTCGTACGCGAGCTCCGTCGCGAACTGGAAGTTGAGCCGCCGGTCGTCGATGGACCAGCTGCGGTTCGTCACGAGGTAGAGACCGTCGTCCGTGTCCGCGACGATGTCCTCGAGGCTCATCCCCTCGCGCGGCACGAGGCTCACGTTCGTCATCCGGATGATCGGGATGCGGTTCCAGCCATCGGCGCGCATCGCTCCGCCGCTCCGGCGGCCGATCCGCGGCGCCGTTTCCCGGGAGGAGAGATACCCGACGAAGAGGCCGTCCTGGACGAGCGGGACGCGCTGGGCCGCGACGCCCTCGTCATCCCAGCCGAACGTCCCGAGACCGCCGGGCTCCGTCGCGTCGGCGACGATCGTCACGAGATCCGAGCCATACCGGAAGCCGGACTCGAGCTTGTCGACGGTCAGGAAGCTGGTCCCGGCGTACGAGGCCTCGGTCCCGAAGACACGGTCGAGCTCGGTCGGGTGACCGCAGCTCTCGTGGACCTGGAGATAGAGCTGCGACGGGTCGAGCACGATCGTCCGCCGGCCCGGGGGGCACTGCGGCGCGGTCAGGAGTGCGACGGCCTCGGTCGCGATCCGCTCGGCGTTCTGGCGCAGCCCGAGTCCGCGCACGTGCTCGTAGCCCGCCGAGCGCCACGAGCCCGTGTCCATCGGGAAGCTGCGTCGCTGATGCTCGTCGCCGCTGACGGCGTTTGCCTCCATCCCGGAGCCGACCTGCGTGATGACCTGCTCGACGTAGCTGCCGTCACTGGCCGCGAATGTCTTGCGGTCGCGCTGCGCGGCGTAGGTGGCCTCCGTGTAGGTGATGCCGCCGACCCGGTTCATCTCGGCGTCGGCCGCGAGGAGGTCGTCGATCTTCTGCTCGACGGGGAGCGCGAACGGGTCGACGTCGACCTGCGTCTCGTAGCGACCGCGTGCGACAGGGCGATCGTCGAGGACGACCGGTCGACGGAGAGCGGACGCCGACGCGCGGGCGATCCGGACGGCCTCGGCGGCGACGCGATCGGCCTCCGACAGGTCGAGTCGCCCGGAGCTCGCGAACCCCCAGGCGCCGTCGACGAGGACCCGGACCCCGAATCCCTCGGTCTCGCTCGAGGCCACGGCTTCGACGCGGCCGCTCCGGACGACGACCTCCTCTTCGGCGCGATCCACGACGCGGACGTCGGCGTAGGCCGCGCCACGCGCGGCGGCAGTGTCGAGCGCGCGCTCGGTGAGGTCTCTCATGCGGGAGCGAAGCGTAGCATCGGCCGCCGCGAGGTGAGGCGGTCGATACACTCGCGATGTGAGCGAACGGACGGTGGACGTCGACCGCGGCCGGCGCGGCCTCTTCATCACGATCGAGGGCCCCGACGGCAGCGGCAAGACGTCGCAGGCCGAGCGGCTCGTGCGTGCCCTGGAGGCTGCCGGCGTGCCGGTGCGCCTCTCTCGCGAGCCCGGCGGGACCGCGGCCGGAGAGCGGATCCGCGACCTCCTCCTGCACGCCGACCCGGTCGCCGTGCCGATCGGACCACGAACGGACGTCCTGCTCTTCAACGCGGCTCGCGCCCAGCACGTGGACGACGTGGTGGCGCCGGCGCTGGCTCGGGGCGAGACGGTGGTCGTCGCGCGCTACGCCGACTCGACCCTCGCCTACCAGGGATACGGGTCGCAGCAGCCGGTCGAGATGCTCCGGGCGATCGGGAGGTTCGCTACCGACGGCCTCGCCCCCGACCTGACGATCCTGCTCGACCTGCCGGTCGAGACCGGGCTTGCCCGCAAGGTCGGCGACGAGCACCTGCGGTTCGAGGCTGCCTTCGACATCGCCTTCCACGAGCGCGTCAGGCGTGGGTTCCTCCAGCTCGCCTCGGAAGAGCCCCACCGCTGGGTCATCGTGGACGCCTCCGAGGGGGAAGAGGCCGTCGCGGCCGGTGTGCTGGCCGCCGTCCGCGCGCGGGGGCTCGCGGTCTGATCCTCGCGAGAGGCTCGGCGGTCCCCTGGGTGGATTGCCCTAGGCCGTCGCGAGCGCCCCGGGCCCCGACGCCTTGGCCCGAGCCAACGCGCCTTCCGCAGCGGCGATCAGCTCGGCGCCACTGGCCCCGTCCGCCGGGAAGTGGGCGACACCGGCGCAGACGGTGACTCTGCGGCCCTGCGATCCGCCTCCGGCCTCCACGGCGTCGAGCACCCGGCGGGCGACCGTCGCACCTGCTGAGCCCGGTGCGACCACGATGAACTCGTCCGGGCCGTGGCGCGCGACGGTGTCGACGAGCCGGACGCTCTCGGCGAGGGCGACCGCGATCCGGCGGAGCACCTCGTCGCCCGCCCCGTGGCCGGCCGAGGCGTTGAGCGCGGCGAAATCGTCGACGTCGAAGATCGCGACCGACACCTCCCCGCCCTGGCGTCCCGCCCTGACCAGCTCGAGCTCCAGGACGCGATCGAAGGTCCGACTGTTCGCCAGTCCGGTCAGCGGGTCGGTGTGCGCCGTGCGCTCGTGCCACTCGGTCTGCTCGGCGAGCGTGGCGGCGAGATGCGCGCGATCGACCGCGGCCGCGATGAGGTCGGCCGAGGCCCGCAGGACGCGCTCGTCTGCAGCGCCGAGCGCAGCGTCGCCGAGCCAGGCGAAGGAGACGACGCCGAGGGCGACGTCGAGGCCGTCGCGGGCGACCACGAGCGGGATGTCGGCTGCGGTCGCGATCCCTGGTACCGGGACCGCCCCGACCGCCGCGCGCCCGAACACCGCCGAGACGTCTCGCGCCGCGGCAGCCACGGGATGGTTCGGATCGGCCACGTCGGCTTCGAATTGCGCGACGGCGTCCGCATCGAGCCCGACGTTCGCGCCCATGTACAGGTCGTCCCCATCGGGATTGCGCAGGAAGATGGCGCCGGCGACCGCCCCCGTCCCGCGCGTCGCCGCCTCGAGGATCGCCGATACGGCGGCGTCGACGTCCGAGGCGCGGGCGAGCGCGGCAGCGGCGTCGGACAGCGCCTCGAGCTGTGCAACGCTTCCCGGTCGTTCGGTGACCACGCGTCCCTCCTGGTTCATCCCGCCCCCTCACCCGCGGAGTCGCATCGTACGCCGCGCACCCCGCGTCGGACAGCACCCTGTCGTGGCCGACGCTGGCCTGCCTATACTCCGGCCGTGAAGCTCGTCGTCGCGATCGTGCACAACGAGGATGCGGGCCCGCTCGTCGACGCGCTCCTCGAGCGCGACTTCCGGACGACGCGGCTCCATTCGTCGGGCGGATTCCTCCGCCAGTCGAACGCCACGGTCCTGGTCGGCGTCGAGGACGGCCGCGTGGACGACGTGGTGTCGATCGTCCGCGACAGCTGTCACGCACGGACGCAGGTGGTCAACCCTATGCCGCCGATCATGGAGCCGGGCGAGTTCTTCATGCCGTATCCGCTCGAGGTCGAGGTCGGCGGCGCGACCGTCTTCGTCCTGCCCGTCGAGCGGTTCGAACGCCTGTAGTCCGGTCGTCGCGGATGCGGACCGTGCCGGCCCGGCTGCCCGTGGCGCCATCGTCGCCCGTGTGGACCGCGTCGGTCCGATTGCCCGTGGCGCCATCGTCGCCCGTGGCGTCATCGTCGCCCGTGCCAGCGTGAGCTTCCGGCCGGATCTCGTCGACTGCTGGGTCTTCCGCCGGCCGCAGGACGACGCACCGGCTCGCGCGGTCGACAGCGCCGGGACCGACCTCGAGATCCTCCTTCTCCGCCGGTCGCCGGGCCGCATCCTGCCGGGCTTCTGGCAGTGCGTCTCCGGCTCGCTCGAGCCGGACGAACGGGTGTCGGCCGGAGCGCTTCGCGAGCTCGTCGAGGAGACCGGCATCGGGCCCGAGTCGATCGAGGCCTTCTACGACCTGGACCTCGTCAACCAGTTCCACGAGCCGACATACGACGCGATCGTGTCGAGCGCCGTCTTCGCCGTCCGCACTCGACCTGGTGTCGAGCCCGCCCTCTCCCACGAGCATGACCATGCGCGGTGGCTGTCTGTCGAGCGTGCGCTCGACGCGGCGGTCTGGCCCGGCTACCGGGAGGCGATCCGGAGGATCGCCGAGAACCTGGCCGACCCCGTGCGCGCGCGCTGGTTCGAGCTGACGCTGTCGGGGGAGCGGGTCACGCGGTGAGGTAGACTGGCGCGCAACCCTGTTCCCGCGAGGAGGACGAGTTGCAGCAGGCACCAGGCGTCCCGTCGATGACCGCGAGCGCGGCTGCCACCCGCACGAGCGCGGCTGCCACCCGGCGCGTCTTCCGCTCGAAGGTCGATTCGATCCGTCCCACCTATGGATTCGAGGACGTCTCCCTCGCCCCCGGGATCAACACGGTCGAGCCCGGCGACGTCGACCTGGCCCAGACATTCGCGGGCATCCCCCTGGCGATCCCCGTACTTGCCGCCGCCATGGACGCCGTCGTGGACGTCGGCTTCGCGGGCGCGCTCGCCCGGCTCGGTGGCCTCGCGGTCCTCAACCTGGAGGGCGTCCAGGCGCGCTACGACGATCCGGACGAGGTGCTGGTGCGGATCGCGTCGGCGCCCGACGACCAGGTCCAGGACATCCTGTCCGCCGCGTACGCGGCGCCGATCCGGGAGGAGCTGGTCGCCCGCCGGATCGAGGAGATCCACGCGGCGGGCTCGAAGGTGGCGGTCGCCGCGACGCCCGGGGCGGCGCGGCGGTTCGGACCGTTCTGCGCCGAGCACGGCGCGGACCTGTTCCTCGTGCAGTCTCAGGTCAGCAGCGCGCGCCACCTCGCCTCCGGCTACGACCCCCTGGAGCTGGGCGACTTCACGCGCTTCATGCCGATCCCTGTCGCGGTCGGGAACACGACGAACGCCGAAGCGGCCTTCGCGCTGATGGAGCAGGGTGCCGCGGCGGTCTTCGTCGGGGTCGGGCCCGGCGCGGCCTGCACGACGCGCGAGGTTCTTGGGATCGGCGTGCCGCAGGTGACCGCCGTCAGCGACGTCGCGGCCGCCCGGGATGCCTACCTCGCGGAGACGGGGCGGTACGTGCCGGTCGTCGCCGACGGTGGGATGCGTCGCGGCGGCGAGATCGCCAAGGCCGTCGCCGCCGGCGCCGACGCGGTCATGCTGGGCTCGCCTCTGGCACGCTCCGCCGAGGCCCCTGGTCGCGGCACGAACTGGGGGATGGCCGCTCCTTCGCCGACGCTGCCGCGCGGCACGCGCATCAAGGTCGGGACGGTCGGAACGCTGGAGCGGATCCTCTTCGGGCCCGCCCACGTGACGGATGGGTCCGAAAACCTCGTCGGGGCGCTGCGGCAGTCGATGGCGGCGCTGGGTGCCCGCGACATCCGCGAGATGCAGCGGGTCGAGATGGTCTACGCGCCGTCGGTGCAGACCGAGGGGAAGTCCTGGCAGAAGGGCCGGTAGCCTCCGAGGCCGCGTCGCCGGAAAGGGGCTGGCGTAGCCGGGAAGGGGCTGGCGTAGCCGGGAAGAGACCGGATCAGGGGCCGGTCGGCGCGGCGCCGAGCTTGGCGTCGCCGATGTCGGCCACACTGACATATCCGGCTCTAGTCAGGCCTCAAGCGGTCCTCGGCGGACGCCGGCGACGCCGTCCCGACCGCAACCGTGCGTGGCCGCCGAGTTGTCGTGCGTGGGAGCCATCTTCGCCATCGGGCTCACCGGGGCTCCGCAGCGCTTGACCGCCAGCTTGCCGCACGAGTGTCGGTGGGGCCGACATGACGGCGCAGAAGGCCACACCAGCCCGCGACGACAGCCCCAGGCCCCGCGCGACCATCAGCCACAGGCCCCGCGGGAGCCGCCGACGACAGCCCCAGGCCCCGCGCGACGACAGCCCCAGGCCCCGCGCGACGGGCCGACACGGCCCTCCTCGGGCGCCTAGACTCGATCCATGACCGAGGATGCTCCGGCCGGGGACTCGTCCGGACTCGCCGAGGCGCCGACCTTGTTCGACGCCGTCGGTGGCATGCGGTTCTTCGAACGGCTGGTCGATCGCTTCTACGCGGGCGTCGAGTCGGATCCTGTCCTGCTCCGGCTCTATCCGGCGCGGGACGACCTG
The DNA here is from genome assembly GCA_036391495.1 of Candidatus Limnocylindrales bacterium. Lineage (GTDB taxonomy): Bacteria > Chloroflexota > Limnocylindria > Limnocylindrales > CSP1-4 > DASVZT01. The sequence continues at coordinate 10,585 of DASVZT010000100.1, forward strand.
GCCGGTGCGCGCCGACGCCTGACGCTCTTCCTCGCCCAGTACTGGGGCGGCCCGACGACCTATTCGGACGAGCGCGGTCATCCGCGCCTCCGCGGTCGTCATTTCGCCTTCGAGATCGGCCCCGACGAGCGCGACCGCTGGCTCGCGAGCATGCGGGCGGCCATGCGCACCGTCGCCGCCGAGGATGGGCTCGCGGCCGACCTGGTCGAGCGCATGGACGACTACTTCGCCGTCGCCGCGGAGGCGATGCGGAACCAGGACTGATCGACGGCCGTCTGGGACGGCCGCAGGAATGCATCGGCGGCTGTCGCGTGGCGGGTAGACTGGCGCCACCGACGGACCACCGACGGACCGCCGCGGACCCCTCGCGACCGCGGCCGACTGCTCGCGACGCGCAGAGGAGAGGCGAGATCGACTCCAGGCCCGACCCGAGACCCGACGCGCCGCCCCAGGCCAGCCCCGACCCGCGAGCTGACCCGGCACCCGACGCGCGGCCCGAGCGCGGCAAGACCGTCCACGGCGACGCCGCGAACGCCGGCCACCGCGTGCTCGCCCCCGATGACGCCGAGGTCGAGGCCTATCTCGAAGCGGCGCTCAACGCGCCCCCGCCGGACCGTCATCCCCAGGATCGGCCCGGCGCGGCCGTCCCGCGTGGTGAGTCGTCGGCGAGCGAGCCGGATACCGTCGTCGTCCTCGACTTCGGCAGCCAGTACGCCCAGCTGATCGCGCGGCGCATTCGCGAGCTGAACGTCTACTCGGAGCTTCTGCCGCACGACACGCCCTGGTCGGAGATCGAACGCCGGCGGCCGGTCGCCGTCGTGCTCTCGGGCGGACCATCGAGCGTCTACGGCGCCGACGCCCCGCGCTGCGACCCCGGCGTCTGGACGGGACGCATCCCGGTCCTCGGCATCTGCTACGGGCTCCAGCTCATGGCGCACGAGCTCGGCGGCGACGTCGTGCCGGCGGCCCGTCGGGAGTACGGCCCGGCGACCGTCACGATCACCAACGAGGACGGCCTCTTCCGAGGGCTCGAGCGTGAGCAGCCCGTCTGGATGAGCCACGGGGACTCGATCGTCCGCCCCCCTGCCGGCTTCGTCCCGACAGCCCAGACCGACTCGACCCCCTTCGCCGGGCTGGCCGATCCGGCGCGCGGCCTCTACGGCATCCAGTTCCATCCCGAAGTCGTCCATACCCCGCGCGGGACGGACATCCTGCGCAATTTCGTCCTCGGCATCGCGGGCGCCCGCCCGACGTGGACGCCGGCGAACTTCATCGAATCGACCGTCGCGGAGATCCGGACCCGGGTCGACGTCCACGCCCGCGCGACCGGGTCGGACGGGCTCGTCATCTGCGCGCTGTCCGGCGGCGTCGACTCGGCCGTTGCGGCCGCGCTCGTCCATCGAGCCGTCGGCGATCGCCTCACGTGCATCTACGTCGATCACGGGCTCATGCGGAAGAAGGAGTCGGAGCTCCTGCGCGACGTCTTCGAGAAGAACCTCGGGATGCGCCTCGTCATGGTCGATGCGCGCGAGCGCTTCCTGGCCCGACTGACCGGCATCGAGGACCCGGAGCAGAAGCGCAAGATCATCGGCGCCGAGTTCATCGCGGTCTTCGAGGAAGAGGCGGCCCGGCTGACCAGCGACTCCGGGCGGATCGATTTCCTGACGCAGGGGACGCTCTATCCCGACGTCATCGAGTCGGCGACGGCCGAGACGAAGGCCGCCCAGAAGATCAAGACGCACCACAACGTCGGCGGCCTGCCCATCGACCTGCGCTTCAAGCTCATCGAACCGCTGCGCTACCTCTTCAAGGACGAGGTGAGGCGCGTCGGGCTCGAGCTCGGGCTGCCGGAGTCGATGGTGCTGCGACAGCCGTTCCCCGGCCCGGGCCTGGCGATCCGCATCATCGGCGAGGTGACCGCCGAACGGCTCGACACGCTTCGCGAAGCGGACTGGGTCGTCATCGACGAGATCAAGGCCGCCGGCCTGTACCGCACGCTCTGGCAGTCGTTCGCGATCCTGACTCCCGTCCGATCGGTCGGCGTCATGGGCGACGGCCGGACATACGCGAACGTCGTGGCGATCCGCGCGGTCACATCCGACGACGGCATGACCGCGGATTGGGCCAAGCTGCCGTACGACGTGCTCGGCCGGATCTCGTCGCGCATCGTCAACGAGGTCCCGGGCGTCAACCGGGTCGTGTACGACATCAGCTCGAAGCCGCCCGCCACGATCGAGTGGGAGTAGAGGGCGCGGGGAGGGGACGATGGAGGAGGTCGTCGCGCGCTGCCCGTGGTGCTCGTCGCCCCTGCCCGATCCGGCCGCCACGGCCTGTCCGACCTGCGCCGCGACGCTCGTGGCCGTCGCGACCGACGCGCCGATCCCCGGTGTGACGACGATCTCGCCGGAGGCGATCGTCCGGTCGAAGCCCGTCCGGCGCAGCCGCCTCCTGGCGTGGATCAGCGGCGAGGTCTCCGACGACGTGACGGCGCCCCGCGCCCCGGAGGGAGCGCTCGCGCCGCCGCCCGACTCGGTGCGTCTCGAGATCCTCCGGCTCGAGCGCGAGGCCGCTCTCGCCCGCGGCGAGCTCCCCGTGGTGCCGGCTGCCTCGGCGGCCGAGGCTTCTGCGGTCGAGGCTTCTGCGGCCGAGGGGTCGGTGGCCGACGAGTCCGCGCCCGCAGGGCCCGCGACCGGGCCGGGATGAGCGAGCGCGTCGCCATCCCGTCGCCGTCCCATGTCCCCGAGCGTCCCGTCCGCACCCCGCGCGGCATCCTCAGGGCGGGCATCTCCGACGTGCGCCTCGTCGACGACTGGTGGCTGGCCCTCCTCTGGGTCGCGGACGACGACGGTCTCGTCCCCTTCCGGTCCACGGCCCCTGCGTCGGGTCCGCCTGCCGACCCCCCGCTCGCCCGTCT
>DASVZT010000101.1:0-8569 GCA_036391495.1 Candidatus Limnocylindrales bacterium
CATCGCGAATCCCTTCCTTTTCGCGACTCCGCTCAGCTGCGGGGACGCTTGTTGAGGAGCCCCAGGCCTTTGCCCCGTCGGAAGGGGCGAGAAGAGCAGGACAGAGGCCTGGAACCCCTGCGCTGAAGTCTCGGGGCCGAACACGCCCGAACCCATCCGCCGGAGGGTAGGAATCGGGTACACGGGCGGGCGCACACGCGGCGGCCGGTCGCCTGTACCACTCGATCGGGCTATATCGAACGGGGAAAACGGCCCGAATCGCTCGAATCTGCTCCTGGCGAGGACGCCGCCGCCTTGGACCGGGACCGGTCGGTCAGGGTTTGCGGTACCAGCCGAGCTCGATCACGGCCGGATCACCCGTCGGGCGTGTCTCGGCGCGCCAGAGCGGCCGCGGTGGCGGCCCCTTCGTCACGTTGCCTTGGAGATCGAAGCGGCCCTCGTGGCAGCGGCAGTGGAAGTCGCTCTCGGCGCCGTCCCAGTCGTACAGGCAGAGCTGATGCGTGCAGAACGGGATGAAGGCGACGACGCTGCCGTCCAGCTCCTTGACGAGCCATGCGGCGCCCATGGTGGACGCGAGGGTGTCGGCGGGCGTGCCCTGGGGCTGGGCCGGGGAGACGGCAGGGATCGTGCTCGAGGCCGTGCCGACCGCCGAGGCATCGATCGGGAGGCCCGCGGTGTCGAACTCCACCCACCGCGGGGCGCCGGGCTGGAGGCCGGCGATCGAGACCGGGGCCCACACGTTCGGCGGCCGGGGCGAGGGCGGCACACCGACCGAGCAGCCCGCCAGCGCCAGGATCGGTGCGCCGGCGAGGCCCACGGTTCCCAAGGCGGTGACGCCGGCGACGAATGCGCGCCGGGTGAGGAGCGGCATCTCCGTGTCGGTCACCCCGGGAGGGTAGCCGAACGCGAACGCCCTCAGGAGATCGAGGCGATGGCGATCGCGCCCAGAATGCCGAGGGCCGCCCCCGTTCGAAGGCGAAGCTTGCGGATCGCGTCGAGGATGCCGTCGGCCTTGGGGCAGATCGGATCGCGGTGCACCGCGTAGCTTGGGCCGGAGTCCATGCCGACGTCGATGACCAGTGCGTCCGGCACCGAATGCAGGACGTCCGCACAGTCGACGCCTTCGCCACGCTCGACGATCACGATGTCGGGGCGGTTCGCGAGGGCGGCCTCGGCGGTCGAGGGCTCGTGGGCTTCGAGCGCGGTCACGTCGAGGTCGGGCTCGGAGGCGAGGAGCTTCTGCAGGCCGAGGCCGAGGAGCGGATGCGTATAGAGGATGAGGACGGTGGCGTGGATCGTCTGCCCGTCCATATCCCCTCGCCACTGTCTGGCCGTGCGACGGCTGATCGCGCCCCTGCGACCCGAATCCTGCCGGGGACGGCAGTCGGCGCGCCATCCCCGAACCGGCACAGCGCATCGGCCGGTGTGGCATATGCCATGTGTCGGGCGGGCGCCGGCCGCGTCGTCAGCCCGGGCGGTGACCCAGTCCCTGGCGCACCACGTACGCGGCGGCCTGGATGCGGTTCTCGAGCTGCAGCTTCTCGAGGGCGTTGTGGACGTGATTCTTGACCGTGCCCTCGGTGATCGACAGCTTCCCGCCGATCTCCTTGTTCGAAAGGCCGTCGGCGACGAGCTGGAGGATCTCGATCTCGCGACGTGTCAGGCCGGGCCCCTCGGGCTCGCGCGGCGCGGCCGCCCGGACGGCGCCCGCGGACACGCTCGACGCGCTCCCCAGCCCCGCACCGAACATGCCCCCACCCCGTCCCGCGGCCCTGAACTCGGCGAGCAACCGCCCCGCGATGGCCGGCGACAGCGGCGTCTCGTTGCGAATGACCGACCGCAGCATCTCGTACAGCTGCTCCGGCCGCAGGTCCTTCAGCAGGTAGCCGTGCGCGCCGAAGCGGATGGCGTCGAACAGGTACTCGTCCGCCTCAGAAACGGTGAGCATCACGACCTTGATGCCGGGCAGCTGGTCGCGGATGAGACGCACCGCCTCGACACCGGTCATGACGGGCATCTCGACGTCCATGACGACCAGGTCGGGCCGAAGCTCGCGCGCCTTCTCGACACCCTCGAGGCCGTTCTCGGCCTCGCCGATGACCTGGAAGTCGGGCTGCTCCCCGATGAGCGTCGCGATCGCCCGACGGAACAGCGGCTGGTCGTCGACGAGGAGGATGCGGGTGCGGTCCGGCGCGTTGGGGCTGGTCACGGCGGCAGAGTAGCGGACGTCGGGGCGAACGGCCACACCTCAGGCCGGTTGCGCGACTCCACGTCCATCGGCAGCGCCGTCCGAGCCGGCCGCCATCGACACCGCGGGAAGCCGGGCGATCACGCGCGTGCCCCGTCCGCGCGCGGAGTCGATGTCGAGCGTCCCGCCGGCCAGCTCCATGCGCTCGCGCATCGTGTGCAGCCCGAAGCCCGAGTCGCGGTCGAGCAGCGTCCCACCGAGGTCGAAGCCACGGCCGTCGTCTTCGATCGTGAACGTCGTCCAGTCGTCGCCGTTCGAGATTCGCACGACGGCCGTCGACGCGCCGGAGTGCTTTCGGACGTTCGTCAGCGCCTCCTGGATGACGCGGATGACCTGGACCTCGGCCCGGGGCGAGAGCAGTGGCTCGTCGTCGAGCGTGTTCTCGAGCGTGGTCGGGATGCCCGACTGGTGCGAGTACTTCTCCAGGAACGCGCGCAGGCCGTCGGTCAGACTGCGGTCGACCCGGGCGCCCTCACGCAGCCCGAGGATCGCCTCGCGGACGTCACGGTAGGCCTCCTCGGTCAGCTCGGCCAGCTCGTCGAGCTCCGAGCGGATGGCCGCGGCCTGGGCAGGCGCGACGCCGGCATGCGCGGCGAGTGTCGCGGCATCGGCCCCCGCCGGGGTCATCGCCGCCGTCTTCGCCTGCAGCGCGATGAGCCGCAGGTGTGTCACGCCGAGAACCTGGGCAAGACTGTCGTGCATCTCGCGGGCGATCCTCTCGCGCTCGGCGATGATCGCGGCCTGCTGCTCGCTCTCGCGCATCCGCGCGCTCGCGATGGCGATCGAGGCGAGCTCCGCGAGCGTCTGGATGAAGCCGCGGTCACGACCGGTGAACGCGGGACCCGAACGCCGGGCGACCCACAGGTCGCCGAACTGGGCGTCGGGGCGGCCGAGGGGCAGCTCGACCGTATTCGCGATCCGCACCGTCCGCCGGTCGACGAACAGGGCCGCCGGCCCGGCATCGACCTCGATCCCGTCGGCCGCCTCGTGCGCGCGGACGGGGTAGATGCCGTCGGGCTGTGGCGGGACGAGACCGAGCTCGGCCGTCGTCGAGCCGCTCAGGCGGATCTCGGCCTCGTCAGCGTTCGCGAGATCGCAGGCGTGACGGGCGACGGCGGTGAGCGTCTCGACCAGCGGTCCCTGGCTCGAGATCCGCAGCAGGATGTCGTACAGGCCGTGGCCCTCGTTCTTGCGGCGCTGCAGATCGGCGACGAGCTGGCCGATCTGGATCGCGCACGCGAGCTGGTGGCCGATGTTCTGGAGCGTCGCCGACGCCAGGAGGTCGGGCTCGCGCGCCTGGGGCGGGAGGTGGAGACGCAACCGGCCGAGGACGGTCGTCCCCGCCGAGAGCGGGACGTCGATCAGGTGCGGGATGCCATCGATGCTCGAGCCGAACGCTTCGTGTCCGCCGCGCGACAGCGCCCGCTCGATCCCTGGCTCCTTGACCCCCTCGCGGGCGAAGACGGTGACCGACGCGTCGGTGGCGCCTGTCGCTGCCGCCATCGTCTGCAGGGCCGAGTCGATGATCTGCTCGACGCCGAGCTCCCCCTGGACGGCCGTCGAAACCGCGTTGACGGCGGCCAGCTCGCGGTTCTGGCGGATGACCTGGCGCTGTGCACGCTCGATCAGGTAGAACATGACGAGCGCGAAGACCACGACCGCCATCCCGATCACGACCGCGAGCGCGACGTTCTCCGCGCGGTGGAGGCTGTCCTCCTCGATCGCGAAGAAGCGGAACGACTCGACCCCGACGAGGAACAGGATCGGGAGGAAGACGCCGAGATACTTGAGGCTGCGCAGGTCGGTCAGCGCGCCCGGGGGCGGCTCGCCGTGGCGCCTCTGATCACCGTGGCGCCTCTGATCACCGTGGCGCGGCTGCTCGCCGTGGCGTGGCTGCTCGCCGTGGCGCCTCCCAAGCCGCGATCCGGCGACCGCGTCCGACGGTGTCGGCTCGTGTTCGGACATGCGGGCGCGTCGCCCCTCCACTCCGTCGGTCGGGGAGGCGGCATCGTTCCGGCCGCGGGCGTTCCGACGCCGGCGGCGCGGTCAACCCCTTCCGCAGACCGAGCCTGCCAATGCTACGTCCCGCCCCTCGTGCCGAAGCCCCTGACATGGGGCCCGGACGTGCAGGCCATCGGTCACGAGTCGTCCCAGGACGACCTCGCGGACGTCAGCCCCCCGCGCCGACCGGCCCCGTCGGCCGCTTGTAGCCCTCCGGCATCTTCGGCTCGAAGCGCATCCCGCCCGCGACGCCCGGCTCCGTCAGCTCCTTCGGCGCCAGCAGCTGGTCGAGCTCTTCGGCCGTGAAGATGCCCCGCTCGACGACGATCTCGCGGATCGTCCTGCCTTCGCGGACTGCCTGCTTCGAGATGTCGGCCGCCAGCGCGTAGCCGAGATACGGCGCCAGCGGCGTCGCCAGCGCCGACGAACGCTCCATGAGCATCTCCGCGCGCTCGCGGTTCACGGTGATCCCCTCGACCGCGAACCGGGCGAACGATCGCGTCATGTTGCGGAGGATCGTCAGGGACTCGAGCGTGTCGTGGGCGATCATCGGCATCATCACGTTGAGCTCGAGCTGCCCGGCGGACGCCGCCCAGGTGACCGCCGTGTCGTTGCCGATGACGTGGAAGCAGACCATCGACAGGCACTCGGCCATGACCGGGTTGACCTTGCCGGGCATGATCGACGAGCCGGGCTGCACCGCCGGCAGGACGATCTCCGCGAAGCCCGTCATGGGACCCGAGGACATGATCCGCAGGTCCTCGCTGATCTTGATGAGATCGACCGCGATCCCGCGCAGGGCCGCCGACACCTCGAGCATCGGCTGCATCGACTGCGTCGCCTGGACGAGGTGCTCGGCCGTTCGAAGCTGGTGGCCGGTCTGCTCCGACAGGAAGCCGATGACGAGCCTGATGTACTCCGGCTCGGCGTTGAGCCCGGTGCCGACCGCCGTCGCCCCGATGTTCTGCTCCTCGATCGACGTCGACGCTGCGACCAGCCGCTCCAGGCCGCGCCGCAGGGTGATCGCGTAGGCTCTGAGCTCCTGCCCGAGCCTGATCGGCACGGCGTCCTGCATGTGCGTCCGGCCCGATTTCACGACGTCGTCGAACTCGACCGCCTTGGCGTCGAACGCGGCGATGAGCTCCTCCATCGCCGGGCGGAGATCGCGGATGAGGTCGAGCGTGGCGATGCGCATCGACGTCGGGAAGACGTCGTTCGTCGACTGCGCCATGTTCACGTGGTCGTTCGGGCCGACGACGCCGTAGTCGCCCCGGCGCCCGCTGCCGATGCCCCGGGCGAACAGGATCTCGATGGCGCGATTGGCGAGGACCTCGTTCGCGTTCATGTTGTGGGAGGTGCCCGCGCCGGCCTGGAAGGGGTCGACCCGGAAATTCGCGACGAGCTCGTCACCCTTCGCCCGCGCCGCGGCGTCGAAGGCGCGGCCCATGGGGTCGGTCGGCCGGCCCGGTTCGTCGTCCTCGACGTCGGGCGTGACGTCGCCCGGCTTGACGCCACCGGTCGCCAGGAGGATCTCGTCGGCCGCCTCGACGATCGCCGCGCCGATGGCCTTCGGAAGTCGGCCGGTCGCCATGTTCGCGCGGGCCGCCGCCTTCTTGACCTGGACGACCGCACGGACGAGGGCGGGATTCGGGCGCATCCCGGAGATGTGGAAGTTCTCGATCGCGCGCGCGACCTGGACGCCGTAGTAGGCGCTCTCCGGGACCTCGAGGTAGCCCAGCGGGTCCTTCTCGAGGCGGGTTCCGGGCCTCGCGACCGGGGTGTCGACGGCCATGGCGGTGCGGCTCCTGGCTGTGTGCGGTGATCGGGGGAGGGCGCCTCCAGAGTCTACGCCGGGCCATCCCGCCGAGGGCGCGGGCGTATGCGGGCGCCACGGGTCGCGAGCGCCGGGAGCGTAGCGCCGACCGCCGTAGCGCCGGGAGGCGTAGCGCCACCCGCCGGATACCGCTAGCATCGGGGCATGCCCGCACGACTGTGGGACCGAGCGTCCCGACTCCCCGCCCCCTCCGAACGCCACGGCGCCGACGGTCACCCCGCGGACTCCGGTGACCGGCGCCGTCGTGCCGAGATCGTCGCCCTGGCGTCGGGCCTGCCGACGATTGCCGACCTGTTCACGTTCATGCGCGACGCCGAGCTCCGCTTCTCCACTCTCCGGATGCGGATCGAGCAGCGGACCGCCACGGCCGACGGCGAGCGCCTCGTCTCGATCGAGGCCCTCGTTCGACACCCCGGCGACGCCAAGGTCACGACGACGGAGGTCCACGCTCAGGGCGGCGCCCGGGCCGATTACGAGATCTGGATCTCCGACGGCACGACGGTCCGGACCTACGCCGCGCGACATCGCCTCGGGACGACGCGGCCGGTACGGGCGGTGGTGGCCGGGTTGGCCGATCCGGATCTGCCCGGATCGTCGAAGGTCTACACGCCGCTGACGGCCCTGCCGATGGAGACGCTCCCCGACACGTTCGTCCATCCCGCCGGCTTCTGTCAGAACGTCCTCGCGACGGGCCGCTGCTGGGTCGCAGGGACCTCGTCGATCGGCGGGCGCGAGACGATCGTCCTGGAGTGCGACCACCCTCGCGGTACGGAGGTGTGGACCGACCGGCCGGACTACCACCTCGTCGTCCACGCCGATCGCGACACGGGCGTCATCCTCCGGCTGGTGGAGTCGATCGCCGGCGGCCGAACGCGCGAGGCCGAGGCGGTCGTGTTCGAGCCGAACGCGGCGCTGGCGCCGACGGCTTTCGACTTCGAGTTCCCGCCGGACACCACGACGATCTACTGATCGGCGGCGCCCCCGCCAAGCGGCGCCCCGCCCGGCAACGACCCGGCTCGCGAGGCAGCGACAGGCCCCGGCAGCGACGCCGCCGGGGCCTTCGGATTCGATGACGGGCGCGCCCGAAGGACGCTGGCGTCCCGAAGGACGCCGGCTCAGCCCTCGAACGACAGCTCGAGATCCTGCTCGATCGCCCGGAGCTCCTCCGCAGAACCCTGGACCTTCGGTCCCTTGAACCAGTTCTTGGCCGAGACCGCGTACCAGAGCGCAGCGCCGCCGAGGACGACCAGGAAGACGAGCGGCGTGTAGTTGAACGTCGAGAGGTTGATCGGCAGAGCCTGCGGAAGCATGAACAGGATGAAGATGAACACCAGCCAGATCGTCGCGATGATGCCGACCGGCCGGCTCCAGCGGCCCAGGTGCCACGGACCCCGCACGAACTTGTCGCCGGCGAGCAGCCGCAGCGTGACCGGGGTGATGTACGCCACGTAGAGGCCGATGACCGCGATCGACGTGACCGCCGCGTACGCGACCGGGCTCCACAGGTAGGGCAGGCCGAGGAGGAACGCGCCGACCGCCGCCAGCCAGATCGAGTTGGTGGGGGTGCGCGTCCGCTTGTTGATGCGGTGCCAGAAGCTGCTGCCGGGGACGGCGCCGTCGCGAGCGAAGGCGTAGATCATCCGCGAGTTCGCCGTGACGGACGACATGCCGCAGTAGAACTGCGCGCCGCAGACGAGGAACAGGACGAAGAGGCCGCCGGTCTGACCGACGGCGTCGATCCAGATCTGCGCGGGCGGCACGCCCAACGGCGAGTTCAGCGCGTGCGCATAGCCGCTCACCTGGTTGGCCACGCCGTTCGCGTCAGGGAAGACCTTGTCCGGCGTGATGCCGACATTCATCGACACGAGCAGGATGAACCCGGCGATGACCGAGATGATGACGGACCAGATGATGCCCCGCGGCGCCGCCTCCGACGCGTTGTGCGTCTCCTCGGACATGTGCGCCGAGGCGTCCTGGCCCGTCAGCGTGTACTGGGCGTTCAGCAGGCCGATGAGGATGACGTAGAGCGGGATCCCGAAGGCGAGCGGGCCGGGCCAGCCGCACGGTGTGTTCGCAGCGCAGCCGTTGGTGTTGTCGACGAAGGTCGAGAAGACCGTGCCGAGGTCAGTCCGGGTGTGCTGGTTCAGCACGACGGTAACGAGGAAGATCACTCCGACGCCGGCGAGATGCCACCACACGGAGACGTCGTTGAGGATCTTGACGACGCGGATGCCGAACGTGTTCAGCAGCGCGTGGACGATGAGGACCGCGCCGAAGATGAGGATCGTGTTCGGCGGCGTCGCGGCGAAGGCGCCGTTCGTCAGGACGTCGAGGAACGCGTTGAAGAAGAACGCGAAGCCGAAGTCGATGCCGGCCGTGACGGCGACCTGGCCGACCAGGTTGAACCAGCCGACGAACCAGCTCCACTTCGCGCCGTTGCGGCCGCTCTCGGGAGCGAGCTTGGCGGCCCAGTAATAGAGACCGCC
>DASVZT010000102.1:0-1632 GCA_036391495.1 Candidatus Limnocylindrales bacterium
CCGATCGGGCCCTTAGGGAGCATGGTCCGACCAAGCGACGGGCGAGGAGCCTCCGCGGGGGCCGGGCCGGTCGACCGGGGGCGGGGACGGGCTGGGGAGCCGGGCTGGGCCGGGGCAGGGCAGCCGGGCTGGGCCGGGGCAGGGCAGCCGGGCTGGGCCGGGGCGGGGACGGGCGAGGCGGGCGAGGGGCCGCCTCAGCCGAGCATCGGTGCGCCGCGGCGCAGGGCGCGGGTGCCATTCGCCCACATGCGCAGCCGCAGCGACCAGAAATCCTTCACCGCCCGCCAGATGACCGAGACTTTCGCGCCGGTCGGTGAGCCCGCCGTTCGCGGGTAGTGCGGGACGCCGACCTCGACGATCCGGCGCCCGCTCGCGCCGAGCTTGATGAGGAGCTCGGCGGAGAAGAAGGCACCACCTGACTCGACCCGAATGCCCTCGAGGGCGTCGCGCCGGAACAGTTTGCACGCGCAATCGACGTCCGTGACGCGCAACCCGAACCAGGCGAGGTTGGCGAACTTGTACAGGCGCGCGTAGACGGTGCGGACGATCGGGTCGGCGCGCCGGATCCGATAGCCGACCACGACGTCGGGCGAGTCCCCGGCCGCCATCCGCTCGACCAGGCGCCCGACGTCGGCGACGCGGAACTGGCGGTCCCCATCGGTGAACGCGATGAGCTCGTAGCGAGCGGCGCGGAAACCGGTCCGCAACGCACCGCCGTAACCGAGGTTCGTGCCGGTATGGACGGCCCGAACCACCCCGGGATGGTCGTCGGCGAGGCGGTCGGCGATGGCCGGCGTCGCGTCGCGCGAGCCGTCGTCGACGATGACGATCTCGAACGTGTCGGCAAGGCCGGGGAGCGTCTCAAGGGCCTCCGCGACGAGCGGCTCGAGGTTCGCCTCCTCGTTATGCGCCGGGAAGAAGTAGCTGAGCCGGGGGACGCGCGCAGTCCCGGCTCCGCCGGCCGCCGCCGCCGCGTCGCCCGCCCCCACCGCCTGGCGAGGCACGGTTGGCGTCACGGGGCGACAGCCCGACGATGCAGCACCTGGATCGGGGCGCCCGCGGTACCGGGTGCGGGCGCGAACACGTAGCGCGCTTCGAGGGCGGGCAGATCCACCGGGAGCCTGATGATGAACACGGGCCTCCGTCCGAGGTACGAATCGATCACGTCGTCGACGGTCCCGAGACCACGGTCGAGCCGCGTCCGATCGTCGACGACGAGGAGGTCGGGTCGCCGTCCTTCGACGAGCTGGCCGTACCACATCGGCATCGAGTAGTCCCACCAACTTACAACGACCGCATCCGCAGGGAGAGACGCGAACGTCGCGTCGAGCCACCGTGTCGCCGAGTCGTCGTGGCTCCGATCGACGGCCGCGAAACGCGCGCCGGGGTCGACGAGCAGCGGCGCGAGGATGATGAGGCAGGCGGCGATCTCGAGCGGGGCGGCCCCGCGGCTCCGCGTCAACGTCCGCCACCCGTCGCCGACGGCGTCCACGGCCACGGCGAACCAGGAGAGGGCGACGAGCGAGGGGCCGAGCCAGTACCGGTCGATCTCGGCGTTGACGTAGGCCGCCGCGAACCAGGCGGTCAGCAGGAACGTCGGGATCGTCAGCAGCGCGTACCGCGGGCGACGGA
>DASVZT010000103.1:0-7219 GCA_036391495.1 Candidatus Limnocylindrales bacterium
ATCCTCGGCGGCATCATCGGCCTCGCCACGGTCAGCGCGAGCGTCGCGGAGGGCACCGTCCTCCTCGTCGCCTACGCCGCCGGCCTCGCGATCCCGTTCATCCTCGTCGCCGTCGGCGCGACGACCGTCAGCCGGCGCCTCGGCTGGTTCCGCGACCACTACGTCCTCGTCTCCCGCGTGACGGGTGCGCTCCTGGTCGTCGTCGGCTTCCTGATGATCACCAACACCTTTGCCCGCCTGTCGGGCCTCCTCACCCCGCTCGTCTAGCGTCCCCGCAGGAGAGATCGTCGTCATGAGCGCGCAGAACCCGACAGTCCACCGAGCCGCGAGCGACCCGCTCGACGAGCTCGACGGCGGCCTCGCGATCGCACCGGGCGAGGTGCTCGAACGGGTCTGGCACCTGTTCATCTCGATGCGCTTCGGCCTGCTGTTGATGCTCGTCCTGGCGCTGCTCACGCTCGTCGGCACGATGCTCGTCCAGGTGCCTGCCGGGATGAAGGGCGATCCGCAGGCCTACGTCCAATGGATCGACGGCGTCCGCCCGAAGTACGGCGGTTGGACGAACGTCCTCGACGCGCTCGGGTTCTTCGACATCTTCAACTCGCTCGTCTTCAAGGCCGTCGCCATCTTCCTCGTGACGAGCACCGTCGCCTGCTCGGTCAACCGCGCGCCGCTCCTCTGGAAGCAGACGACGAAGCCGCGCATGAACGTCAGCGACGCGTTCTTCGCCCACGCGCCGCACCGGGCCGCACTCGACGTGCCGCAGGACGGCTCCGAAGCGGCTGCGCAGGTTGTCGCCGCGCTTCGCTCGAAGGGCTACCGGACGCTGACGCAGACGACCGGCGACGGAGCGATCCACGTCTACGCCGACCGCTTCCGCTGGGCGCCGTTCGGCACCGTCGTCGCCCACCTGAGCCTCGTCCCGATCATCCTCGGCGCGATGATCGGCGGTTCGATGGGCTTCAAGAACACCGACTTCGTCCTCCCGATCGGCACGAAGACCGACGTCGGCGCGGGGACGAGCCTCTCGGTCATGGCGACGAGCTTCACCGATCGCTACTACGCCGACACCGGCCAACCGGCCGACTACGCCAGCGACCTCGTTCTTTACGACGGCGGCAGGCAGGTCGCCGCCCAGACGATCCGGGTCAACGAGCCGCTCCGCTACGGCGACGTCACCTTCTACCAGTCGTTCTTCGGCCCGGCGGCGGAGATCAAGGTCGCCGACGCCGGCGGCCGGGTCACCTGGGATGCCGGTGTCCCGCTCCGCTGGGGGACGAACGACGAGCTCGAGCGCGCCGGCGTCTTCCCGCTGCCCGACTCGAACCTGACGGTCGTCGTCTACGGGGCGCAGTCGGGCCGGCAGGACCCGGACATCAAGGCCGGCCAGGTGCGCATCGAGGCCTACCAGGGAGTCGCGGACTTCCCGAGCGCGTCGCAGAAGATGGTCGACTCCAAGGTGGTGGACCAGGGCAAGCCCGCCTCGATCGCCGGCCTCACCTTCACGTTCGTCCGTGAGCAGCAGTTCACCGGCCTGATCGTCGCCAAGGACCCGGGCGCCCCGTTCGTCTGGTTCGGTGCAGCGCTCCTGTTCCTCGGCGTCTGCGTCGTCTTCTTCTTCCACAACCGCCGGATCTGGGCGATCGTCCACGGCCGAGCCGGCGGGAGCTCGGTCAGCGTCGCCGCCGTCGTCCGCCACGACGTCACGTACCGGCAGGAATTCGAGCAGCTCATCGACGGCGTGAGGGCCTCCCTCGGCGCCGGCACGGTCGCGTAGGGAAAGGGCAGATCGATGTTCAAGATGTCGGAGTACAGCTTCGTCGCCGGTCTCCTTGCGACCGGCCTCGCTCTGATCGTCTACCTCCTGGCGTTCGCGTCGCTGCGACTCGCCCGGTCGCGCACGGCCTACGCGGGTGCGGGCGGACCGGCACTCGGCAACGCCGCGATGCCGACCGTGACCGTGACGTCCGGCACCACCCGGGGCGGCCTCGGCACGTACGCCACGATCATCACCTGGCTGGCGTTCGTCTTCCTGACCGCGGCGCTCATCTTCCGCGCGATCCACACCGGCCACGGCCCGTTCGCGAATATGTACGAGTTCTCGATCGCGTTCGCCTGGGGCACGCTCGGCGGGTACCTCTACTTCGAGCGCAAGTACCGCCAGCGGGTCCTGGCCCTGGTCGCGCTCCCGGTCGCGCTCGCGATGATGCTCTACGCGACGACGATCCCGGCGACGGCCGAGCCGCTCGTCCCGGCTCTCCAGAACAACCTGCTCCTCACGGTCCACGTCGCGGTTGCGATCATCGCCTACGGCACGTTCTCGGTCGCGTTCGGCGCCGCGGTCCTGCACCTGGTCCAGCCGGCGACGGGCCGCCGCGGCCTGCCGCGCCCCGAGCTCCTCGACGAGATCAGCTACCGCGCGGTCGTCATCGGCTTCCCGTTCCTCACCCTCGTCATCGTCCTCGGCGCCGTCTGGGCGGACGTCGCCTGGGGCAGCTACTGGAGCTGGGACCCGAAGGAGACCGCATCTCTCGTGACGTGGCTCATCTATGGCGCGTACCTCCACGCCCGGGTCGTCCGCGGCTGGCGCGGCAACAAGGCCGCCCTGCTGCTCGTGCTGGGCTTCGCCGCGACGCTCTTCACCTACTTCGGGAACCTCTTCTTCGGCGGGCTGCACAGCTACAGCGGCCTGAACAACAACAACTAGAGGTTCGAAGGGATCGGGCTGAGGGCCAGCGTGATGACCACAGATCTCGGAGCGGCCAGGACTGACGCACCGTCGGAGATGCGTGCCACCGAGGCGCCTGCCACGGGAGCGCCTGCCACGGGAGCGCCTGCCCCCGCGGCAAGGGCCAGGTCGGGTGTCGGACGCCTCGGCACCATCGCGGTCATCGCCGCCACTGCGGCGATCATCGTGGCCGTGTCGGTGCTCTCGAACAGCCAGTCCTCGTCGGCGACCGACCAGGGCGGCCTGACGCAGGTGAACCTGACAGGCAGCGGTCGGGGTGACCCGCCGGTCGTCGGCAAGCCCGCCCCGGCTCTGTCGGCCCCCGACCTCGACGGCAAGATCGTCAACCTCAGCCAGTACGTCGGTCACCCGGTCTGGCTGACGTTCGGTGCGAGCTGGTGCCAGCCGTGCCGCGCCGAGAACCCCGACGTCGTCGCCGCGTACCGGAACCACCAGGCGAATGGGCTCGTCGTCATCCAGATCTACATGGGTGAGAGCCCGGCGGCGGTCGCCGACTACACGACTCGTGTCGGCATCCCCTACATCAAGGTGCCCGACCCCAACCAGCAGCTCGCGAACGACTACCGGATCCTCGGCATCCCGACGCACTACTTCATCGACCGGACCGGTGTCCTGCACGCCATGAAGATCGGCAGCCTGACGCCCGACCAGATGGACGCCGCCATCAAGGAGATCGGCGGGTGACGACGGAGGTCGCGCCCGACCCTTCGGCCCCGGCGGCGACCTCGATCGAGGCCGAGGAGTCGGTCTCGGGCATCGTCGAACCGGAGGCTGCGGGCGGCCAGGCGGCTGAGACCGGCGCGGTCGCGACCCCGCAGAAGCGCCGGCGCCGTCTGCCCCTGCCCGGCCTTCGGACCCCGCTCGGCATCGTCGTCGTCTTCATGCTCGTCGCTGGCTTCGGCTCGATCGCGACGGTCGGCGGGGTCGTCGCGGTCAACTGGACGGAGACGCCCGACTTCTGCGGCCGCTGCCACACGATGGCGCCCGAGATGAAGGCCTTCTCGATGGGGCCGCATCGCGACCTCACCTGTGCCGAGTGCCACGTCGAGCCCGGCGTGCTCGGATGGGTCAAGGCGAAGGTCAAGGGCACCCAGCAGCTGTTCGAGATCCTGACGGGGACCTTCCCGAGACCGATCCCGGCCCCGGACCACGGCGAGCTGCCGTCGGTCGCCTTCAGCTGCGAGAAGTGCCACAACGTCAACAACCTGACCGCCAACGGCGGGCCGGTCCAGCTCGTCCTGCAGAACAAGTACGCGCTCGACGAGAGCAACACGAAGTCGATGGTCGCGCTCGTCGTGCGTCCGCAGGGGATCGGTGGCCCGGGCGCCACGAAGGGCGTCCACTGGCACATCGCGAGCGACGTCGAGTATCTCCGGGCCGACCTGCAGGCCCAGAAGATCGACTACGTCAAGGTGACCTGGTCGGACGGGACGAGCGAGGAGTACGTGTCGGCAGGCGCGCTCAAGGCTGCCGAGAGACCGGATGCGGCGATCGCCACGCTCAAAGCCACCGAGACGCAGCGCCGGATGGACTGCATCGACTGCCATAACCGCGCCGGGCACGGGGTGCCGAGCGTCGCGTCTGCGATCGACAGCGCGATCGACCAGGGGCAGATCAGCCAATCGCTCCCGTACGTCAAGCGAGAGGCGATGGATCGCCTGAGCCTTCGATATGCATCAGATGCGGACGCCGAGCAGGCGATCGACCAGCTGAAGGACTTCTACGCCCAGCAATACCCCCTCATCGCGGCCAGCGACGGCACGCAGATCGAGAGTGCGATCTCCGAGATCAAGACGATCTACCGCCTCATCGCGACGCCGGACATGCTCGTCGAGGCACAGACCTACCCGTCGAACCTCGGGCACCAGAGCGCCCCGGGTTGCTTCCGCTGCCACGACGGCGCCCACTACCGCGTCGTCGACGGCGAGGTCACGGACGAGACGATCCCGTCCACCTGCTCGACATGCCACACGTTCCCCCAGATCGGCCCGGTCCAGGCGGCCGTCCTGATCGGCGATCGGCCCGACAGCCACGCCGACAAGCTGTGGGTCTTCAACCATGGCAAGGTCGCCCGGACGACGCCGGGCAACCCGGCGGGGACGCAGTGCGCCGCCTGTCACACGCAGACCTACTGCCAGAACTGTCACAGCACGAAGGCGGTCCAGGTTCCGCACGACAACATGCTCACGAACCATGCCGCGGTCGCCCGGCAGCTGGGAACCGCTGCCTGCACGATCTGCCACCAGGCGCCCTATTGCGCCCAATGCCACGCCCAGAAGGTCCTGCCTGACCAGGTGCCCGACCTGGTGACCCCGATCGGGCCGACGGGCGAGCTGCGCTGGCCGATCGGGCTCGTGGCCGACAGGCGCTGGTAGGCCGGCAGCGACGATCGATGGCAGCCCAGCCTGAGATCCGGGACGGGGTCGACGCCGAGGGAGGGACGGTCGTGGACGTGGAGGCGCGGCGGACGCGCGGCAGCCACAGCTGTGGACGGACGATCCCGCGACGCGAGTGGCTGACCATCCATGAAGCCAGCGAGCTGATCGGGGTGTCGCCGGCGACCCTTCGCCGCTGGAGCGACGCAGGTGAGATCAAGGCCTTCACGACTCCGGGCGGACACCGGCGATTTGCGCGCGGCGCGGTCCTCGGCCTGATCCCGGCCGATCGGCGCGAGCGCTTCGGCGGACGTCTCGGCGACATCGGGGAGCGGGTCGTGCGCGTCTACCGGCGGCTCAACGGGAGTGTCGGCTCGGCCTGGCTCGATCGCTGCGACGAGATGGCCGTCACGCCCTTCCGCGAGCTTGCGAGCACGACGGCCGTCGCCCTGTTCGACCTTCTCGAGATGCGGGCGGGCGCACGCGACGCCGCCCTTTCCCACGCCGAATCGTCGGCCGCCGCGTTCGGAGCGCTCGCCGCGGCCCGCGGCGCCACGATTGCCGAGGCGGTCGAAGCCTTTCTCGCCCTGCGCAGGCCGTTCCTTCGCGAACTGAGCGGCGGTGCCTGCCGCCAGGGTTTCGATGCCCGCCAGACGGCCGACCTCCTGGACGCGGCGACCGAGGCGATCGACCTCCTCCTCGGAGCCCTCGTCCGCGGTCACCAGGCGGGGATCGAGCCGCGCCCGGTGCCGGCCGTGACGGTGGTCGTGGGTTCGACGGCGGTCTGACGGAGACGAGATCCCGACCCGGCTGACTGGTGGCCGAGGTCCATGATTGGCGCATGCCCGAATCGATCATCGCCCTCATCCCCGCGCACGACGAAGCGCCGCGCATCGGCGCGGTCGTGACCGGGGCGCTCCGCCATCTGCCCGTCCTCGTGGTCGACGACGGATCGAGTGACCAGACAGCGGCCGTCGCGGCCGCCGCAGGCGCCGAGGTCCTCCTCCAGGCGCCGAACCAGGGCAAGGGCGCAGCGCTGCGGGCGGGATTCCGGCGCTCGTTCGCGGAGGGGCACGACGCCGTCCTCGCGCTCGACGCGGACGGCCAGCACGATCCGTCGGAGATCCCCGCGTTCCTGGCCGTGCGTGCGTCGACCGGCGCGGATCTGATCGTCGGGCGGCGGGACTTCCGCTCGATGCCGCCCCTCCGCCGCCTCGCGAACACGCTCGGGACCGCGGCGCTCTCCTGGGCCGTGGGGCGCCGCATCCCCGACAACCAGTCGGGCTATCGGCTGATCGGGCACCGGCTGATGGAGGCGCTCCTCGACAGTCGCGAGCCCGGCTTTGCGTTCGAGGTGGAGATGATCGCGACGGCCATCCGCCTCGGGCTGACGATCGAGTGGGTGCCCATCCGAACGATCTACGCGGGTGAGCCGAGCCACATCCGCCCGGTCGGACACCTGCGGCAGTTCGCCGGGGCCGTTCGGATGGCGCGACGATCGGTGCGCGGGCGGTAAGGCTCCGTGGCGCGGGCGCGGGCGCGGGCGCGCGGGCGCGCGGGCGCGCGGGCGGTAAGGCTCCGGGGCGCCGGCGACACGCGCGCCCGTGCCGAGCCCTTGTGCACCGCGCCGGTCCCCCTGGCCGGCGGCGTGATCGGAGAGTGCTCCCTAAGCCCTTCTTGGAAGGGCGAAGCTCGCGCGTGGCCGTATCCTTGACCGTCGGGCGGCTCCTTATCGGCCTCATCGGTCGAGCCGTGCCACCCCGAGCTGGCCAAGCCCCGACCCGCGGCGAGGGCTCGCCCGATGATGGGCACGTTGGATCGCCCGAGAGAGGCTCAGGGTGCATGTGGCGACCACGGCATCCGTCAGACCGACCCCGCGCAACCCGCGCCGGGCCTCGCGCCGCGCCCGCTCGCGCGCCTCGCCGCGACGCGCCCAACGCCACTCCCCCGAAACCCGCAGCACATGCTTGCCACGCGGCACGGATCTCGCATACTTTCGATCACGGCCGAGAGACATTCCGGCCGGCCTCGAGACGCGCGTCCCACCCGCGCGATCCGTTGGGTTCGCTTCAGTCGGTCGAGGAGGGCCGCATGG
>DASVZT010000104.1:0-1927 GCA_036391495.1 Candidatus Limnocylindrales bacterium
CCCAGTCGATCGAGGATGTCGTCGCGCGCGCCCGGGACGACGGCGTCCGCCTCGTCCGCTTTCTCTACTGCGATCCGTCGGGCGTCATCCGCGGCAAGAACGTCCACGTCGACCGCCTTGCCGGAGCAATGGCGTCGGGCGTCGGGCTGACGCGTGCGCAGAACGCGGTCAACATGCTCGAGCAGCTCGTGTTCATCGAGGGGATGGAGGCGGTCGGCGAGGTCCGCGTCGTCCCCGACCCGGACACCTACACGGTCCTGCCCTGGGTGCCCCGGACGGCCGGGCTCCTGTGCGACCAGCTCGACCACGACTTCCGCGACTGGGGCTGCGACGGGCGCGGCTTCCTCAAGCGGGTCGTCGCGCAGGCCGAGGCGGCCGGGATCCGCTTCATGGCGTCGTTCGAGAACGAGTTCTACCTCGCCGAGGAGCGGGACGGCCGCGTGGTGCCATGGGCAAATGGGCCCGTCTACTCGTCGGCGGGGATGGATCGAGCCTCGGCGGTCATGGACGAGATCGTGACCGCGCTCGAGACGCAGGGCCTCGTGGTCGAACAGGCGATCAACGAGTACGGCCCGGGCCAGCAGGAGGTCGCGATCCGATATGCCGATGCCCTCCGTGCGGCCGACAACCAGCTGAAGCTCCGGGACGCGGTTCGCGGGGTCGCCGAGGTGAGCCACGGGCTCATCGCCTCGTTCGCGCCCAAACCGTTCGCCGACGGGATCGGCTCCGGCGCGCACGTCCACTTCAGCATCTGGTCGCCCGACGGCGTGAACCTCCTGTACGACCCGACGGCTGGCGAGCGGCTCCTGTCGCCGATCGGACGGTCGTTCGTGGCCGGTGTCCTCGACCACCTGCCGGCGCTCGTCGCGCTGACCTGTCCGAGCTACAACTCCTACGACCGGCTGCGGCCCGACGCGTGGGCCGGCTCGACCGTGTCCTGGGGTCTCGACAACCGCGAGGCGTCCGTGCGGGTCGCCTCGCCGTTCCGCGGTCGAGAGATGGAGTCCACGAACGTCGAGCTCAAGGCGTGCGATCCCTCGTGCAACCCGTACCTGGCGCTCGGCGGCATCATCCTGGCGGGCCTCGACGGCATCGATCGCGAGCTCCAGCCCCCGGAGCCGGCGCGAACGAATCCGGCCCGAATGAGCGCGAAGGAGCGCGAGCGGTCCGGGATCCGCCCGCTCCCGGGCTCGCTGCGGGAGGCCCTCGGGAACCTGCAGAAGGATCCGATCCTGTTCCCGGCGCTCGGCGACCTGCTCGGACGGTGCCTTGTCGCGGTGCGCACCGCGGAGGCGGACGCGCTCGACGCGATGGACCCGGAGGACGCGCGCGCGGCGCACCTGCGCGTGTTCTGAGGCTCGGGGAGAGGCGCGGCGGCTCGGGGAGCGGCGGCGAGCTCGGGGAGCGGCGAGCGGCGTCGGCCGCGGTCTCGGCGAGCGGCGCGGGCCCCTGCGCGCCGCGCCCCTCCCCCTGGGCGGCGGCGTGATCGGAGAGTGCTCCCTAAGCCCCTCTTGGAAGG
This sequence comes from Candidatus Limnocylindrales bacterium, assembly GCA_036391495.1. Taxonomy (GTDB): domain Bacteria; phylum Chloroflexota; class Limnocylindria; order Limnocylindrales; family CSP1-4; genus DASVZT01. The sequence goes on from DASVZT010000104.1 coordinate 1,520, forward strand.
GCGAAGCTCGCGCGTGGCCGCATCCTCGACCGTCGGGCGGCTCCTTATCGGCCTGATCGGTCGAGCCGTGCCACCCCGAGCTGGCGAAGCCCCGACCCGCGGCGAGGGCTCGCCCCGTGATGGGCACCTTGGTTCGCTGAAGTGAGGCTTAGGGCGCATGGGGCGACCACGGCACCCGTCAGCCCGCTCGCGCGCGCCCGCGCCGGGCCTCGCGCCGCGCCCACTCGCGCGCCTCGCCGCGACGCGCCCAACGCCGCCCGCCGAAATCCGCAGCACATGCTTGCCACGCGGCACGGATCTCGCATACTTTCGATCACGGCCGAGAGACATTCCGGCCGGCCTCGAGACGCGCGTCCCACCCGCGCGATCCGTTGGGTTCGCTTCAGTCGGTCGAGGAGGGCCGCATGG
>DASVZT010000105.1:0-9003 GCA_036391495.1 Candidatus Limnocylindrales bacterium
TTGAGGACCATGAACTCGTGCGCCTGCGAGCCGCCCATCATGCCGACGTCGGACGCGACGGGAATCGCGTCGAGGCCGAGCCGCTCGAAGATCCGCTTGTATGCCGCGTAGTGGCGCCAGTAGCCCTCGTCGAGGCCGGCGTCGTCGCGGTCGCACGTGTAGGAGTCCTTCATGACGAACTCGCGGACGCGGATCAGGCCGCCGCGGGACCGTGGCTCGTCGCGGAACTTCGTCTGGAAGTGGTACACCGCGACCGGCAGCTGACGGTAGGAGCGGATGACCTGGCGCAGCAGGTCCGCGACGACCTCCTCGTGGGTCATGGCGAGGACCATGTCGCGCCCGGCACGATCCTTGAAGCGGGCCATCTCGGGACCGATCGTGTCGTAGCGCCCCGTCTCGCGCCACAGCTCCGCGGGATGGACAACCGGCATCTCCATCTCCTGGCAGCCGATCGCATCCATCTCTTCGCGGATGACCTGCTCGACGCGGCGGTTGACGCGGAAGCCGAGCGGCAGGAGCGAGTAGATGCCCGATCCGAGCTGCCGGACATAGCCCGCCCGGAGCAGGAGGCGATGCGAGGGCATCTCGGCGTCGGCAGGATCGTCGCGGAGGGTCGTGAAGAAGAGCTGGCTCAGGCGCATGGCGGCAAGGATAGCCGCAGGCGCCGGACGGTAGGATGGGCCCGACGCGGGGCCGCCGCCGCTCGTCGCCGCTCGTCGCCGTCAGCCGCTCGCCGAGGTGCCCATTGGTCCCGCAGGGATTCACGCTCGCGCTGCTGGCCGTCGTCGTGCTCGCCGTCATCTTCGACTACATCAACGGCTTCCACGACACGGCGAACGCGATCGCCACCTCGGTCGCGACCCGCGCCCTCCGGCCGAGCTACGCGATCCTGATGGCGACCGCGTTCAACTTCATCGGCGCGTTCGCCGGCACGGCCGTCGCCAAGACCATCGGCGCCGGGCTCGTCGACGAGAAGACGACCACGCAGGCCATCGTGGCCGCGGCGCTCCTCGGCGCGATCGCGTGGAACCTCATCACCTGGTACTTCGGCATTCCGAGCTCGAGCAGCCACGGTCTCGTCGGCGGACTGCTCGGTGCGACGGCGATCGGCGCGGGCGTCGGGGCGATCAAGTGGGGCAACGCAGGCGGGGGCGTCATCGGCAAGGTCGTCGTCCCGATGATCAGCTCCCCGCTCCTCGGCTTCGCGCTCGCGTTCGTCCTGGCGATCGTTCTCTACTGGCTCTTCCGGAACGCGGAGCGCAAGCCGACGAGCGCCCGGTTCCGGCGCGCGCAGGTCTTCTCGGCCGGGTATATGGCGTTCGCCCACGGCTCGAACGACGCCCAGAAGACGATGGGCATCATCACCCTCGCCCTCGTCTCGGCGGGCGTCCTGGCCACACCCGACGTGCCGGCCTGGGTCATCGTGGTGGCGGCGAGCGCGATCTCCCTCGGGACGGCCGTCGGGGGCTGGCGGATCATGCGGACGATGGGCCACCGCGTCGTCGAGCTCGAGCCCGTCCACGGGTTCGCCGCGGAGACGACGGCGGCGACCGTCCTGCTCGGCACCGCGCACCTGGGGATGCCGGTCTCGACAACCCACGTCATCTCGAGCGCGATCATGGGCGTCGGGACAAGCAAGGGGCCGCGCGGGGTCCGATGGGGCGTCGCCCGGAACATCCTCGTCGCCTGGGTCGTCACCCTCCCCGCCGCGGCCGCCATCGGCGCCGTCGCGTGGCTGCTGATCAACCTGCTGTTCCACTAGGAGGCCGACCCCGTGACTCGCCTCATCCCGCGCGACGAGCGCTTCTTCGCGCTCCTCGCGGACGATTCCGCGAACCTGCTGGAGGCCGCCCAGCTCCTCCAGTCGATGCTGACGTCCTACGACCGGCTCGACGAGCGCGTCGACGAGATCCGGCGCGTCGAGCACGCGGGGGACGTCATCGACCACGAGATCGAGCTGCGCCTCGAGAAGGCATTCATCACGCCGTTCGACCGCGAGGACATCCACACGCTGGTCAGCCGGCTCGACGACGTCGTCGACGGCGTCCAGGAGATCGCCGAGACCTGCGTCATCTACGACATCCAGACGATCACCGACGAGGGACGCCAGCTCGCGGACATCCTCGCGGGCCAAGCCATCGAGCTGCGCGCCGCCGTCGCCAAGCTCGACGGCTTCAAGGGCATCGATGGCCATCTCCGGCAGGTCCACGAGCTCGAGAACAGGGCCGACGCGCTCTCCCGCAGCGCCGTCGCGCGCCTCTTCCGCGAGGAGAAGGACGCGGTCAACGTCATCAAGTGGCGCGACGTCTATCGCGTGCTCGAGGACACGATCGACGCGGCCGAGGATGCGGCCGAGGTCATCGAGCGGATGTGGCACAAGGCGGGATGAGCCTTGATCGCGCCCGGCCGCGGCCTTCAGGCGCCCGGCCGCAGCCTTCTTGCGTAATCTCGGCAGGGGGCCCCTCTAGGCGACTGCCCGCCCGGTCCCGCCCGTGACGGACCCTCGATCGATGCGACTTTCGTCGATGGGCCCGCTCATGGCTGCGCGATTCGTTGCCAAGAGGGCGTTGGAGCCCCCTCGTGGGCGGCCGGGACGGACGCGACTCGCATAAGGATCGCGTAGACCGAGATTACGCAAGACGGCGAGGACAGGGCCCAGCGCGCAGGACCGCGAACCCCGACCCGACGCGTCAGCCGTCCAGGCGGAGGACGTAGCCGACGCCGCGCACCGTCTGGAGGTACTTCGGTCGTGCCGGGTCGCGCTCGATCGCCGAACGCAGCCAGTGGACGTGGACGTCGACCGTCCTGGTCTCGCCCGGGTAGTCGTATCCCCAGACGCGCTCGAGGAGCTGATCGCGGGTGAACACCTGGCCCGGATGACGGACGAGGAACGCGAGCAGCTCGAAGGCACGAGGCTTCATCGGGAGCGGGACCCCATCCCGGAGCAGCCGGTGGCCGGCGAGATCGACCTTGACGTCGCCGAATTCGACGAGGCCCTGTGCCGCCTCCGCGACCGCGGCCTGCTCGACGCGCCGGAGGAGCGCGTGGACCCGGGCGGTCAGCTCGCGGAGGCTGAACGGCTTGGTCACGTAGTCGTCCGCCCCGACCTCGAGACCGACGATCTTGTCCACCTCTCCGTCGCGGGCGGTCAGCATCAGGATCGGGACGTTGGACTCCGCGCGGATGACCCGGCAGACCTCGATGCCGGACATCTCCGGCAGCATCAGGTCGAGGATGACGAGATCGGGACGGTTCTCGCGGAACCTGACGAGCGCCTCAGAGCCCGTGGCGGCGGAGACGACGCGGTAGCCGTCGAGCACGAGGGACTCCGCGACCGTCTCGCGGATCGTCTCCTCGTCGTCGACGACCAGGATGGTCCGGCTCATCCTCCCCTCCTGCCCTCAGCGGGCGGATTCCTGGCGGCCGAACGCGCCGTCGAGCGCGTCGAGCGCCGCCCCCGCCCGCTCGAGTCGGTCGAGCGTCCGCGCGTAGCCGAGCGCGACCATCGATTCGAAGATCGGGGGCGTCGCCGTCTTGCCGGTGATCGCGACGCGGATGGCCATGAAGACGTCGCCCGCCTTCCAGCCGCGCTGCTCTGCCAGCCCGCGCAGCGCCATCTCCAGCGCGCCGTGGTCGAACGACACCTCGCCATTCGCCGCGATAAGGTCGCGCGCGGCCACCAGGGCCTGCCGTGTCGTCGCGACGTCCCATCGTTTCGGGACGAGGAGCGCCGGATCGAGCTCGACGCGGTCGACGAAGAGGAAGCCGACGAGATCGCCGATCGCCCCGAGGACGGGCAGGCGCTCCTGGACGAACGGCAGGAGGGCCGCCACCTCCTCGTCCGAGGGGAGCCGGTCGATCCGGCCGGCGACCAGGTCGGCCTCGAAGAACGGCCTGAGGCGGTCGACGAGGTCGTCGGGCGCGAGCCGGCGGATCCATTGGCCGTTCAGCCAGGCGAGGCGCTCGGGATCGAAGATCGCGCCGGCGCGATTGACGGCGGCCAGGTCGAAGCGCGCCGACAGCTCGTCGAGCGAGAGAACCTCCTCCTCGGTCCCGGTCGACCAGCCGAGGAGCGCGAGGTAGTTGACGAGGGCCTCGCGCACGAAGCCCTGCGCGATGTAGTCGCTCATGGCCGTCTGACTCTTGCGCTTGCTCATCTTCGTGCGATCGGGGTTGAGGATGAGCGGCAGGTGGGCGAAGCGCGGCTCCGCGTGACCGAGGGCGCGGAACAGGAGGATGTGCTTGGGCGTGTTCGACAGGTGGTCCTCGCCGCGGATCACGTCGGTGATGCCCATCGCGGCGTCGTCCACGACCACCGTGAAGTGATAGAGCGGGGTGCCGTCCGCCCGGACGATGACGAGGTCGCCCCCGAGGGCCGACGCATCGATCTCGACGTGGCCACGCACGAGGTCGTCGAAGGCGACGACGCCGGGCTCGATGCGGAAGCGGATCGCGGGGCGCCGCCCCTCTGCCTCGAACGCCGCGCGCTCGGCGGCCGTGAGGTTCGCGCACCTGCCGCTGTAGCGCGGCGGCACGCCGGCCGCCTTCTGCCGCGCGCGCTCGGCCTCCAGCTCATCCGTCGTGCAGTAGCACGGATAAGCCCGATCCTCGGCGAGCAGTCGCTCCGTGGCCTCCCGGTACCGCTCGAGCCGCTGCATCTGCCGGTACGGCCCGAACGGCCCGACGTCCGCGCCACCGGCGACGTCCGGCCCCTCGTCCCAGCGGAGGCCCAGCCAGTGGAGCCCGTCAAGGATGTCCTTCTCGTAGGCGATCGAGGAGCGCGCGACATCCGTGTCCTCGAGCCGAAGGACGAACGTCCCGCCGGTGTGCCGGGCGTAGAGGGCGTTGAAGAGGGCCGTGCGGGCCGTCCCGATGTGCAGAGGGCCCGTCGGGCTGGGGGCGATCCTGACGCGGATGGCGGACATGCCCCGATCGTACCGGGCGGCGGTCAGGCGCGCCGGGCGGCTCCGCCCGGGACGGCGTGGAAGAGCGACTGGTCGGCCTCGCCGGGCAGGACGCGGATCAGGGCCGCCGGCCGCCGGCCGAGCGTCGCTCGCCCGCGTGGCCCGTCGAGCGTGAGCGAGTCGAGCGACGCGGAGTTCGCGAGGACCGTCACGTGCGCGCCAGGCGTCAGCGCGCGCGCCTGCAGGTACGACAGCAGTCCAGCGTCCTCCTCGGCCGCCTCGGTGATGCGATAGATCGTCGCGCGCGCCCCCGCCTCGACATCGGCGAGGGGCGTGCCGGCCGGCCGGCGCCGCTCCGCGGCGGCATCGATGGGGTTGCCGTGCGGGCACGTCTCGGGATGGCCGAGGAGGTCGTCCAGGCGCGCCTCGACGCGCGGCGAGATGGCTGCCTGGAGGCGCGCTGCCTCCTCGTCCGACTCCGCCCAGTCGAGCCCGACGACCGCGGTCAGCAGCCACTCGAGGAGGGCGTGCCGCCGGAAGATGGCGTCGGCGGCGGCGCGCCCCGCATCGGTCAGCTCGAGCTCGCGACCCTCCGACTGGCACACGAGGCCGTCCGCGGTCAGGCGGCGGAACATCTCGCTGGCCGCCTGCGTCGAGACGCCGAGGCGGCGGCCGACCTGCGCCGCCGTCGGATGGGCACCGTCGGCGGAGGCGATGCGGAGCGCGAGGAGGTACTCCTGCGCCGCGGTCGAGAGGTCGGACGATGCGGATCGACGGGCCATCGCCGCCATGCTACCCGCCGGGCTCGGCGCCCGCGCGCTAGCTGCCGCGGGCGCGGCCGAAGATCCGGTACAGCAGGCCGGGCCGGCGCCCGGTCGAGGCAAGGCCGGGCCCGCCGTCGACCGCCCGCCCGGACTCCCCCGCAAGCGGCGCGTCGGGCTGGCCCTCGTCCGCGACTTCGTGCCTGCGACCGCGCGCCAGGTACTCGGGGCCGTGCTTGCGCGGGTCGGCGTACTCCTTCGGGTTGATCGTCCAGTAGGTGCCGCTCGAAACCCCGTACCAGCTCGCACCCTGCCAGTCGCTCGGGCGGCCGAGCTCCGCCTCGTCGTACGTGGTCGTCCCGAGCTTGGCGTGCCGGGCGGTCCGCCGGCGGACCTTCGCCTCGTCGCCGGCATCCGCGCGAGAGGACCTCGGCGGGGCGTTCCTCGCGGCTGGGTCGCCGCGCGACGTCCCCGCGGCCGGCTCGCCGCGCGACGTGCCCGCGGCCGCCCCTCGCGGACGAGCTCCCGGCGCGGGACGACGCGACGGTCGGGCACCGGGAGGGGTTCGTCGCCCACCGGACGGTGCGATACGGGCGAGCGTCTCGTACGCCTGCTGCAGGGCGATGAACCTGGCGGTCGCGGTCGGGCCCGCGCTATCGGGGTGCGACGCCTTGGCAAGCCGCCGGTAGGCGCGCTTGACTTCCTCGAGCGACGCTCCCGTGGGCAGGCCGAGGACGCGATAGGGGTCGCCGGGTGGGGTCATCGATCGTTCATCCGCCGGCGGCCGGTACCTCGCGACAGTGTCGTCGGGCGGATGTCGGCCGGACGCCGGGCGACGACGTCCTCATCGTGCACGTTCCCGCCGGAATGCGCTTCCGCCGCGGTCTGGCTAGCCTCTGCGGGGCCGCTTCGCGGCCGCCCGGTCAGGCGAGCAGCTCGCCGACGGGCGCGAGCTCGAACTCGGGGACCGCCTCGCCCGCCAGCCGGCCGTGCGGGTCCATCGACGGCGGACGGTGATAGCGTCCGAGCGATCGGAGAGGACTCCCGCCGAGGACCCCGATCTGGGCCACCGCCTCGACCGTCGCCGCCCACGTCGCCCGCTCGTAGCCGTCCCCGTCCTCGACCTTCAGGGCGAGACCGGAGGCCCGCCCGGCGCCGCTGCGCCCGTTCGATCGAGATCCCGGCAGGACGGCGATACCGCGCAATGCCTCCATCCCACCTTTGCTGACGAGTCTGCCCGGGGCGGCCTTCATCAGCGACGTGTCGAGCCGGTCGTGCGTCCCGGCCACGATCTCGGGATTGTCGAGCATGGCGTCCCTCACCGTGCGCAGGGAGGCGGCGATCGACGCGCGCGGGTCGGTCGGCGCGACGGCCGTCGGATCGGCGAGGAAGGCGAAGGCGCGGGCGACCTCCCGGAGCGGGAAGGCGTAGGTCGCGATGCCGCAGCCGTCGATGGCCGTGATGAGGCGGTCCGGCTCTGTGCCGAATGCGGTCGCCACGGCTCGGCGATAGGCGACCTGGGCAGGATGGTCGTCCTGCCAGTAGCCCTCGAGCGGCCAGCCTTTGAGCTTGCTCAGGAGCAGGAACACCGAGTGCTGGCCCGAGCACATGTGCCGGATGGGCGACGGACGCTCGCCATCCCGGGCAAGACGGGCGGCCGTCAGCTCATCGAGCGGCATGCCCTCGGCCCCGCAGGCGAGAGCGGACTGCGGCACGTGGGCGCGCCGGTAGAGCGCCTGGATCGTCCGGACGTGGAGGTCCTCGCCCGAGTGGGAGCTGGCCATGATCGCGAGCTCGGCCGGCTCGACCTCGAAGGCCCGGATGCCGCCCGCCTCGACGAAGGCGACCGCCCCGAACGGCTTGACGCAGGAGCGAAGAGTCACGAGGCGGTCGGGATCGCCGAGCAGATGGAGCAGTCGGCCGTCGACGTCGGCCTCGACGACGCTGCCGCGGTGCTCGCTCTCGACGATGCCGTTGCGGACCTGGCGGACCAGGACCGGCGGCACGATCCCCCGGGCCGGACGACCCGGGTGGCGCCGGTCCGTCGCGGTGGAGACGCGACCGGCCGAGGCCGGGCGAGACGTGGCGCCGGGCACCTGTGACCTCCTCGCTCCGTGGTGCGTCGAGGATACCGCCGCCTCGGCGCCGTGCAGGCCGCGGTCCGAGCCCGCAGGGTCGCGCAGGGACGCTGGCGTGACGATCGAGGGTCAGGCCGAGGCGCTCACAGATCACCCCCCGGGGGCACTTTCCGAAGGGCCATCGGCGTGCCGACCCCGGCCTGTGCGCGGACGCTACGCCGCCAGTCGGACGGCGTCAATGCGGAACTCCGTGGTGGGCCCGCGCACCCGACAGATCGCCTCGCCGGCAGCCTTCGGGCGACCTGTCGCCGGTGCTAGGATGCGGCCGAGTCTCGCGCCGGCCGGCGCCCTCCGGCCTCACATCGCCCACGACGCACGAGCGACATGCCGCGCACGGAGGTCTTCCGGTGACCGCCTCGACGCCTGCCCGCGACACCTCCCGCTGGCCAGCCCTTCACGTGTCTCGGCACCCCGCGATCCTGCACAAGCTCGCCATCCTGAGGAACGAGGAGACCGAGCCCAAGAAGTTCCGCGAGGTCGTGCGCGAGCTCTCCTGGCTCCTCGGCTACGAGGCGCTCGCGGACGTCCGGGTGCGGCCGGTCCAGGTGTCGACGCCGATCGAGTCGACGGAGGCGCACGAGCTCGACGACCGCATCGGGCTCGTCCCGATCCTCCGCGCGGGTCTCGGCATGGTCGACGCGATGCTCGAGCTGATGCCGACCGCCGAGGTCTGGCACCTGGGGCTCTTCCGAGACGAGCGGACGCTGCGGCCGGTCGAGTACTACAACAAGCTGCCGGACTCGGCGACGGTCGATCTCTGCCTGATCCTCGACCCGATGCTCGCGACGGGCGGCTCCGCGACCGCCGCGATCGAGGTCCTCAAGCGCTGGGGCGCCGTGCGCATCAAGCTGGTGAACCTGATCGCCGCGCCGGAAGGGGTCGAGGCCGTGACGACGGCGCACCCTGACGTCGAGATCTACTGCGCGGCACTCGACCGGCAGCTCAACGAGCGCGGCTACATCATGCCCGGCCTCGGCGACGCGGGCGACCGCCAGTTCGGGACGGGCCACAGCTAGTCGTCACCTCCGCCGCCGTCCCCGTACAGCCACGCGTCCGTGCAGCCACGCGTCCGTGCAGCCACGCGCCTCCGCCACTCGCCGATTGCCCAATCTCGGCCGTCGCCACCCTTAGGCGACTCGTCCCCTCTTCGGCCGCCATCGCCCGAGGGGTCGACCCTGCGGAATGGGCTCACGCGCCCGT
>DASVZT010000106.1:0-11092 GCA_036391495.1 Candidatus Limnocylindrales bacterium
GAGATAGCGGATGCCGGCCGGGGCGAGCTCGGCGGCGCGGCGGATGTCGTCGCGGTAGGACGAGTTGCCGCCGTCGACGAGGACGTCGCCCGCGGCGAGGTGCGGGCGGAGCCCGGCGATCGTCTCGTCGACCGAGGCCGCGGGGACCATGAGCCAGACGACGCGCGGCGCGGGCAGCGCGCCGACGAGCGCGGCGATCGAGCCCGCGCCCGCGCTGAGGGCCCCGTCCGCCACGAGGCCCGCGACCGTCTCGGCCGTCCGGGCGTAGCCGACGACCTCGTGACCGTCGCGCCGCCAGCGGCGCGCCATGTTCGCCCCCATCCGCCCGAGTCCGATGAGTCCCACCTTCATCGTCGCGTCGTCTCCCTGCGTGTCTTCGTCATGACGAGGGTAGACGGTTCTGCGTTTCGAGCGCTTGCGGCGCGCTTCCCGACGGCGTCCGGCCGCTCAGCCGGCGCCCTGGCGCCGCAGATCAGCGAGCGTCGCCTGGAGCGCCTGCCAGACGCGATCGGCGAGCGCGCCCGAGAAGGTCGCGGTCATGTGGCCGCCGTCGCGGTAGATCAACAGGTTGCCGAGGGTGACCGGGCAGGGGCTCGTCGGGCAGAGCCACATGGTGGGATCGATGAAGCCCACGTCGAGCCTCGTCGCGATGTCCCGCTCGTCCTGTGTCCACGCCGGCTTGACCGCATCGGAGACGGGCGTCGCGCAGGCGAGAACGCTCGAGGGATGCTGGGAGAGGCAGACCGGCGGGTCGAGCCGCGACTCGGGCGTATCGGCGATCATCACGATCTGCGGCGCGATCGTCCGGAGACGGTCGATGGTCCGCGTCATGCCGAGTTGCCAGGCGGCAACCCGGGCGGCGCCCGCCAGGACGGACCCGTTCGGCCCGGCGATGTCGAAGCCGCTCGTCCCCGACACGATGATGAGCGTCGGGTGGACCTGGGTGAGCCGCTGGAACGCGGTGTATCGCCACGTCGCGCAGGCAGTCGAGACGCGGTTGAAGTTCGCGTTCCAGACGGACACGTCGGCCGGAGTGCAGGCCGACATCGTCTGGCTGAACAGCCGCAGGCCGTGGATCTCGGCGAGCCGCTGGACGGCCGGGAACCAGGCCAGGGCATGACTGTCCCCGAACAGGGCGATCGTGGTCGGCGAGTTGAGGTCGCCGTAGAGGCACGGCGCGTTCGACGGCGGGAGCTCCTGCTGCGTGTGGCAGCGGTCGACGTACGACTGCGGGTAGTCGTCGCGCGCGGCCCAGACCGATGGCTGGAGGTTCGCCGGCACGGGCCCGTCCTTCGTCGGCCGGCGGGTCGGGGCGGGCTTCGGCGTCGGGGACGGCGTCGCCCCGGGCGTCGAGGACGGCGATCTGCTCGAGCCGAGACCACCGGTCTCGCTCGCGCCCGATGCGCCTGCCGCCGCCCCGGACGACGGTCCCGCGGCCGCACCGGCGAGGCCGTTCAGGATCGCGTTGAGCTCCTTCGTGTTGGACGCGACGCTGCTGGCAGGTTCCGGGCGGCTGCCCTGCGCCGACGCATACGCGTCGACGCTGACCGACACGAGGGCGACGACGACCGTCAGCGCCCCCGCCATCGCGAGATTGCGCCGCGGGAGCGTGCCGACGTGGCGGCCACGCCGGACTGGATCCTCGAGCCAGCGGTTCGTCGCTGTCGCGAGGAGGACGGCGACCGCGACCAGGAGGAGGCGCTCGGGAAGTGGCAGCGGCGCGCCCGCCGCGCCTGCCGCGCCTGCCGCGCCCGCCGCGCCAGCCGGGCCTGCCGCGACCGCCGGGATGACGAGGATCGGCCAGTGCCAGAGATAGAGCGAGTAGCTGATGCGGCCGAGGAACTGCGGGAGGCGGGCCGACAGGAACCGGCCCGGACCGGCGGGATCGGCGGGATCGGCGCGGCTCCCGGCGAGGATGACGAGCGCCGCCCCGACTGTCGGGAGGAGGGCGACGATGCCGGGGAACGGCGTGGAGGCGTCGAGCACGATGCCGGCGTAGGCGATCAGCCCGAGCCCGATCCACCCGGCGAGGCCGGCCATCCGCCGAGGGACGAGCGCGAGCCGCGTCCCGGCCACCGCCAGGATGCCCCCGAGCCCGAGCTCCCAGGCGCGTGACGGCAGTGAGAAGAAGGCCCAGGGCTGGGCCACCCCGGTGAGCCACAGCGCGAACGCGAAGGACGCGACGGCGATGACGACGATCGCGGCCCCGACTCGACGGCGGGGTCGGGCCGCGCCCAGGGACAGGACCAGGACGGCGGTCGGCCAGAACAGGTAGAACTGCTCCTCCACCCCGAGCGACCAGAAGTGGAGGATCGGCGACGGCGCCTGACCCGCGGCGAAGTAGTCGGTCGCCTGCACGGCGAAGCCCATGTTCGAGACGTAGAGGGCGGCCGCGGCGGTGTCGGTCGCGACCTGCGGCAGCAGGAGCGGCGGCAGGAAGCGCGCCGAGAGGACCAGCGTGACCAGGAGGACGAGCGCGGCGGCGGGGAGGAGCCGCCTGGCGCGCCGCGCATAGAACGACGCCAGCGCGATCGTCCCCGTCGTCTCCCGCTCCCGCAGCAACAGCCCCGTGATGAGAAAGCCCGACACGACGAAGAAGACGTCGACGCCGACGAAGCCGCCGCCGAAGCCGGCAATCTGCGCATGGAAGAGGACGACGAGGACGACCGCGACCGCGCGGAGGCCCTCGATATCGCCGCGTCGCTCGCCGCGGCGGGGGTGAGCGTGAACCAATGGCTCTCGGTGATCGGCCCGGCCGGCGCGCCGAGACGCCCCGGGATGGCGGTGCGCCGGACGAGCCGACGCGATAGCGGACTCGGCGGTCCGTCAGGCCCGGCGATGGTAGCAGGGGACACCCGGCAGACGACGTTTCAGCGCCGTTTCGACGAGAACCCGTCGTACGGATTGAACGAAACGTCCCGCTCGTCCGTCGATACTGCATGAACGGATCCGTGCTGAGGCTGACCGATGTGAGCGTCTCTCCCGTCCGCGTGGACGGCACCCCTGCCAGGACGTTCGACGCGCTGCTCGACCGAGCCGCGCTCGACCGCGCCTATCGCACGGCCCGACTCATCCTCCTCGATGCGGCCGACGCCGAGGACGCGACGCACGACGCCGTCCTCGCCGCGTGGCGCCACTTCGGGGAGCTGCGCGACCCGGGGCGTTTCGACGCCTGGTTCGGGCGCATCCTCGTCAACTCCTGCCGCGATCGTCTCCGCGAGCGGCCGCGTCGCCCGGTGCCCCTCGACGTCGTCGAAGCGTTCACGCAGAGCGGCGCCGCCGCGGATCCCGCTGAGGCGATCGCGACGCACGATCAGCTGCGGGTCGCGTTTCGTTCGCTCTCCCCGGAACAGCGCGAAGTGATCGCCCTGCGCTACTTCGCCGACCTCACGGTCGACCAGATCGCCGATCGGACGGGCGCTCGGTCGGGGACCGTGAAGTCCCGACTCCACCACGCCATCCGGCGTCTCCGCGAGAGCGTCGGATCCTCCGACAACGGGAGGTTCGACCGATGACCGCACCCATGCATCCCCGCGATCCACGCGATCGCAGCGCCGACGACGCCCGCGTCGACGACGATCGCCGCTTCGAGGACGACGTCCGTCGCGCGCTCCAGCGCGAGGCCGCGCGTCCCGCGCCCGATCGCCTCGTCGCCCGCATCGCGGCCAGCCGCCGCGATGCCGCTGGCGTTCAATCAGGCGGGGGCTTCCTGGCACGGCGGGGCCCGAGCCTCCGTTCCTGGGGTGCGGCGCTCGGGACCGTCGCGGCCGCGGCTGCGATCCTCGTCGCCCTGGCCCTCCGGCCGAGCACCGGTCCCGCCCCGAGCGTGGGCGGACCAACCCTCGGCCCCGTCGCGACGGGCCCTGTCGCGACGGCCGTCCCGTCGGAGAATCCGTCGTCCGTCCAGCCGTCGGTGGCGGCAACGCCCGCCGGACCGGCCGCGCTCGGCCCGGTGCCCGCCGACTTCCGCCCGGTCTCGGTGACGTTCGTCTCGGCCGACGCGGGCTGGCTGCTCGGCAACGGCCCGTGCGGGTCGACTGCGGTCCAGGCCGGTTCGCCCGCTCCTGGTTCCACGGGCACGACCTGTGCCGCGATCGCACGCACGACGGACGGTGGCCGGACATGGGCCCTCATTCCCGCACCGCCCACGACGCTGGCCCCCGGGGGCCAGGCGAACGCGGGCGTCGGCGGGCTCCGCTTCGCCGACGCGCTCGACGGCTGGGCCTTCGGGCCGGAGCTCTGGGCGACTCATGACGGCGGCTCGACATGGCACCGCGTGTCGATGCCGGTCTCCGGGGCGGCGATCATGGCGCTCGAGGCCTCGGCCGGAGTCGTCCACGCAGCGTTCTTCGACGCCGCGGACGCGGGCAACGTGCGCATCGCGTCGAGCCCGGTCGCCTCGGACTCCTGGGCGCTGGCGGCGGTCAAGGTCCAGCTCGGCGCCGGACCCATCCCGCAGCCACAGTTCGTCCTCCACGGCAGCGTCGGCTGGCTGGTCGAGGTCGACCGGACGGTCGTCGACGGCGCCCGCCTCTCGGGCGGCCAGTGGAGCGCGTGGACCCCGCCTTGCCGCAGCTCGAACGGACCGGCAAGCCTGGGTGCCTCGAGCGACGCCAACCTCGCGGCGGCCTGCAACGTCGGCCTCTGGTCGACACCCGCGGGCGTGCACTACTACGTCTCATCGGACGGCGGCGCGTCCTTCCGGGCCGTCGGCGGCCGGCTCCCCGTCGGCGACCTCCAGGGGATCACCGCCGCGCCGGGGTCCGGGACATCGTTCACCACGATCGTCGCGGGCCGCATCGGCGGCGGGACGGCGCTGGTCGCCTCGTTCGACGGCGGGTCGACCTGGTCGACGGTCCTGTCGCCGGCGTCGGCGGCCTCCATCTCGAATCTCGGGTTCACGACGGCCGACCAGGCAGTCGCGATCGTCACCCTCGAGGGCGGCGCGAGCCAGCTCGTGATGACGCGCGACGGCGGCCGGACGTGGCAGTCCGTGGCCCTCGGCTCGTAGTCGGCGGGGAGGTCGATCGAGAAGGACGATCGAACCGGCGATCCCGGACCGAGACCGCGACAGAGCGGCCCGCGCCATCGGCGCGGGCCGCCCTGTCGATCCCCCGCCATGGCAGGGATAGGGCACCTGGTGCACGATCCGGACTTCGATCCGCGGTTGCCCAGGAGTGACACGGCATGCGCGTCTTGTTGTCGGCGTGGGGTTCGAGAGGCGATATCGAGCCACTGGCGGCCCTCGCGCTCGAGCTGCGGAAGCTCGGGGTGGACGTGCGGGCCTGCGTCCCGCCAGACGACGAGTTCGCCGCCCTCTTCGACCGGGCCGGCGCCACGGTCATCGCGCTGGGCCCCTCGACCCGCTCGATCGCCGCAGGCCTGAAGACGCCATCGCCGGACGCCGCGTCGCGGCTCGCGACACAGCTGACGACCGCGCGCTTCAGGACCCTACCGACGGCTGCCCTGGGCTGCGACGCGATCGTCACTACCGGCCTGATGCCGGCGGGTACGCGCGATGTCGCCGAATCGCTTGGGATCCGCTACATCCTCGCCACATTCCACATCTTCAGCCTGCCTTCGCGCCACTTCGCTCCAGCCGCGCGGCCGGGCAGGCAGTCATCCGCTGACGAGACGGACAACCGGGCTCTGTGGGCGCTGGACGCCGAGCGAGTGAACGCCCTGTACGCCGACCCGCTCAACCGCGGTCGTGCCGCTCTCGGCCTCGGCCCGGTCGACAACGTCCGCGACCACGTCCTCGCGGGCCGGCTCTGGCTGGCGGCCGATCCTGTCCTCGCCCCATGGAACGGCCTCACCGACGTCGACATCATCCAGACCGGCGCCTGGATCCTGCCCGATGACCGCCCCCTGTCGGACGAACTGCGGTCATTCCTCGACGCCGGCGAGCCGCCCGTCTACGTCGGCTTCGGCAGCATGGCGATGCGCGGCACCGACGGGCTCGCCCGGATAGCGCTCGAAGCGGCCCGCGCGCACGGCCGGCGGCTGATCCTTGCCCGGGGCTGGGCCGACCTCGCACTGGCAGACCGGGGCGGTGACCACCTCGTCCTCGGCGAGGTGAACCAGCAGACGCTCTTCCGCCGCGTCGCCGCGGTCGTGCACCACGGCGGCGCCGGCACGACCACGACCGCGGCCGTCGCCGGGTCTCCCCAGGTGGTCGTGCCCCAGATCGTCGACCAGCCGCACTGGGCACGCCGGGTGGCCGAGCTCGGGATCGGGGCGGCGCACGACGGCCCCGTCCCGACGGCAGAGTCCCTGGCGAGCGCGCTCGACACGGCCCTGGCCTCTCAGACGCGAGCGCGCGCCGTCGAGGTGGCCTCCTGGGTCCGCACCGACGGCGCGAAGGCCGCCGCGAGGCTGTTGGTCGAGTCATGACACCCGCGGTCTGAGACCAGCGATCGGGACCCCGGACCGCATCGGACGGGCGCGCCGGACAACGCGGGCGCGCCGGACAACGCGGGCGCGCCGGACAACGCGGCCGCGCCGGACAACGCGGGCGCGCCGGACGGGCCCGTTGCGCTGCCTGTAGCCGCGCCGACCCGCGACGCCTGCCCGCCGGTCTCAGCCACCGGGGCTGGGTCATCAGATCGCCAACGCGCGACTCGGACCTTTGGCGTCCCCGGCAGGATTCGAACCTGCGACCGACCGCTTAGAAGGCGGTTGCTCTGTCCACTGAGCTACGGGGACGCAGTCACGTGGTCGGCCGGCTGCGGACGTGACCATCGCGGCAACGCCCGGCCTCGACCACGCGGCGAGTCTACGCGACCCGCTCGCCGTTCACCTCGTGGCGATGCGCCGGCCGAGTGGTCCCCAGGGATGGCTCTGCGTAATCTCGGCCGGCGCTGGTCTTATGCGACTGGCCGGTGGCGCTCAGCGGCGCCAGGGCGCCTGCAGATTCGACTCTCGTTGATCGGCCGCCTCTGCGCCACGGGATTCGTTGCCAAGCGGGCCCCGGAGCCACGCCAGGGAGGCGGCGAGTCGCATAAGGATCGTGACTGCCGAGATTACGCAGGCAACGACGGGTGCCAGCGCCCCGCGGGGGGCAGCGCCCCGCGGGTGCCAGCGCCCCGCGGGTGTCAGCGCCCCGCGGGGGGCAGCGTCCCGGAAAGCGGCAGCGACCTTGGGGAACGGCGGCGTCCCATGGGTTCCGACCCAGGCTCGACGTGCCGAGGCGCGACCGAGGATCGCGGGAGCCCGACGGAGCCTCTTCGCCGGGTGATCATGTCCGGACGGTGAGGACGGTCCCGGAAGCTGCTCCGGTCCGCATATCGCGTCGGGCTCGGCACGATGGTAGTCCTCGCCGCGGGAACCGGCCAACGGCCGTTGGTCCCGAACGGGCGCGCCCGGAAAGGCCGCTGCGATGGCTCTTCGACCACGCACGCGACTCATGGATCCGGCAGGTGACTCTTGGACCCTGCCGAGCGTCGTGCTACGCTCCGCCACCCGCCTCACGTCGCGACCCGGCTCGGCGCGCGCGAGGTGGGCCGATCGGAGGCCCAGCCGGGTGTCAGCGCTCCAGCGGTCGTCGCAGCTCGGGCTCGGACTCGTCGTCGAGCCGGGTCCCCTGCCGACGCTGGCGATCGCCCCCGAGTGGAAGGACCAGCAACGGCTCTGGGGCCACACCTTCCACCCGATGTGCTCCTACCTCGCAAGCTTCCCCGCCGCGCTGGCCCACGCGTTCATCGCTCGTTACTCGCGCCCGGGCGACGTGGTCCTCGATCCGTTCAGCGGCCGCGGGACCACGCCGCTCCAGGCCGTGGCCGAGGGGCGGATCGGCGTCGGAAACGACCTCAACCCGTTCGCACATCTCCTGACGGCCGCGAAGCTCGACCCCCCGACCGAGGCGCAGGTCCGGACGCGACTGACCGCACTGCGCCTCGGCTGGGCGGCCGCCAAGTCGACCGCCACGCCGATGCCCGCCGATACCGCGACTCTCGAGTCGGTGCCGACCGAGGTCGCCCTCGCCTTCGCGCCCGGAACGCTGGCCCAGCTCCTCCACCTTCGGGCGGAGCTGCGGCTCGACGACCGTACGGACCGCTTCATCGCCGCGGCCACGACCGGCGTCCTCCACGGCAAGAGCGACTCCTACCTCTCGTCGATCATGCCGAACACGTTCAGCATGGCGCCGCGCTATGTCCGTGAGTTCGTGGCTCGGACCGGGTTCATCGCCGACGAGCGTGACGTCTTCGATCGACTCGAGGCGAAGATCGGCCGCCTCTTCCGCCAGGCGCCGCCGGCCCGCCGGGGTGTCGCCCTGCTCGGCGATGCGCGGGACGCGGGCGAGCGCACCGCTGCGGCACTCCGCGAGCGCGGGCTCCCCGAACGCGCCCGCCTGGTCGTGACCTCGCCTCCCTACCTGCGCGTCGTCAAGTACGGCTATTACAACTGGCTGCGGACCTGGTTCCTCGGCTTCGACGCGCGGGAGATCGACAGGACGCTCGACGACGCCCATCGGCGCGAGCCCTATCTCGCGTTCATGCGAGAGGTGCTTGCCGGCCTGCGGCCAGCGCTGGCCGACGACGCGGTCGCCGTCATCGTCGTCGGCGACGTCGAGATCGACCGCGGCCGCCCGACGGACGCCGGAACATGGCTGGCCAAACAGGTGTGGGAAGAGGCCGCGGCCCCGGAGGGCTACAGGCTCGCGGGCGTGGCGGTCGACCCGATCGCGCCCGGGCGCAAGATGACGAAGCTCTGGGGCGACGAGGCGGGCCGCGCCACGACGACCGACCGCATCCTCGTCCTCGGAGCGACGGAGGCCGGGCGGCGCCGTGCGATCGGCTCGGCGGGGACCCCGGTGGACTGGAGCTGGCCGCCACGGGGCCCGCGCGCCGTCTGACCGCCCGTTCCACGGGCGGCCGGACGCACCGTCGGCACGGCTAGAATGCCGACATGAAGCAGATGTACGACCCGTCGGAGCTGGCCTCGATGGACCCGCTCGTCCTGATGAAGAACCTGGACCACGTCCGGATGACAAGCCGGCGGCTCAGCTACATCCTTCAGCAGCAGGTCCACCTGTACGTCCCCACCGCCAACGAGCTGCGTGAACGGATCGACACGTACGTCGAGGCGGAACGGCAGATCGAAGGAGAGATGGCGCGCCGCATGATCCGCGCTTAGAAACGCTCCCCGGCCCTGACCAACGTGGTCAGGCGATCCCGCTCAGCGCCGGCAGCAGCGACGAGCCGGCTTCCTCGGCGTCGCTGTCGTGCTCGAAGGCCCTCCTCCGGCGTGGCGCGGCCGCGGGTTGGGCGGCGGCCTCCTCGACGATCACGCGGCGGACCAGCGACGCGAGGCTCGGCATGCCCGCGAGGCTGAACGTGATCCCCTGGGCGGCCAGCTCATCGCGGGTCCAGCCGTTGAAGAGACCACGACTGGCGACGGCGCACATCTCGTCGTAGATCTCAGGCCAGCCGGCGCGACGCCGGCGGTAGCAGAAGCGGATGAAGTCGACCGCTTCGCTCGAAAGGTCGTCCCGCGCGCTCAACACCGCATCCATCGATAGGACGACCTCCTCCCGTGGCACAACCGATCCCCGGCCACGCCGCGCATGCCGCGACGCACCCTCCTCCGTCGGGATCCCTGGCCCGTCGCCGTCGCCCTCGTCGGGCCGTCGACCGCGTCAGGTCTCACATCGTAGGACGGTCCTCGCGGCGCCGGAAGGGGTGTTGTCCACCAACTCGTCCACCAACTTTTCCACAGCCCGACGGCCTGATCAACGGCCGCCGGGAGGTCACCCCAGGACCCCCGTCAGCGGATCGGCGTTCTCCGGCTGACACCCAGGCCGGGGGCGTCGCCGAGACGCCAGCGGCAGTCGTCGCCGACGACCAGGCCGTCGAACGGGTCCTCGGCGAGCAGCAGGCATCCGTCGAGGTCGACCCATTCGGCGAGCGAGGCGACCGCGGCCGAGGCGGCGATCCCGACCGACGTCTCCTCCATGCAGCCGAGGAACGTCCGGAAGCCGAGCTCCCGCGCCCGCCCCAGCATCCGCGCAGCCGGACCCGGTCCCCCGACCTTGGCCAGCTTGACGTTCACCCCGGCGCAGATACCGACCAGGCCCTCGAGATCGTCGGACGTGACCGAGCTCTCGTCGACGACGATCGGCAGCGGCGAGCGCTCCTGGAGCCAGCGCGTCTGGTCGAGACGATGCGCCTTGAACGGCTGCTCGACCAGCTCGACGCCGAGGCGGACGAGCTCCGGGATGAGGCGCGCGCCCGCGTCCGGTTCCCAGCCCGTGTTGGCGTCGACGCGCAGGGGTCCCGCGTAGACCTGACGGACGGCCTCCAGCGTCTCGAGGTCCGCGCTCCCGCCGACCTTGATCTTCAGCGCCGGGAAGCGCGCCGCCCGCTCGGCCCGCTCGGCGACGATCGCAGGCTCGTCGAGACCGAGCGTGAAGTCGGTCGGAGGGATCTCGGCAGACAGCCCGAGGAGGGCGTGGACGGGGAGGCCGAGACGCTGCCCGACCAGGTCGTGCAGGGCGGTGTCTAGGGCGCACTTGGCCGCGCCGTGATGACGGATCGCGTCGTCCATCGCGGACGCTGCCCCGAGCAGCGCCCGCCGCGCAGCCGCAGGCTCGCCACCGCGGAGATCGTCCTCGAACGGGCCGATCGCGTCGAGAAGGAGCGGGAAGACGGCCGTCATCGTCGCCGGTGTCTCACCGTAGTAGGCGTCGGGGTAGCCCTCGCCGAGGGCGACAGGTCCAGTCGGCCCGTCTGCCTCGTCGCGCAGCTCGACGACGACGGTCGTGATGCGGTGACCGGCGTCCTCAGCGTGGGCTCGCGCGATGCGGAACGGATCGCGAAGCCCGAGTCGCAGGACCTCGGCGGTCAGCGCGAGGCTCATGCGACGGTCGCCGGTTCGAGCTGCTCGCGGATGGCGCTGAAGAGGGCGGAGCCGCCGAAGCGGAACGGATCGTCGGTCGGCAGCCCGGTCGCCGCTGCCGTCTCGGCGATGACCCGCCGTGCGTCCGCCTCGCTGCGGATGAGGGACGTGTTCAGGGCGATCGCGACGACCTTCGCGGGCTTCACGAGCGCCGCGATGCGTTCGTGCATCGCGATGGCCTCGGGCAGCGGCATGA
>DASVZT010000107.1:0-2459 GCA_036391495.1 Candidatus Limnocylindrales bacterium
ATGGGTCACCCGCGAGCACCCGCACACGGACCGGATCGCGTGTCCCTGGCTGATCCGGCGGTTCATCGACGCTGACGCCACGATCACCTACGTGCCTCGCGACGACGTCCTCGCTCACGCCGACCGCACCGGTGCCTTCAGCTTCGACGCACCTGGCGCGCGCTACACGCACCGGGACGGCCTGTGCACGTTCGAGGTCCTCGTGGCCGAATACGGGCTCGGCGGCGATCCGGCGCTGGCGCTCGTCGCGCGGGTCGTCCACGGCGCGGACGTCAGCGAGGACGCCGACGCAACGCCGCAGAGCTGCGGGCTCGATGCGATCGCCCGGGCTTCATGGACCTGGGGCTCCCGGACCTGGAGCAGCTCGCGCTCGAGCTCCCGGTCTACGACGCGCTCTACGCCTGGGCGAAGCGACAGGTCGGGGCCTGACCCGGGATCCGAGCAGGACCGTCGCCGCGAGGTGGATTCAGACGGCGCCGACGAGCAGGTGGTTCATCCGCCGATGAGGATCGGCGACGTCCCGCCTCAGCCGACGCGTTCGAGCAGGATCATCGGGATCACGCGGGTCGTCCTGGCCTCGTACGCGGCGAAGCCGGGATGCTCGGCCACGTGGGCGGCCCACAGTCGGTCGCGCTCGGGGCCGCTGGCGACGGTCGCCCGCGCCTCGAACGTGTCGCCGCCGGCCTCGACGGTCACGACGGGGTGGGCCACGAGGTTGGCGAACCAGGCCGGGTTGGTCGGCGCCCCGCCCTTCGAGGCCGCGATCACGTAGCGGTCCCCGTGCCGCGAGTAGACGAGCGGCGCGAGACGCGGCTGACCGGTCCGTGCCCCGGTCGTCGTGAGGAGCAGGATCGGGCGGCCGACGAACGGCCCGGCGGTGACCCGGCCGCCGTGGGCGCGCACGTCGTCGATGAGCGCCCTCGTCATCTCCGCGAACGCGGCGCGCGGGTCGGGACTGGTCATGCCCGGGATTGTCGCCCGGATGCGGCCAGGACGCTCCGAGGCCCGCCGGTGTCAGTCGGGCGGCACCCCTCCATCCAGGCAGGATCACGCCCGGTTCACGCTCCTCGGCCGAGCGGGACGTTCCAGCCGATGACCTCGCAGCCGGGGTCATGGGGAGCGCCCTGACCCGGAGTGCACGACGGGCAACCCCACGGCACGAGGCCGCCGTCGTCCGGCAGGAACGCGACATCGCAGACGGCGTCCGCCGGGTCGCAATGCAGCTGGTGACAGGCGCAGTCGCAGTGTGGCCAGTGGACGCATGTGCACCGCGCCGACGCCGACGGCTGCCTCAGGACGCTCGCCGGGAAGGGGGACGCTTCCCGCACTGTGCCTCTCCTTGTGCGACCTCGTTCCGCGACCTCGCCGGCGGCATCGGCGGGCGAGACTCGTGACCCGATTCTCGCCGGCGGGTCAATGGCGACCGGCTCGACCGGTGGGTCGTCGGCGGGTCGTCCGCCCGCAACCGACGATCTGCAACCGATCGCACGCCGACGCGGTTCTCATCGGTGAAGGCGCTCGATACGCTCGATGATGCATCGATCGCGCTCGGTGCGGCCCACGAGGAGTCAGATGAGAAGTCGCCCGTGGCCCTGGCAGGTGTCGTTCGTCGCCCTCGGCGCCATCTGGGGCTGCTCGTTCCTCTTCATCAAGCTCGGGCTCCAGTCGTTCACGCCTGTCCAGGTCGCCTTCGGGCGGCTCGTGATCGGGTCGATCGCCCTGCTCGTCATCGCGCGTGCGACTGGGACCGGCCTCCCGACGTCGCGGCGCACGTGGCGGCACCTCGCGGTCACGGGCCTGCTGTTCTGCAGCGTCCCGTTCACGCTGTTCGCGTACGGAGAGACGCACGTCTCGTCGATCCTGGCGGGGATCATCAACGCCGCGACGCCACTCACGACGCTGGCGGTCACGCTGCTCGCCTTCCCGGAAGAGCGGCCGACACGGGAACGGATCGTCGGCCTCCTCGTCGGCTTCACCGGCGTCCTGGTCGTCATCGACGTCTGGCAGGGTTTCGGGGGCGGCGAGCTGGTCGGCGTCCTCGCCTGCGTCGCGGCGATCTGCTGCTACGGGATCGCCTTCCCCTACACCCGCCGCCACCTGGCGAGCTCCGGGGAGGGGCCGATCGCCCTGGCGACGGGCCAGGTCCTCCTCGGCGCGGTGTTCCTGCTGCCGGTCGTTTTCGCAGAGACGGCGCTCGGGGCTGGGCGCGTCGCCCTGCCCATTGCGCCCGCGACCGTCGGTGGGATGCTCGCCCTCGGTGCGCTCGGCTCTGGCGTCGCCTACATTCTCAACACGCAGATCGTGATCGCTGCAGGCGGCACCGTCGCGAGCTCGGTCACGTACGTGACGCCGCTCGTCGCCGTCGTGGCGGGCATGGCGGTCCTCGGCGAGCCGCCGACGTGGAACGAGCCGATCGGGGCGCTCGTCGTTCTCCTGGGCGTCGCCATCGCACAGGGTCG
>DASVZT010000108.1:0-25564 GCA_036391495.1 Candidatus Limnocylindrales bacterium
CCCAGCGCGACGGCATCGTCGCCGGAGTCGACCGGCTTACCAGGCTCCTCCAGCCCACTGCCGTCCGCGGCGCTGTCGCCGTCCGCCAGTCCCTCGGTATCGGCCAGCCCGTCCCCGACCCCCAGCTCGTCGGCGTCGACCGTGGCCTCACCGTCGCCCGCGTCGAGTCATCACACGTACGCGGTCAAGTCCGGCGACAACCTCTATGCGATCGCGCAGCGCCTCGGCACCACGGTCGAAGCGATCCTGCAGCTCAACCCGACGCTCCGAAAGGATCCGACGAAGCTCGTCGTCGGCCAGGTGATCGTCGTTCCCTGAGCCGCGTCTCCCCCGGGGGTCGGCAGGCCGCTACTCAGCCGGGGCGAGCGCCCAGCGGTCGATCTCCCGCTCGTAGGAGAGAAGCTCCCCGTCGCCGAACCACAGCCCGAGCTCGGTCGCGGCGGTCTCAGGCCCGTCGGACGCGTGGATGAGGTTCTGCGCCGTCTCGAGCGCGAAGTCGCCGCGGATCGTCCCAGGGGCGGCTTCGTTCGGACGGGTCGCCCCGACCATCGCCCGAACGACGGAGATGGCGTTCGGACCTTCCAGCGCCATCGCGACCAGCGGGCTCGACGTGATGAAGTCGACCAGCCCACGGAAGAACGGCTTCTCCCGGTGAACGGCGTAGTGGCGCTCCGCCAGGGTCCGGTCGACCTTCATGAGCTTCAGGCCGACGATCTTCAGGCCGCGCTCCTCGAACCGGGCGATGAGCCGGCCGGCCAGGAGGCGCTGAACGCCGTCGGGCTTGACGAGGACGAGGGTGCGCTCGGTCACGAGGTCTCCTTGTGCCTGGCCGCCTGATCGGCGGCGGTGGGGTCATCGGCGGACGCTGACGTTCGGTCCGGGGAACCCGGCTCGGTCATTGGTTCGATCGCCGGCTCGGCCAAGGGCTCAGCGGCAGGTTCGGCCAAGGGCTCAGCGGCGGGTTCGGCTGCGGGCTCCGTGGCGCGGATCGCGGCGGCCCAGGCACGTCTCGCACGCTCCTCGTGGCCGGCGAGTCGGAGCGCGTCGCCGCGGAGCACGTCCATCGCCGCCCCCGGCGCGGAGGAGACCAGACCGAGGACCGCCGCGGCCAGGCCCGGCTCGAGGCGGATGGCGATCGCGAGGTGGACGGCCGCGGCCGCCAGGTCTCCATCGGCCAGAGCCGCGCGACCCGCGTCGAGAGCGTCACGCGGTGCCGGCAGGCTGACCGGCAGTCCCGACGGCGACGAGAGATCGCCCCACAGACCGCCGCCCGCGTCGGTCGCCGCGGCACGTGCCGGCAACGTGGGCTCGGGCGCGGGCGCGATGACCGGCGCGATCGACGGCGCGACGCCGAGATGGGGCGCGGGCGCGAAGAGCGGGCCCTGCTCCCCCCGGTCGCTCGGCTCGAGCGGCCACACGCCGCTGCGCGGCGACCCGGCGAAGACGGCGTCGATCGGCTCGGCCGAGTGGGCGATCGCTCGCTGGGCGAGCCGGCGCGCCTCCCCGGGACGGCCGAGGGCGACGGCCGCCTCTGCGGCCACCACGAGCGCGACGACCGCCTCGTTGCCCGTCTCGAGGTAGGCCCGCGCGGCCTCGCCGCCGCCCGCGAGATCACCAGTGCGCCAGCGGACCTCGGCCAGATCGAGGAGGGCCTCGTCGTCGAGCGCGTCGCGGCCCGCGAGCGACTCGAGCTCGGTGCGGGCGAGGGACAGCGACCCCGTCCTCAGGTGGACGCGAGCGAGACGCGCGGCGATCGACCGATGGTTCGCCGCGGTCATCCCGGCAGCCTCAGGCGCTTGTCGAGCCCGCGTCCCGACCGTGCCGGCGCGACGACCGCCATCCGCAGCACGTCGTCGCGGAAGAGCTCCGCGGCAAGCCGCCGGACGTCGTCGGCGCTGACGTCCGCCACCGCCCCGAGCGCCTCCTCGAGGGTGTAGACGCGGTCGTGAAGCGCCTCCTGCCCGCCGATCCACGACGCCAGGTGGCGTGTCTCCTCCATCCGCAGCTCGAGCCCGCCGGAGATGTACGCCTTCGCCTTCGCCAGCTCGTCGATCGCGACCGGCCCGTCCCGGAGGCCGGCGATCTCGAGGAGGATCGCATCGAGCGCCGCCCCGAGCTGGGCGGGATCGACGCCCGCCGAGATGACGAGCGCACCCGCGTCCGCGTAGTCCACCACCCCTGAGCCGATGTCGTACGCGAGCGCCTTCTCCTCGCGGACACTGAGGAAGAGCCGGCAGCTCATCCCGTCGCCGAGGATCGTGTTCAGCACGAGAAGCGCCCATGAGTCGGGGTGATCGCGCGGCAGCGCGGGCACGCCGAGGACGAGACTCGCCTGCGTCGTGTCGCGCGTGGCCCGCATGTAGCGCTGCCCGGCCGGCAGGCTCGGCGCCGCCTCGACGAGCAGGGGCCCGACGCCGTCGCCCGTCCCGAAGGCGTCGGCCGCGAGGGCGACCGCCTCCTCGTGCGACACGTCCCCGGCCATCGCGACCACGAGGTTCGAGGGGCGGTAGGCGCGCCGCCAGAAGGCGTGGATCGCCTCCTCGGGGAGTGCACGGATCCCCGGCTCGTCGCCGCAGATCTCGCGTCCGAGCGCGGTGTCGCCGAACATCGCGAGCTGGAAGAGGATCTGCGCATACTCGGCCGGATCGTCGAGGTAGGAGCGGATCTCCTCGATGATGACGGTCCGCTCGTGATCGATCTCGCGGTCGTCGAGCGTGGGGCGCACGATGAGCTCGCCGAGGACGTCGGTGGCGCGGGCGGTCTCACGGCGAGGGACACGGACCCAGTAGACCGTCGACTCCCGGTCGGTGGCGGCATTGAAGCTGCCGCCGACGCCTTCGACCGCCTCGGAGATCGCGCGCGCCGTCGGATAGCGCGCAGTCCCCTTGAACGTGATGTGCTCCATGAAGTGGGCCGCGCCGATCTCGCCGCTCGCCTCGAGGCGCGAGCCGGCGAGGACGTAGGCAGCCACGGAGACCGAGCGCGCCCCAGGCAGGCGGGCGCTGATGACGCGCGGCCCGTCGGGCAGCGTGGTCCGTTCGAACATCGCGAGGATGGTACCCGGGTACGAGAGGCGGCGCGCCTGCCGGCGCGCCGCCTGGTGGATCCCCCGAAGCGGGCGACTACTTCACGATCGTCTCGATCCAGTCCTTGGCGAAGTAGATGACGAAACCGATCGAGACGGCCCACATCAGCCAGTGGATCTCCCCGACCTTCCCGCGGACGATCTTGATGAAGACCCACGAGACGAATCCCGCGCCGATGCCGACCGTGATGTCGTACGTCAGCGGCATGAGGATGATCGTCAGGAGGGCCGGCAGGCCGTCCTCGACGTCGGCCACAGGGATGTCCTTGACGAGGGTGAACATCAGGTAGCCCACGAGGACGAGGGCCGGGGCCGTCGCCTGGGCCGGGACGATGCCGGCGATCGGGGCGAGGAACACCGCCAGCAGGAAGAGGACGCCCGTGACGACCGACGCGAAGCCTGTGCGAGCGCCCTCGGCGACGCCGGCCGCGCTCTCGATGTAGGTCGTGTTCGAGCTGACGCCCGCAACGCCGCCGGCGACCGCGGCGAGGGAGTCCACGACGAGGACACGACCGATGCCCGGGACGCCGCCGTCCGGGCCCGCAAGGCCCGCCTCCGCGGCGACGCCCGTGACCGTGCCCATCGTGTCGAAGAAGTCGCTGAGCATGATCGCGAAGATCGTCAGGACGGCCGCGACGACGCCGAGCTTCGTGAACACCTGGAACGGATCCTGCAGGCCGAGGCCCAGCGTCCCGAAGTTCGGAGTGATCGCCAGCGAGCTCGGGACCGTGGCCACCCCGAGGACGAGCGCGATGACCGTCGTCACCAGGATGCTGATGATCAGGGCGGCCCGGATCTTCATGACGTACAGCCCGAACGTGATGCCCAGGCCGATGATGAAGACGAGCTGGCCGACGGTCGTCGGGAAGGCGAGGCTGACGATCGGCGAGCCCCCCTGCGGGGTGACGATCAGGCCGCCGTTGACGAACCCGATGAAGAGGATGAACAGGCCGATGCCGACGCCGATCGAGCGCTTCAGCGCGAGCGGGACGGCGTTCATGATCGCCTCCCGCAGCCCGAGGACGACCAGGACGGTGATGACGACGCCCTCGAGGACGATGACACCCATCGCCCCGGCGGCGTCGAGGCCCTTCGCCGTCAGCGTGAACGCGACGAGCGCGTTGATCCCGAGGCCCGCGGCGAGGGCGAACGGGTAGTTCGCGGCCAGGCCCATGGCGATCGTCATGATCCCGCCGACGAGCGCGGTCCCGGCCGCGACGGCGACCGGATCGAGACCGAGCGGCTTGGCGATGATGTTCCCGTTCAGGAAGATGATGTAAGCCATGACCAGGAAGGTGGTCAGGCCCGCACGCGCCTCAGTCGCGATGTCGGTCTTGCGCTCACCGAACTTGAAGTACGACGCGATCGCGTCCACTCGGGCGGTCCCTCCCTCTGTTGTGTCGCACCCCCGGATCGCTCGACCCGGGTCGTGCAGCCTCACCCTCGGCGCCCTCGCCGGGCGCCCTGACCCCTCCGGCGGCTTCTCGCCTCCCCGCGACCGGCCGCTTCGCCCCCTCGCCCTGGATCCTCCGCTCCGCCGAGCCGTCCGGTCGGCTACTCGCCCTCGCGCGCCTCGTGCACGTCGCGGCCGAGCAGCTCCATCTGGACGAAGCCGCTCGTGTCGAACTCGAGCTGCCGCGGCGCATACGCGTCGTCGCTGCTCGTTCCGATCGGGGCGAACTCGATCTGGACGCTCTCGTCACCCTGGACGAGGGTGTAGGAGAGGAGCTGGTCGGGCCGCGTCTCGAACTCGAGGTGCTCGAACGAGTCGATGTTCAGGCAGATCGAGAGCGGGGTGAAGTAGGTCGAGACGTCGGGGTGGTCGAGGACGATCCGCTCGACCCAGCCGCTGCCATGAGCGACGAGCTCGCGACCGCGGCGATAGCGGTAGACGACCGTCTGCTTCAGCAGCGGGCGCAGGAGGTTGTACATGTCCGTGCGGCTCGACACGATCCCGCGGTTGACGTAGAACTTCGCGGGCTGGACGGACGACACGGTTCCTCCTGCCGGGTGCTCGACGCGGGGATGGTAGCGCACGGCGAACGGCGCCAACAAGGGATTCCGCACGGTGCGGCCCGATGGGTCGGGGCGCCGAGCGCCCGTGCGTCGATGGGTCGGCGGCAGCCGCGGACCGAGCGGGGCGAGAGTCGGGCCACCCGAGGGCGCGCGTATCATCGGGTCCATGCTCCTCGCGATCGACATCGGGAACACGAACGTCACGACGTCCGTCGTCCGGCACGGCAGCCTCGGCCCGGCGCGGCGGGCGCCGACGGTGCGCGGTGCGCCGCCCGAGGAGCTCGGCGCGACGCTCCGTGCGCTGCTGGCGCGCGACGGCATCGCCGGAGAGCAGCTCGACGCGGTCGTCCTCTCGTCCGTCGTCCCGCCGCTGACCCTGGGTGTCCGCGCGATCGCCGAGGCGATGCACCTGCCGCTGCTCGTCGCCGACGCGACGACGGTGCCGATCCCCATCCGGGTCGACCGGGCGGCCGAAGTCGGGGCCGATCGGCTCGTCAACGCCTTCGCCGCCGCCCGCCTGCATGCCGTACCCGCCGTCGTCCTCGACTTCGGGACCGCCACGACCGTCGACGCGGTCGGCCCGGATGGCGCCTACCTCGGCGGCGCCATCGCGCCCGGCCTCGAGCTCGGCCTCGACGCGCTCGCGACGCGGACCGCTCTCCTGCCACGGGTCGAGCTGCTCGCTCCCGAGCGGGCGATCGCGACGAGCACGGTCGCGGCCATCCAGGCCGGCGCCGTCCTCGGCTACCAGGCGCTGGCGGCCGGTCTCCTCGCGCGGGTGCGGGCCGAGCTGTCGGAGACGACGGGCATAGCCGCCTTCTCGATCGTCGCCATCGCGACCGGAGGATTGTCGGCCGCCCCGTGGGCCCGCGAGATCGACGGCGTCGACGTCATCGACCCGGAGCTGACGCTGCGCGGTCTGGCGACGCTCTGGGAGGAAGTCGGCGGGGTGGCGGAGGGGCGTGGGGCAGCGGACCGTCGTGGAGCGGCGGAGCGGGCGCCGAGTGCCCGGATGGCGGGATGAGCGGACGTCTCGACGGCCGGCTCGTCGCGCTCGGCGTGACGGGCTCGATCGCCGCGTACAAGTCCGTCGAGCTTCTGCGCGCCCTGCAGGGCGAAGGCGCCGACGTCGTCGTCGTCATGACCGGGTCGGCGACGCGATTCGTCGCCCCGCTCACGCTCGAGGCACTCAGCCGGCACGCCGTCGAGTCGGACGTGCTCGCCCTCATGCCTGACGGGCGCATCGGCCACGTCGTCCTCGCCGACACTGCCGACGCGATCGTCGTCGCACCCGCGACCGCGCACTGGCTGGGGATGATGGCCAACGGGATCGCCGGCGACGTCGTCACGGCGACCTGCCTGGCGTCGGCCGCGCCGGTCGTCGTCGCCCCGGCGATGGATGGCGAGATGTACGCCCACCCGGCGACGCAGGCCAACGTCGCCAGGTTGCGCGACGCGTTCGGGTATTCGATCGTCCCGCCCGAGCTCGGATCCCTCGCGTCCGGACAGACGGGCGTCGGTCGCCTGGCGGACCTCGCCACGATCGTCGACCGGGTCGTCGCGGCCATCGGCGACCGGGCGGTCCGCGTCCCGGACGAGCGTCTGCGACCGGCGCGACTCCAGGACGCCGCGACGGTCGGGCGGGGAGAGGCGGATCTCGAGGGCCGCCATGTGCTCGTGACGGCCGGCGGAACGGCCGAGCCGCTCGATCCGGTCCGCTTCATCGGCAACCGCTCGACGGGCAAGATGGGTGTCGCGATCGCCGAGGCCGCGCTCGATCGCGGCGCCCGCGTCACGCTCATCGCCGGGCTCGTCAGCGTCGACCTGCCCGAGCAGGCGCGCATCGTGCGGATCGAGTCGACCGCGTCGCTCCGGGCTGCCCTTCTGGGCGAGATCACGACCGGGGATGGAGGCGCCGGGTTCGATGCCCTCGTCATGGCCGCGGCCGTCGCCGACTTCCGACCAGCGCACCCCGCCGACCGCAAGCTCCCGCGGGGCGCCGGGATGACGCTCGAGCTCGAACCGACCCCGGACCTGCTCGCCGAGGTCGGACGGATCGCACACGGCCTCGACTCCACGGGCGCGGCGACGCGCCGGCGGCTCGAGCCCGTGCCCGTCCTCGTCGGTTTCGCCGCCGAGACGGGGTCACTCTCCCGCGCGCCCGAGAAGCTGCGTGCGAAGGGAGTCGACCTGCTGGTCGCCAACGACGTCGCCGAGCCGGGGAGCGGGTTCGGGACCGACACGAACCGCGTCACGATCTACACCCGCAACGGCACCTCCGAGGAGTGGCCGATGCAGTCGAAGCGCGCGGTCGCCGACGCGCTGCTCGACCGCGTCGTCGGGCTGCTGGACGCCCGGGACGCTGCGCGCGACACTGGACGTCCCGGCGGTCGTGCCGGACGGCCGGCCGACGCATCCGCCCGAACCGAGCAGGGGTCACCCGCATGAGCGCCACGCACCAGGTCCGCCGCGTCACCGTCAGCGACATCGCGCGGATGCACGCCGACGGCGAGCGCATCCCGATGCTGACCTGCTACGACTACCCGACGGCGCGCATCCTCGACGAGGCCGGCATCCCGACGCTGCTCGTGGGCGACTCGCTCGGGCAAGTCATGCTCGGCTATGAGTCGACCGTGCGGGTCACGATGGAAGAGATGCTCCACCACGTGCGGGCGGTCGTCCGGGGCACGGAGCGGGCTCTCGTCATCGCGGACATGCCATTCCTCTCATACGCCACGCCCGAGCGCGGGGTCGAGAACGCGGGGCGCTTCCTGCGCGAGGCGGGCGCGCAGACGGTGAAGGTCGAGGGGGGCGTGCGGACGGCGCGCGTCATCGAGGCCATCGTCAAGGCCGGGATCCCCGTCTGCGGCCACATCGGCCTGACCCCCCAGGCGATCAACGCGATCGGGAAGATCCGCGTCCAGGGCCGGACCCGCGAGGCCGCCCGTTCCCTGCTGGCCGACGCGCTCGCGATCCAGGAGGCCGGCGCGTTCGCCATCGTCCTCGAGCTCATGCCGGAGCAGCTCGCCGCCGCCGTGACCGAGCGACTGCGCATCCCCACGATCGGCATCGGCGCCGGGGCCGGCTGCAGCGGCCAGGTCCAGGTCATCACCGACCTCCTCGGCTGGTCGGATTTCACCCCGCGCCACGCGAAGAAGTACGCCGACCTGCGCGGGACCGTCCTCGAGGCGGCGCGCGCCTACGCGGACGAGGTCGCGGCCGGCTCGTTCCCGGGGCCGGAGCAGACGACGCGGATGGACGAATCGGTCCTCGCCGAGGTGCTCGGCAGGTCGCCCCTGGATCTCGCGGAGCAGGCTGGGGCCGCCCGGGGGGACGATCTCGGGATCCCGCTCGACCGCGATCTCTGACAGCGGGTGACGACCGAGACCCGGGCGCGGCCCGAGGGCCGGACGATGCGCGTCGTCAGGACCCGCGAGGAGCTCCGCGACGCGCTCGCATCGGCTCCGCGGCCGGTCGGGTTCGTCCCGACGATGGGGTGGCTCCACGAGGGGCATCGGTCGCTCATGCGGGGCTCGAAGGCCGCCGAAGCCACTACCGTCGTCTCGATCTTCGTCAACCCACGGCAGTTCGGCTCGCCCGAGGACCTGGCCCGGTATCCGCGCAACGAGGCGCGCGACCTGGAGATCTGCCGCGCGGAAGGCGTCGACATCGCGTTCGCGCCGCCCGTCGACGTCGTCTACCCGCCCGGGTTCGATACGACGGTGTCGGTCGGCGCGATCGCGCGTCCACTCGAGGGCGCCGCGCGACCCGGCCACTTCGACGGCGTGGCAACGGTGGTCGCGATCCTGTTCGACCTCGTCCGCGCCGAGCGGGCCTACTTCGGGCAGAAGGATGCCCAGCAGGTCATGGTCATCCGCCAGATGGCGCACGACCTGGCGATCCCGACGGAGGTCGTGGCCTGCCCGACCGTCCGGGAGCCGGACGGCCTGGCGCTCTCGTCGCGCAACGTCCGACTCACGCCGGCGCAACGGGCCGCGGCCCCGGTCCTCCACCGGGCCCTCGAGGCCGGGGTCGCCCTGCGGGCCGCCGGCGAGACGTCCGGCGACGCGATCCGGGCGGAGGTCGGCCGCGTGCTCGCGTCGGAGCCGCTCGCGGCGGTCGACTACGTCAGTTGCGCCGATGCGCGAACGCTGCTCGAGCTGGACCGCGTCGACGGCCCGGCGCTGCTGTCGCTGGCTGTCCTCTTTGGAACGGTCCGTCTCATCGACAACGTGCCGTTGGGGTAGCCGCGGCGCGGGCGGCGGCGGCCGGCTCCGTCACGCCGGTACCGCGGCCGCGACCTCGAGGAACCGGTCCATCGTCAGGTGCTCCCAGACGAGCTCCTTGATCAGCTCGATCTTCTCGCGGTCCGCCGCGTGCGTCTTGACCAGCAGGTCGTGGACCGCGGACGCGACAGGGTAGGTGTCGTCGCGGACCAGCAGCGTGAAGAGGTCGCCGCGTCGGACGGCTTCGATCACCTTGGGGGTCGGTTCGTACCCGCCGGTCAGGATGAGCCCCGAGACGAGCGGCACGTCCGACTCGGCACCATGCCGGACGTGGCCGTCGATCAGCGTCAGGAGGAGCTCCTCGCGGTCGCCCGGCACGATGAGCAGCGTGGCCGGCCGGAGCCGCTCGAGCACGTGCGCCGCGTGCATCGCGCCGATGCCGATCGCGCCGATCACGAGGTCGAGGTCGGGTCCCGGGTGGAGGAGCTCGCCCGCGATGCCCTCTACGATCATCGCCAGGCTCGGGTTCGAGAGGATCGGACGGTACGGCAGGATGCCGAGCAGCGGGATGCCGTAGCGCGCCAGGCCTCGTTCGAGCGTCGTGGCGATCGTCGGCTGGGCATCGACCTGCACCTTGTTGACGATCGCGCCGGCGACTGTCACGCCGTGAGCGGCGAAGTGCGACGCGTTGAGGACGATCTCGTCGATCGGCCGCCCGACGCCACCGCCACTGACGATGACCGCGGGTGCGCCGAGCATCGCCGCCACGGCGGCGTTCGAGAGGCCGACGACCGCGCCGACGCCGGCGTGCCCCGTCCCCTCGATGAGCAGGATGTCGTGGTCGGCGAACGTCGTCCGGGCATGGCGGATGCGCCCCGGAAGATCTTCGACGACGTCGCCCGCGATGTACGCCTTCGTGAACCCGCGCGGGATGTGGACCGGGCTCATCGCGGTCAGCGGCTCGGGCAGGTCGAAGATCGACTTCACGAGGACCGCGTCCTCGTCGGCCGGCACCCCGTCCTCGATGACCGTGCGCTGCCCGACGGGCTTCATGAAGCCCGTGTGGAAGCCGCGCCTCCGGAACCCGTCGAAGAGACCGAGCGAGGTCGTCGTCTTGCCGCGGTTCTGACCGGTCGCCGCGAGGTAGAGCTGGCGCATGGGTCTAGTCGAGAATGCGGGTGCCGAGGGCGCCGTGATCGAGGGCGCTGGCTGCGTGGGGCACGTCCGCGATCCTGGCCGTCGTCCTATCCGTGCGCGGTCTTGCGCTCCACGAGCTGGAGTGCATCCCGCAGCCGCGAGACGGTGTCCGCGTCGATCGCGTCCGGCTCGAGGTAGGGCCCAAGGCGCTCGAGGATGTCCGCGACGAGCCCGACGAAGACGCTCGCGTCGGCCACGAAGAACTGCGGCTCGTTGTTGTAGCGGACGAGCGTCAGGCGGCCCTGCAGGACGCGCCGCTCCTCGACATGGGCGATCTGGGTCGCGAAGTTGTGGCCCTGGATGCCGTCGGGGTTGTTGAGGAAGTTGAGGGCGTTGTCGATCGCCAGGCCGAAGCGCGCCCGCCAGGCGACGAGCCGCTCGTGCACGTCGGACGGGATACGAACCTCGGCCACCTCGTCGAAGACCTCGGGCGCGACCGTCAGGAGCCCGACGAGCGTCGTCCCCGCCCGCGGCCCGAGCATGACCTGGAGGCTGCGCTCGAGCGTGAAGACCTCCGAGTCGAACCGCGGACTGGTGATGACGTCTGTCAGGAGGTCCTCGACGTTATCGAGGATCCCGGGTTCCGCCACGGCGTTCGCGAGGTGGAGGATCTCCTCTTTGAACAGGAACTTCTCTTCGTGGTCGAGCATGGCGGCATGCTAGCACCGGGCCGGGGGCGGCCCGAGGGGGTGTTCACGCCAGCTGGCGGCGGTGTCGTGGGCGGCGGGGCGTGAGTTCGCTGAGCCCGCAGCCTTGCCCTGGCCGCTTGCCCTGTGGGGGCTATTCCGCGGGGTAGTCGAGGCTCAAGACCGCTGTCGGCCTCTGCCCGGCCCGGTCGATCGAGCCTCGCCGTGCGGCGGCCTGCGTGGCAGGTGCCGCCGACGGCGGAAACCGACCCCTCGCCTACCCGATCTGGCCCCCTTGTCCCACCTGTTGCCGCCAATCCAGCCCTGTCAGGGGAATCGCGGCGAGGAAGGTCGAACAGGGTGGGGTCGGACCAGACGTCGGCGGTCGGGGATGGCTCGCTCGGTCCTGCCGTCCGGCCCGGCGGTCGGCCCGGCCGGAACGGATGGCCCGCTCGGTCCTGCCGTCCGGCCCGGCGGTCGCCCCGGCCGGACGGATGGCCCACTCAGTGCGGCCGGACGGCCTGGCCCGCTCGGTGCGGCCGACGGGCCCGGCAGTCGGCGCGCCTGCAGGACGGTCGGTCGAGCCTGGCGACTCCCCCATCCAGGCGGCCGGTCTCGGTCCCGCCGGCCAACCTTGTCCAATTCCGGCCACCGCCACCGTCATGCGAGAGCCCCTGAAAGCGGATCGGCGCACGGAGCGGAGTCCGCGCGCACAAAGCCGCATTGGTGCGACTGACGATGCGACCGGCAAGGAATGCCGCGAATATCGAATCACCAGCGGCTGGCGGTGTCGGGTCGAGCGCGGGCGAGTCGCATAAGGGTAGCCACGGCCGGAATTAGACGCCGGGCAAGCGGTGGATCGTCGATCACACATGAAGACGCGGGCCACGAACGTGGCCCGCGTCTTTCGACACGAGAGGACGCGCCCGTCGCGCGGCGCTTCCTACGGGTACAGACCGCGAAGGGCGGTCGCGTCGGCAACCCGCTTC
Source organism: Candidatus Limnocylindrales bacterium (assembly GCA_036391495.1). Classification (GTDB taxonomy): domain Bacteria; phylum Chloroflexota; class Limnocylindria; order Limnocylindrales; family CSP1-4; genus DASVZT01. Next base: position 12,140 of record DASVZT010000108.1, read on the forward strand.
ACGGCGACGAGGTACGCGGCGGTCCGCATGTGGACCTGCTCGCGCCTCGACATCGCGATCACCTCGCCGAACGAGCGAACCATGATCTCCCGCAGCTTGGCGTTGACGACGTCCTCGCTCCAGTGGTCGCGGTTGAGGTCCTGGACCCACTCGAAGTAGCTGACGGTCACGCCGCCCGCGTTGCAGAGGATGTCGGGGATCAGGAAGATGCCGCGTCGGGCGAGGATCTCGTCCGCCTCGGGCGTCGTCGGGCCGTTGGCGGCCTCGGCGACGATCTTCGCCTTGATGTTCTCGGCGTTGGCTGCCGTGATCTGGTTCTCGAGCGCGGCCGGGATGAGGACGTCGCACTCGATCTCGAGGACCTCGGCGTTCGACACCTCGCGCGCCCCCGGGAACCCGAGGACGGTGCCGTGCTCGGACTTCCAGGCGACGACCCGCTCGATGTCGAGCCCGTTGGGGTTGTGGATGCCGCCCTGGGAGTCGCTGACGGCAAGGACCTTCGAGCCCTCGGCGGCCATCAGCCGCGCCGCGATCGAGCCGGCGTTGCCGAAGCCCTGGACGACGACGCGCGCGCCCCGCAGGTCGAGGCCGAGCTCGCGCGCAGCCTCGACGACGGTGAAGACGGCGCCGCGCGCCGTGGCCTCGTTGCGGCCCTCGGAGCCGCCGAGCGAGATCGGCTTGCCGGTGACGACGCCCGGCACCGTGTACCCGACGTGCATCGAATACGTGTCCATGAACCACGACATGATCTGAGGCGTCGTGTTGACGTCCGGCGCCGGAATGTCGCGCTCAGGGCCGACCAGGACGGAGATCTCGGTGAAGAAGCGACGGGACAGGCCCTCGAGCTCCTTGGTCGAGAGCTTCTTCGGGTCGACGATCACGCCGCCCTTGCCGCCGCCGTACGGGATCCCGACGACGGCGCATTTCCAGGTCATCCACATCGCGAGGGCCTTCACCTCGTCGAGGGAGACGTCCTGGTGATAACGGATGCCGCCCTTCGCCGGGCCGCGGCCGAGGTTGTGCTGGACGCGGAAGCCCGTGAAGACCTGAACGCTTCCATCGTCCATGTGGACGGGGAAGTGGACGGTCAGCTCGCGTCGCGGCTCGCGAAGGACGCGCCGAAGCCCGGGATCGAGGTTCAGCTTGTCCGCCGCGAGGTCGAACTGCCGCTGCGCCACCTTCCACGCGTTGATGGGCGCCGCGGTCTGCTCCGTGGTCATGGAGTGGGGTTCCTCCATTCCGGACGGGACGGGTCGAGTCCCTCCGGATCGTTGTGGGCCGTCTCCCGGACGACCCCACGGTCCGCCACGGTCAGGTCGCGTCAAGCGTCGCGCCGCGGCGGGAAGCAGACCTATGATAGCCGCCGATCGGCGCAATTCGCGGGCAGGCGCTCGGCCCGAACTTCGGGTCCGACTGGCCCTGTCGCAGGCGGGCACGCCGCGGCGACGCCTCGGGTCAACGCGCGTAGAGGACGACGCCTCCGACCGCTCCCGGGCCCAGATGCGGACCGACCGACGGCCCCACGATCTCGACCGACACGCAGTCCGGGTCCACGCCGCCGGGAATCCTGGCGACGACCTCCTGTCGGAACGCCTCGACGTCGGCGTTCGTCGTGTGGAGGATCGCCAGGCGTTCGACCGGCCGAGCCGCCAGGAGCTCGACCGTCCGGGCGCGCGCCTTGGACCGTGTTCGCACGCGTTCGAACACCTCGACCTTGTGGTCGCGGAGCGTGATGATCGGCTTGATCGACAGCGCGCTGCCGATCGCCGCGGTCGCCGCGCTGATCCGCCCGCCGCGCCGCAGGTACTCGAGCGTGTCGACGGTGACGTAGAGGTCGACGTCGCCCCTGCGGTCCTCGAGGACTGCGACGATCTCCTCCGCGGTGTGGCCCGCGGCGGAGAGGTCCGCCGCGAGCTCGGCCAGGATGCCGGTGCCCATCGATGCGGACCCCGAGTCGACGATCCGGATGTCGCGCCCGGGCAGCATGTCGCGCGCGATCCGGGCGCTCTGGATCGTCGCCGAGAGCTCCTCGGCGATGTCGACGCAGACGACGGAGTCGGCCCCGGCCGCGAACGCCGCCTCGAACGCCTCCGCGAATGAGCCGGGTCCGGGAGCCGCCGTCGTCGGGAACGGCGCGTCCGGGGCGATCATCCGGCGCCAGAACGCGTCGACGTCGAGATCGACCCCGGCCCGGTAGCGGTCGGCACCGAAGGTCACCTCGAGGGCCACGACGGCGATGCCGCGCGCCGCGGCGTCGACCGGTGACAGGTCGGCGGCTGAATCGCTGACGATGGCGACGCGGCCCATCGGCTCCTCCCTGCTCCCGTTGTTCGCGCCGGATGATACGGGGCGCCAACGCCTCCGTGGCGCCTGCGGTGCGTGGTGCCTACGCCTCCGTGGCGCCGCCCCGCGCCGCCTCCTCGTCGCCGCCCGTGCGCTCCGTCGTCCGGGGCCCGTGGCCCTCGGCCACCGTCCCGACGGCGTGCTCGAAGTCGCGGAGGCGGTAGAGCGGAACGACGGCGACGGCCAGAAGGACCAGCGCCGCGACCACGAGCCCGTCGACCCCGTCGATCTGCGCGGCGCCCCCGCCGACCAGGCTGCCGACGATCTGGCCGAGCGCGAGGAAGACGCTGTAGAGCCCCATGATCGCGCCCCGGTCCGTCGGGTACGTCTCCGTGATGTCCGCCAGGAGGCCGAGTGCGGCCGGGGTCGCCCCGGCGAGGCCGAACACGCCACCGAGGACAAGCAGCGCCAGGGCGCCATGAGCGGCGACGGGGAAGCCCTGGCTGTGGTTGGCGATCCCGCTCGCCACGGCGATCACCAGCCCGCCGAGCACGCCCTCGAAGATGATCGTCGTCCGGCGCAGGTGCGCGAACCGGGCGCCGGAGTAGAGCAGGCCGGCGAGGAAGACGAGACCGCCGACGCTGAGTCCGACGCTGACGAGGACGGGCGTCGCGACCCCCATCAGCATCTGGTCGGCGAAGCGGTCCGGCCGAACCCGGACGAGCAGGAACAGGGTCTGTGTCGTGACGATGCCGACGCACGCGTTGATGGCGATCCAGGTCGGAGCGAGCAGCCAGACGTGAGAGCTCGTGAGGACGGTCCAGTAGCGGCGCAGGCCGTAGTGGCCGGGCGGCACCTGGTGCTCGGCCGACGGCGCCTCCGCGACGCCGCGACGGTAGACGAAGAACGAGAAGACGTAGACGACCGCGTTCATGAGGAACGCCGCCCGACCGAACACCTGGAAGAGCGGCCCGGCGAGGACGATCCCGGCCCCGATGCCGGCGAGCGTGGCCGCCTCGAACCGGGCCACGGTCCGACCGCGTGCGGCGACGTCGAGGGCCGTGGCGGCGGCGATGAACCCGAGGATCGACGGCACGCTCGCGGCCGTCGAGGCGCCCTCGAGGAGCCGGGTCCCACCGAGCACGACGAGGTGCGTCGAGGCCCAGGTCAGGACGACGGCGACGAAGCCGAACGCCGGTCCCCACTGCATGACTCTGTGATGGCCGAGCCGATCCGACAGGGCGCCGAAGGGCGGACCGAGCACGAGCTCGGCGACGTAGAAGGACGTCGCCAGCAAGCCGAACTCGATCGGCTGGACCTCGGAGCCGCCGTGCTTCGGCATCTCGGCCAGGTAGTACGCCAGCATCGTGCCGGTCAGGCTCGTGCTGAGCCGCAGCGTGAACGTGCCGAGCAGGAGCGCGCGGATCGAGCGCACGAGCGACGCATGCGTCAATGCAGCCACCGGCCAAGAGTAGCGGGCGGGTCGGAGCGCGGGGCCGCGATGCGCGCCGGGCAACCCAGGCGGACCGCTCGCCGCGACTAGAATCGCGCGATGGATCGACGACCGGCGGAACGACCCCTCGCGCCCCTCCCGCTCGCGCGGGGGACCCACGGCGCCGTCGTGGCTCCCCACCATCTCGCGACCGAGGCCGGCGTCGCGATCCTTCGGGCCGGCGGGAACGCCGTCGACGCCGCCATCGCGGCGAACGCGGTCCTCGCCGTCGTCGTACCGGAGGCCTGCGGGATCGGGGGCGACGCCTTCTGGCTCATCTGGGACGCGGCCGAGGAGCGCCAGGTGGCGCTGAACGGGTCGGGCCGTTCGGCCGCTGCGCTGGACGCGGCGGCGCTGCGCGGAAGCGGCCGATCGCGGATGCCCGCCCGCGGCCCGCTCGCGATCAACGTCCCGGGTGCGGTCCGCTCCTGGGCCGACGCCCACCGACGGTTCGGCCGCCTGGCACAGTCGGACATCCTGGCCCCGGCCATCGAGCTCGCCGCGGCCGGATTCCCGGCCTGGGACGGCTTCGTCGAGTCCGTCGAGGCGACGGTTCCGATCGTCGAGGCGGCCATCGGGCCGCGGTCGGGCTGGGCGCAGGTCTACCGGCCGAGCGACCGCCCCTGGCGACTCGGCGAGCGCGTGGTCCTGCCGGCCCTGGCCGCGACGCTCGGCCGCCTGGCCGACGCCGGCTTCGACGACCTGTACGACGGCGAGCTCGCGGAGCGGCAGGTCGCCGGCCTCCAGGCTGCCGGATCGCCGATCGTGCTCGACGACCTGCGCTCGCACACCTCGACCTGGTGTGAGCCGATCGGGTCGTCGTATCGCGGCACCAGGGTCACGACTCATCCGCCGAACAGCCAGGGGATCGTCGCGCTGTCCATCCTGGCGATCCTGGAGCGCTTCGCTCCACCCGACCCACGCGTCTTCACGGGGGGACAGGGCGCGGATGCACGTTGGCTCCACCTCGGCATCGAGGCCTCGAAGCTCGCCTGGGCCGACCGCGACGCCCTCCTGACAGACCCGGAGGCGATGGACGAGCCGGCCGGCGAGCTCGTGGACCGGCTGCTCGACCCCGTCTATGTCGCCGCGCTTGCCGCCCGGATCGACCCGGCTCGCGCCTCGCTCCCCCCGGCATCCCGCGCGCCGGTCGGCGGTGGAACGACCTACCTCGCGGCCGTCGACGGCGAGGGCAACGCGGTCAGCCTGATCGAGTCGAACTACATGGGCTTCGGGTCCGGCGTCGTCGATCCCGCGACGGGCATCGGCTACCACAACCGCGGCGCCTATTTCAGCCTCGAGGCGGGGCACCCGAACGAGCTCGCGCCGCGCAAGCGGACGCTCCACACGCTCATGCCCGGCATGCTGTTCCGCGACGGGCGCCCATGGGTCGTGCTCGGCTCGATGGGTGGCGACGCGCAACCGCAGATCCTGGCGCAAGTCGCATCGGCGCTCGTCGACGGCGGCGTGGACGTCGCGACCGCGGTCGGCGCGCCGCGCTGGTTCGTCGAGCCCGAGGACCACTTCCGCCCGCCGGTCGAGGTCCGCGCCGAGCCGCGCTTCGGCGGCGGGACGCTGGACGAGCTGCGCGCGATGGGCCACCGCGTCACGGCGACGCCGGCCTTCTCCGCCACCCTCGGGCACTGCCACGCGATCGAGCTCGTCGACGGCGGGCCCCGCGAGGGCGGGACGCTGGCGGCGGCGACGGACCCGCGCTCGGCGGGGCTCCCGGCGACCTGGTGACCGGCGCGCCGCTCCTCGGCGTCGGCGTCGGCGGGTCGATGTCGGACGTGGTTCGCCTCGCCCGCGAGGTCGAGGCGGCCGGCTTCGAGTCGGCCTGGGTCGCCGAGCTCGAACGTTCGGCCTTCGTCCAATCGGCCGCGGCCCTGGCCGCGACGAGCGCGCTTTGGGTCGGGACGGCCGTCGCGCTCGCCTTCCCGCGATCGCCGACGACGACCGCCATGGAAGCGCGCGACCTGGCCGAGCTGTCGGGCGGGCGATTCCTCCTCGGGCTCGGCACCCAGGTGAAGCGGGTCGTCGAGGCGCGGTACTCGGTGGCGTTCGACCGGCCGGCGGCCCGCCTCGAGGAGTACGCCCGGGCGGTTCGCACCGTGTGGGCGGCTGGGCGCGGCGAGACTGTCACCCACGAGGGCCTCTTCTACCGCATCACGATGCCGACGTTCGGGACCGTGGCCGCGCGGCGCGGGACGTCCGACGACTCCCCCACTCCGTCGGATCCGCCGATCCTCTTCGCCGCCGTCGGACCGCTGCTGTCGCGCGCGGCCGGACGCGTCGCCGACGGTCTCGTCGGGCATCCGCTCGCGTCGCCGCGCTATCTCGCCGAGGCGGTCTCGCCCGCGATCGCCGCCGGCCTGGCCGACGCGGGGCGCCCTTCCGACGCTTGCCCGATCAGCGCCTCGGTCATGGTCGCGATCGCCGACGACGAAGAGGTCGCCCGGCGCGAGGCGAAGCGCCAGATCGCCTTCTATGCGACGACGCCGAGCTACCGCCCGATCCTCCGGATGCACGGCCGCGAGGCGATCTACGGCGATCTGCGGCGGGCGTTCGTCCGTCGCGATCTCGCCGCCATGGAGCGGCTGGTGGACGACGAGCTCTGCGACGCGATCGCCGCCGCCGGCGACGTCGCGACCGTCCGGGACCGCCTGGCGGCCTGGGGGGACGTTGCCGTCCGCCTCATTCTGGCCGGTCCCTGGTACGGGGTGCCCCGCACCCGCACCGTCGAGAACACGTCCGCCATCGTCGACGCGTTCGGCCGCCGGACGGCGGCGGACGGATCGGCGCCGGGGACTGCTCCTATACTCGTCGGCGGCGCCGCCACACCCACCTGAGGTTTCCCGTGACGTCCAACGTCAGCCAGAGCTATCCCTACACGAGCGAGACAGAGCGCGTGCGTGCCGCGACGATCGCGAACCTCGTCGCCGCGCGCGACGGCCTCAGCGACAAGCTCGCGGCCGAGTCGACGCCGCTCGACGAGAACGATCGCTGGTGGGTCTGGAAGTGTCCGACGAAGGGTTGCGCCGGCCTCCTCCACGTCGCCGGCTACGCCGCCGAGCGGCATGCCCTCTACGTCGTGTGCGACGGGACCTGCGCCAAGACCTTCCTGCGCTGACGCGCGCGTCCTCACCCGAACCGCCGCTCGGCCTGTCCGGGGCCCGACGACGCCTGGCGGTCGACGCCGCCGGGATCCTCGTCAGCATCGTCGGGTTCGGGGTCGTGTACGGCCTCTCGGCACGGAACGCCGGCCTGTCGCTCCCCGAGGCGATCGCGATGAGCACGCTGACGTTCGCCGGGGCCTCGCAGTTCGCGGCGCTCGGCCTGATCGCACAGGGCGCGCCCTGGCCGGCGATCGTCCTGCTGACGGCCCTCCTCAACGCCCGCCACCTCCTGTATTCCGCCGCCCTCTACCCATGGCTCCGCGACGTCCCGCGGCGATCCCGCGCCGTCATGGCGCATTTCCTCACGGACGAGGCGTTCGCCCTCAGCCTCCACCACTTCCAGCGCCTCGGACGGACCGACATCCCCGGCTACTGGATGGCGGCCCTGCTCGTCTTCGTGCCGTGGAATCTCTCTGTCGCGGCGGGGGTCATCGGCGGCAGCGCGGTCGCCGATCCGACCCGCCTCGGGCTCGACGTCATCTTCCCGGCCGCGATGGGCGGCCTGGCCATCCTGCTCATCAAGGGACGGCGCGATCTCGCCGCCGCCGTCATCGCCATCCTCGTCGCCGTCGCCCTCGGACTGGCGATCCATCCCGCCGTCGGCATCGTCGTCGGCGGCCTCGTCGGGCCCCTCGTGGTCGTCCTGGTCCGCCCCGAGCGACCGACGCCGGGCGCCGAGGCGCCGGCGGGCATCGAAGCCGTGCACGACGCGTCGATCGGACCAGTGCGATGAGCCTCGACCGGGTCCTGCTCGCGTTCCTGATGGGGGTCGTGACCTATCCGTCGCGCGCCCTGCCATGGCTTGCCCCGGGGCTCGAGCGGCTGCCGCCGCGGGCGCTCGACTACCTGCGACTCGTCGGACCCGCCGTTCTCGCGGCGCTCGCCGTCTCGAACGTCGTCATCCTCCTCGACGCAGCCGGCCACCCGGCATTCCACGTCGGTGCGGAATGGCTCGCGCTGGCCGCCGGTCTCGCGCTGATCGCCTGGCGCCGCAACCTGTTCCTCGGGCTCATCGTGGCGGCCGCCGTCGCCGCCGCCGCCCGCGCGCTCGGCGTCTGAAGGCGGAGACCGCCGACGAGGCGAGGCCCGCCGTCAGGCCCGATGCGGCCGCCAGGAGGCGACGACCGGATCGCGGGCGACCGAGAGCAGCAGCGCCGCCAGCAGCGTCGTCCGCGGGACGATCGAGTCGATCTCGAGGTATTCCTCGGGCGAGTGGTCGAGACCGCCGATCGGCCCGAGCCCGTCGAGCGTCGGCACCCCGAGGCCGGCCGTCGTGTTCGCGTCGGAGGCGCCGCCGGTGGCAGCGTCGCGGACCGAGAAGCCGAGGCGGTTGGCGAGCGTCCCGGCATGGGCGACGAGACGCGCCGTCCGGTCGAGCTTCTCCATCGGCCAGTGGCGGGCGACCTCTTCGAGCCGGATCGTGACGTCCGGCACGAGCGGCGTCGCGGCGATCTCCCGGATGGCCGCCTCGACCGCCTCGAGGTGCTCGCGGGTGGTGCCGCGCGCGTCGATCTCCAGCGTCGCCGTCTCGGCCACGACGTTGGGACGCGTCCCGCCCGCGATGGTGCCGACGTTGCACGTCACGCCCGGCCACCGCGACGGCAGCGAGTGGAGACGCTGGACCTGGTGCGCCGCCTCGAGGATCGCGCTGCGACCCTTCTCGGGCTCGACGCCGGCGTGCGCGGCCCGCCCCCGGATCGTCATCCGGAGGTCGATCGTGCCCTTGCGGGAGGAGACGATGTCGCCGTTCGCCCTGGCACACTCGAGGACGAAGCAGACGTCCGACTCGAGAGCGAGCGCCGAGATGATCGGCGTCGAGCTCGGCGATCCGATCTCTTCGTCGGGGTTGGCGACGAATGTCAGGGTCTCGAAGGGGAGTGCGGCGGGCGGCGACTCGCCGTCCTCGTCCTCGCCCTCGTCCTCGAGCGGTGAGCCCATCGCGCGGAGTGCGAGGATCGCGTAGAGGCCGGCCAGGAGGCCCGACTTCATGTCGCTGACGCCGGGCCCGCGACCGCGACCGTCGGCGATCCGGAACGGGCGTTCCCTGGCCGTTCCCTCCGGGAACACGGTGTCGAGATGGCCGACCAGGAGGATCCTGGGTCCGCCCGCCGTCCCGGCGATCTGACCGACGACGGTATCGCCGAACGTCGGATGGAGGTGGTAGGTCACCTCCGCCCCGAGGCGCTCCAGGAAGCGGCCGGTCCACCGCCCGACCTGGTCGACGCCGGCCTTGGTGTAGCTCCCGCAGTCGACGTTGACGAGGGCGGCGAGATCCTCGAGATAGGTGGGCAGCTCCTCCTGGACGATGTCCTCGAGCTCCGCGAGCTCGTCGTCGCTGATTGAGGCACCGGGCGCAAGGAGGGCTTCCATGCGCCGCAGTCTAGTCGCGGCCATCGGCGGCGGTCGACGCCCTCGGCCGCCTGCGTCAGCGCCACCGTCGGTCGTCTGCGTCGGCGCCACCGTCCGTTGTCTGCGTCGGCGCCGCTGTCAGCCGGGCTGGCCCGGATGCGACAATCCGGCCGATGCACGATCGGGGCACTCCGCGGCGGTCGGGCACGGCCGCGCCGTACCAGGTCCCACGCGCGGCCGCCCTCGTCGGCAGGCCGACCCTCCGGCGCGCCGGCGTCTTCCGGCGCGCGATCCGCGGCGAGATCGCCCGCCTTCGCGACCCGCACCGCGTCGTCGCCCTGGCGATCTTCATCCTGCTCGGCGGCGGGATGGCGGCGGGGCTCATCGCTCGGGGCGACGCGGCGGGGGCCGACGCGCGGGCGTACTGGGCGGCCGTCCGCATCTGGCTCAACGGCGGCGACCCCTATCACCCGACCGGACCGTTCCTGCCCTACGTCTATCCACCCTGGATGCTGCCGCTCTTCGCGCCCTGGGCGCTCCTCCCCTGGGACGTGGCCTGGTTCGTCTGGCGCGGGGCGATGGTCCTGCTCCTCGTCTGGACGATCGACTGGGCCTACAGCCGGCGACATCTCGAGACGGGCCTGGCGTTCGCCCTGCTGGCATTCCCGATCGCGGCCAACCTCGACACGGGCAACGTCACGCTCATGCTGGCATTCGCGCTGTGGGGAGCGCAGTTCGTCGGGCCCCGGCGCGCGGGCCTGCTCTGGGCCGTCGCGACGTGGATGAAGTGGGTACCGGCGCCGTTGCTCCTCGTGCTTGCGCCGCGGGCGCGGTACTGGGGCCTCGTCTGGCTGGGCGCGTGCGCGGTCCTGAGCGTCGCGATGCTGCCGCTGACGATCATCCAGCTCCAGGCGCTCTTCGGGTTCGGGCCGCGGCCGATCCGTCTCGACTACCTCGTCCTGCTCTGGGCCGCGGTCCCGTGGTGGTGGCGGCACCCGCGGCCGCTCTGGTGGCTCGTCCCGACGTCCTGGCCGCTCATCGCCCGGCGCACGCGTGCCGGCGCCGTTGCGTTTGCGGCGTCGGTGCGGGTCGCGCCGCGGGCGGCGTTCCGCTCGGTCGGCGAGCGCGGGCTCGCATGGGTCCGCGCGTTCGTGGGACTGACACCCTCGACGAAGGGCTCATAGGGTCCAGCGCCGCGGCAGGAATCGCGCGGGGAGGCCTCAGGCGAGGGATGCCGTGCGGTTCAGCGCGACGAGACGACGCTCCCTGGCTGCCGGGACGACGTACCTGAAGAGCGAGCGATCGAGCGAGTAGATGCCGGTCGAGACGACGTCGACCTTGCCGAGCCGGTACGAGAAGACGGGGTTCTGGGCGTTGCCCGCGTACATGTGCGCCCGACCGCTTCGATCGAGCAGGGCCAGGTTGGCGTCGCCGCCGAAGGTGTCGTGAAGCGCCCCGAGCAGGTGTGCGGCCGGCTCCCCGTCGCGCCACTGGTCCTCGAGCCAGCGGGCACCCGCCTCGGAGTCGGCGCTGCCCTCGATGCGGCCGGCGCGCCGATAGAGGTCGCGCCAGGATCGGTAACGCTCGAGGTCGCCGTTGTGGCTCAGCGCGAAGCGGCCGGCCGGGTCGAGGAACGGCTGCGTGTCGGGCAGACCGATGGTCGAGAGCTTCGACGGACGGCGCAGGTGGACGAGCACGGCGGTCGTCTCGTTCGCGCCGACATCGTCGCGCCCAGGATCGTCGCGGAAGGCGCCGATGTCCCGGTACGTGGCCAGCGTCCCGTCCCCGGTCAGCCAGGCGGCACCCCAGCCGAAGCCGGCGAGACCATAGCGTTCGAGACGCTCGGTCATCTCCCAGAGCGTGTCGATCCGGAACGGCTCCCCGCCGCGGGCGACGAAGTGCTCGCACATGGCCGGGGATGATAGCCGGTGAGGCGTCAGGCGCCGGGTGACGCGTCCGGTGCCCGCGACGTCAGGCGCGCAGCAGGAGCCCGCGATAGCCGGCGACGAACCCCGCGTCGGCGAGCAGACCGCGGTGGGGCGACTCGGCGACGGGAACGCCATCGACACGGGCGACGACCAGCTCGCGGACACGGCCGTCCGCGACGAGGCCACGCAGCCCCCCGAGCCCGAGCCGCGCGACGTCCGGATCGAGAGCCGCCGGCAGGAGGAGGAGGCTCTTGCCTCCACGCTCGAGATAGGCGACTGCGACGCCGTCGACGGTCACGACGTAGGCGCCCGCCGCGCGCTGGATCGGGCGCCGGTCGTCGTCGCCGAAGCGCGGCCACGGCAGGGCGGCTCCGTACGGGTTGGCCGGGTCCGCCGCGGCGAGAAGCCGGACGACCGGCTCGCCGGGCTCGGGCTCCCTGGCGGAGCGCAGGCGATCGAGGGCACCGCCGAGCGCGAACTGGGCACCACCAAGGCCGTCGACGAAGTAGCCGCGCCGGATCCGGCCGGCTTCCTCCATCGCTCGGAGAACCGGGTAGACAGCCGCAAAGCCGCCTTCGACGGGCTCGGACGCGACGGCTTCGCGTGTGACCACGCCGTGGCGCTCCAGGAGGACGGTCGCGAGGAGGTGGAGGCGCTCGGTGGCGTGCCGGGCGTCCCGCGCCGTCTCGCGCTCGACCAGCGACCACCGACCGGCAGCCTCCGGCGGACCGAGGCTGGTCAGGCGTCCCGGCCGAGGCCGGCCCTCGCGGCCCGTCCGCCTCCAGCGGAGCGCTCGCAACGGGGCGAAGGTGTCGTTCGTGACCTCGCCGGCCCAGGCGAGCTCCCACAGGGCGTCGAGGACCTCGCGATCGGGGCCCCCGCCCGCGGCCGCGTACAGCTCCCGGTAGAACGACGCTCCCCGCCGGGCGAGATGCTCGCGGATGGCGTCGTGCCGCGGACTGTCGGGGCGCGGCGTTTCCGCTGCCGGCGCCGAGAGGAGCGCCTCGCGTCCCGGCCGCACCAGCGCGATGCGGCCGTCGTCGCGGCCGAGACTCCCACGCCCCATCCAGGCGACCTCGCCGAGAGCTCCGAGCTCGTCGAGGAGGCGCGGCGTGTAGCCGGGGATACGGGCGGGCAGGACGTCGCGCTCGAGGACCGAGGCGGGGATCGGCAGGCCGGCGAGCTGGTCGACGACCTCGGCCAGCCGCTCGAGGGCGGCGTTGCCGCTGAGCGGGGGCGGCGCCGCGCGAGTCGCACCCGGGACGGAGACGGGAGCGACGCCCTGCCAGTCGGGCAGGAAGCGGCCCAGCGTCGTCGCGTCCACCGGCTCGACCTCGCGGCGTAGCCGTGCCAGCGAGCGGCGGCGCAGCAGGCGCAGGACCTCCGGGTCGCACCACTCGCGCTCGACGCCGCCCGGGCGGAACTCCCCGCGCAGGACGGTGCCGGCCGCCAGCAGCCGTTCCAGCCCGTCCTCGACCAGTCCGATCGGCAGCCCCCAGCGGACCGCGGGTCCCGGCGAGAGGAACGGTCCATGGGTCCGCGCCCATCGCGCGAGGAGGCCGTCGAGCGCCGCCGTCGTCGGGCCGAGGAAGGCGTCGGGCAGCCCGGCCGGCGGCTGGACGCCGAGCGCATCGCGATAGCGGGCCACGTCCTCGACCGCGAGCCAGCGCTCCTCGCCTGCCACGCGGACGACCGCGGCCCGATGCGACCGGCGGAGCTCCTGCAGCCAGGCCGCCGCGACGTCCGCCGCGACGTCCGCCCCGCCCTCCACCCGCGCCGCCACCTCGCCGGCGGAGAGGTCGCCCAGCCGCCGGAGGAGGTCGTGGAGGGCGTCGGCCGAACCGGCCTTCCGATCGTCGGCCAGGGCCTGGAGGGCGAGCTCGAGGTCGGCCAGCGCCTCCGGATCGAGCAGCTCGCGCAGCTCCTCCTGGCCCAGCAGCTCGCGCAGGAGGTCGCGATCGAGCGTCAGCGCCTGGGCGCGGCGCTCGGCGAGCGGCGCGTCACCCTCGTACATGTACTCGGCGACGTAGTCGAAGAGCAGCGAGCTCGCGAACGGCGAGGCGCGCAGCGTCTCGACGGAGTGGACCGCGATCTCGCGCCGCGACACGCCCGCGAGCAGGTCGCGGAGGGCCGGGAGGTCGAACACGTCCGACAGGCACTCGCGATAGGTCTCGACCAGGATCGGGAAGCTGCCGTA
>DASVZT010000109.1:0-5924 GCA_036391495.1 Candidatus Limnocylindrales bacterium
CGAGTCGGTAGACGAAGGGGCGGAACCCGACACCCTGGACGACCCCGTCGACCTCGAAGGCACGCGCGACGCGCTCGCCCTCGGCAGGGAGGCGGCCGCCCTCGGAGGCGACACGGTCGGCCTCGGCAGGGACGTTCGGAGTCGCTACCGGCGGCTCAGGGATCGGCGACATCGGGACGCATGACCTCGATCTCGATCCGCTCCGGGATCGGGACGGGGAGCGAGCTGCCGCCGCAGGCCGGGCACGGGTCGTCGGCCGAGGGCGCGGCGAAGGTGTGACCGCCGGCGACGCACAGCCGTTCGACCGGCTCGTGGACGATCGCCACGGGAGTCGCGGCGAACTCGGGAGCGGCCAGTCCGAGGTGCAGGCGGAACGCCCCGTCCCAGTCCTCGGCGTGCGCGTGGCCGCCGCGGACGTGGATCAGCACGCGCGCACCATCCGCCTCGACGCCCTCGCGTCGAAGCGCATCAGCGACCGCCGCGGCCAGACCCGCCTCGTGCACTGCCCCTTCCTTCCGTCCTGCGCCAACGCCGCTCGCGGCGCCGGCGTTCACATCCTCGATTCCGCCACGTCGTCCTCGTCCGGTCGACCTGCCGATCAGCCCAACGCCGCGGTCGCAACGGACCGATCGACGACGGGTCCCGTCCCGACGGCGCCGGCGAGCACATGCAGCTGGTCGGCGGCCACGAGCACGGCCTCCGGGACGGCCGCCTCGACATCGGGGCTGAGCGCGAGGTCGACCGAGATGTCGGCCGGCTGGATCGCGACGAGCGCGACCGCGTCGGGGAGCGTCGCCATGAGGCGCGCCGCGGCGAGGAGATCACCGATCCCCACCTGGTGTGGCGACACGTGCCCGGCGAGCGCCACGTGAAGCTCGTTCCCGGCGATGACCCGGACCGTGCCGGGGGTGGACCGCAGGTCGACCGCGTCGATCATCAGGAGTGCACGCGCGTCCTCGATGAGCGGCAGCAGGTCGAGCCCGAGCGTGCCGCCGTCGACGACCCGCGTCCCTTCCGGGATCTCGAGCTGGCCCTCGGCGGCGAGACGATGGATCTCGCGGGCGACGCGGACGCCCACCCCCTCGTCACGGAGGAGGACGTTGCCGACGCCGATCACGAGGATCGGGCCGTCGGGACGGCTCACGACCCCCCGCCGATCCGGCTGCCGAGCGTCGACGGCACGAAATCGTCGAGCGGATGCCCGTCGTCGAGCACCTCCTCGAGCGACTCCTCGATGTCCTTGCGGCGGGCGAACTGCTCGAAGCGGATCCCGCCGTCACGGGCCTCTTCGATCCGCCAGCGCGGGACGAACTTGTTGCCGCTGAAGATGCTCGACATGAGCCCGCTCCGCTCGATGTGGTCGACCAGGAGCGCGCTGTAGACGTGGTGGACGGCGAACGCGGCGATGACCCACATGAGCAGGTGGTGGATGAACCGCGTCCCCTGCTCCCCGAGGAGCGCTGGAACCCAGCCGAAGAGCGCCGCGAACGGTTGCTCGCCGTGGAGGCCCTGGAGGCCCAGGCCGGTGACAGTCTGGATGAGGAACAGGAAGAACACGACGAAGTACGTCCCGCCGGCCAGGGCGTTGTGGCCGAGGATGCCCGGCAGGTCGTTGCGCAGGAACGCGTAGAAGGCTGTCTGCGAGGCGAACTCGCGCAGGTGCCGCCTGTTCGTCGGCACGAACGCCGACCACTTGGCGAACTGGTTCCCGGCGAACAGCCAGTAGGTGCGGATGACGCCCGAGGCGAGGAACGCGAAGGCGGCCAGCAGGTGGATGAACCGGAACGTGGACATCGTCCGGTCGTTGAACGGGAACAGGTACGGGTCGGCGATGTATGCGCCGCTGAAGGAGAGGACGATGATGCTGGCGAACGTCAGCCAGTGCGTGAAGCGGACGGGGATCTGCCAGACGTAGACCCTCACCCGCTCCATCGCCGCCGGGACGTGCAGGTCGTCGACCGGGACGGCAGGCACGTCGGGCCTGGCAGGTGCGGCGGACCGGGCGGCCGGTGCCGTCACCGGCGCTGGGATCGCAGTCATCGCGACGGCCTCCCTAGACGACGCGGATCTCGACCGAGCTGCCGGCGTCGGGGTCGAAGACATGGACCGCGCACGCCATGCAGGGGTCGAACGAGTGGACCGTCCGCAGGATCTCGACCGGCTGCTTGGGATCGTTGACCGGCGTGCCGATCAGCGCCTCCTCCCAGGCGCCCCGACGACCCTTCTCGTCGCGCGGCGAGCCGTTCCAGGTGCTCGGCACGACCAGCTGGTAGTTGTCGATGACACCACCTTTGATCCTGACCCAGTGGCCGAGCGCGCCGCGGGGCGCTTCCTCCCAGCCCCACCCCTCGGCCGTGTCCGGCCAGCTCGACGGGTCCCATTTCGAGACGTCGGCGATCGCCAGGTCGCCGGTCGCGAGGTTCGCCTCGAGCTCGCCGAGCCACTTCCCCAGGCGGGCGGCGATGAGCTTCGTCTCGACGGCCCGCGCCGCGATACGGCCGAGTGTCGAGAAGAGCGCCTCGGGCCCGACGCCCAGGGCCCCCAGGACCCCGTCGACCGCCGCCTTGACGTCCGGATGCCCGGAGGCGTAGGCGACGAGCATCCGCGAGAGCGGGCCGACCTCCATCGGCTGGTCGTCGTAGCGCGGCGACTTCAGCCAGCTGTACTTGTCGATCTTGTCGCCGAGGGTCTCGAACGGGACGGCCGGGCCGGCGTACTTCGGGTGCGTCTGGCCCTTCCACGGGTGCAGCAGCTGCTCGTCGCCACCGTCGTACGTGTAGTACGAGTGGGCGACGGTCTCGGCCACCGACAGCTGGTCGACGGGCTCGACCTTCGTCAGGTCGCGGTTCATGATCCGGCCCCGCGGCAGGTAGTACTGCGGGTCGGCGCCATCCGCCTCGGGGAACTCCCCGTACGACATGTAGTTGCCGATACCCTTGCCGATGCCCGCCCAGTCCTTGTAGAAGCCGGCCACCGCGAGGACGTCGGGGATGTAGACCTTGTCGACGAACGCTTGGGCCTGGGCGATGAGCTCCGTGATCTCGGAGATGCCCCGCGCGTTCAGCGCCGTCGGGGAGTTCGGGTCGAGCGCCAACGCCATCCCGCCGACGACGTACGTCTGCGGGTGCGGGTTCTTCGAGCCGAGCAGCGCATGGATCCGGATGACCTGGCGCTGCCAGTCGAGGGCCTCGAGGTAGTGCGCCACCGCCATGAGGTTGGCCTCGGGCGGGAGCGCGTACGCCTTGTTGCCCCAGTAGGCGTTCGCGAAGGGGCCGAGCTGGCCGGACGCGACGAAGGTCTTCAGCTTGTCCTGGACGCCCTTGAAGTAGCTGGCGCTCGAGTTCGGCCAGTCGCTGATCGATTCCTGGAGCGCCGAGGTCTTCGCCGGATCGGCCGTCGTCGCCGAGACGACGTCGACCCAGTCGAGGGCGTGGAGATGGTAGAAGTGGATGACGTGGTCCTGGACGTACTGGGAGCCGGTGATGAGCGTCCGGACCAGGCGGGCGTTCCTGGGGATCGTGAGGCCGAGCGCGTTCTCGACCGCGCGCACCGAGGCGAGGGCGTGGACGGTGGTGCAGACGCCGCAGGCGCGCTGCGTCAGGACCCACGCGTCGCGGGGATCGCGATCCTTGAGGATCAGCTCCATGCCGCGGAACATCGTCCCGGAGCTCCAGGCGTCCGTGACGACGCCGTTCTCGACCTCGACCTCGATGCGCAGGTGCCCCTCGATCCGGGTGACCGGGTCGACCGCGATGCGTGTCATCTACTCGTTCCTCCCCGCCGGCGCGTCGATGCTCGACGAGGCGGCGGACACGGTCTCGGGGGCCGGAGTCGAGGCAGCCTGGAGGCGCTCACGCGTCCTTCGGTCGAGGCGCTTCTTCCGGGCGTAGCTGGCGACGCCGTGCGCTGCCGACAGGCCCGTCACGCCGCCGACGAGGGCGAGGCCGAGCTGGTCGGCCGTGACGTCGGTCGCGAACGGACCGATGTTCGGGATCCGCCGGTAGAAGGGCGCCATCTGGTCCCAGAAGCGCGGCATCGTGCACCCGACGCAGCCGTGACCGGACTTGACGGGCCAGCTCGTCCCGTCGTTGAAGCGGGCCGTCGGACAGTTGGCGTAGGTCTCGGGGCCCTTGCAGCCCATCTTGTAGAGGCACCAGCCCTTGCGCGCACCCTCGTCGCCCCACGCCATGACGTACTCGCCGCGCTCGAAGTGGGCCCGTCGCTCGCACTGGTCGTGGATCAGCTGGCCGTAGGCGAACAGCGGCCGGCCGAGCGAGTCGGTCGCCGGGAGCGCTCCGAACGTGATGTAGTGGACGATCGTCGCGGTCAGGTTCTGGACGTTCATCGGGCAGCCGGGGAGGTTGATGACCGTCGCGCCCGGCACGACCTGGGAGGCACCGACCGCGCCCGTCGGACCGCCCTGGGCCGCCGGGAGGCCGCCGTCGAATGCGCAGGAGCCCACGGCGATCGTCGCCTTGGCCCCGCTGCAGACGTCGCGGACCGTGTCGGCGAAGGCCTTGCCGCCGATCGTGCAGTAGATGCCGCCGTCCGCGAGCGGGATGGCGCCCTCGACGACGGCGATGTAGCCGCCCGGGTACTTCTGCATCGTCCCGAGCCGCGCGTTCTCCGCGTCCTGGCCGGCGGCGGCCATGATCGTCTCGTGGTAGTCGACGCTCAGGATGTCGAGGACGAGCTCGGCAACCGTCGGGTGCGAGGCGCGGAGGAGGGCTTCCGTGTTGCCCGCGCAGTCCTGGCCCTCGAGCCAGATGACAGGGATGCGGGCGCTCGACGAGAGCGCGGCGGCGATCTTCGGCCCGTACGACGGCGGAAGGGCAAGAACCCCGGCCATCGTGGCCGAGAACTTCAGGAAGGCTCGTCTCGAGACGCCCCGCTCCGCCAGCAGCGTCACGAGCCCCTGATCGATCGTGGTCATGCGCACCACCACTCCCTCGGAACGCGCGGCCGGGACGCGGCTGGTCGGGCAGCTGCCGAGCGGTGTTGCTGGTCATTAGGGCGGCCGATCGGACGGTCCCGGACGTGCCGACCTGCCCATTGCTACGGGACCTTGGTCCCATCTATGCCCAAGGCTGCATACGTCCGGGCCGCCCGACGTCCCCGCCCCGCTGGATCGGCCGGGGCGATCAGGTCGAGTGCCGGCGCGCAGGGCCGGCTGATCCGGGGGATCGCGCCGTTCGGCCCTCCCGCGCCCGGCCGGGAGGGCCGACGCTTCGGTCGGAGGTGCCACTCATGGCCATGTCTCCTGCCCGCGCGAGCTCGGTCTTCCCGTTACCCGCGGCGTCGCCGACGCCGCCGACCGATCAACCGCCGCCGGGCTGGGTGCCACTCCTCATCAGGGCCGACCACTGCAAGGGCTGTGAGCTCTGCGTCGCCGCCTGTCCGCACCACGTCCTCGTCCTCGACGAATCGATCGTCGACCGGCTCGGCTATCACCCGGTCCGCCTGACGGACGCCGCGGGCTGCACGAGCTGCGCGATCTGCGCGCGCGTCTGCCCGGACGCCGTCTTCACGGTCTTCGCCCGTCCGAAGGAGGCCGCCCGATGACCGCGGTTCGCGACGAGATGCGCGATGGGGTGTTCGATACGGTGCGCGAAGGGGCGCGGCCCGAGACGACACCCGTGCGGCCGAAGCGCGTGCTGATGAAGGGCAACGAGGCGATCGCCGAAGCCGCCATCCAGGCCGGCTGCGATGCGTACTTCGGCTACCCCATCACCCCGCAGGCCGAGCTGCTCGAATGGATGGCGCGCCGGATGCCCGAGGAAGGACGGGCCTTCGTCCAGGCCGAGAGCGAGCTCGCGGCCATCAACATGGCGCTCGGGGCGGCGGCAACCGGGGCGCGTGTCCTCGTCTCGTCCTCGAGCCCGGGCATCAGCCTCATGGCCGAGGGCATGAGCTACATGGCCGGC
>DASVZT010000110.1:0-3600 GCA_036391495.1 Candidatus Limnocylindrales bacterium
GGGCGTACGATCGTGCTCGACCAGTCGAGCGCTTCCGGGAGGTCGACATGCCCGTCGTCACCATCGGCCGCCAGTTCGGCTCCGGCGGCTCGGACATTGCCCGGCTCGTGGCGGCTCGCCTCGGCGCCGAGGTCGTC
Organism: Candidatus Limnocylindrales bacterium; assembly: GCA_036391495.1. Classification (GTDB taxonomy): domain Bacteria; phylum Chloroflexota; class Limnocylindria; order Limnocylindrales; family CSP1-4; genus DASVZT01. The sequence goes on from DASVZT010000110.1 coordinate 138, forward strand.
GACCGTGAGCTCATCGCCGAGGTCGCGCAACGGATGGGCGCCGACACGGGTGAGATCGAGGCCGAGGACGAGCACCCCCGCCGCCTCGTCGACCGCCTTGCGCGTGCGATGTCGCCGATGGCCTTCGAGTTCGGCGTCGCCTGGGAGCCGCCGTACACCGACCCGGCCTACGATCCCCGGCGTGCGGTCCTGGACCTCGAGCGCGAGGTCATCCGCGAGGTCGCCGGCCGCGGGAACGCGATCATCGTCGGCAGGGGTGGCGCGTTCGTCCTTGCCGAGCATCCGGGTGCACTGCATGTCTATCTCGTCGCGCCGATCGAGGTCCGGCTGCGGACCGTCATGGATCGCCAGGCGTGCAGCGAGGAAGAAGCGCGGCGACGCCTTCACGAGGTCGACGCCAACCGCGCCGCCTACGCTTCCCAGCTGTACGGCGCGGACTGGGGCGACCCGATCCACTACGACCTCGTCCTGAACACCGGCCGCCTCGGGTATGCCGCCAGCGCGGAGCTCATCCTGGCCGCCGTGGAGGTCGGGGAGAGCGGTGGCATGGCGGCGGGAGCGCTGTCCTGACATTGCCTGACTGCCGGTCCGCCCGACGCACCTCCGCAAGACATCTGTAACGCGAGCGTCGTTCCCAGCCGCGCGACGGTACTCGAATTCGGAGTCGGCGCCCTCTAAGGTCGCGGCATGCCCCGGCTCCCCCGTGAGGTCGCGCTCGACTGGGCGCGCGCCCGACCCGACCGAATCCCGATCCGCCTCGAGGGCCGAGGCTCGTTCGACTTCGGCGAGCGCGCGGTGGGCCGGCGCGGCGACGTCCGCGTCTACGGGATGGTCGGCTGGGACCCTGCTCTCGGCTGGGTCCTCGTCGTCGAATCGGTCCCGTCGCCGGGCCTTCGCTCGACCGCCAGCGGATCGGCAGCGTAGCCGCGGTCGGGGACCTGACGTCTCGGGTCGGGGACCTGACGTCTCGGGTCGGGGACCTGACCTCGGGCCCGACGCCGCGGCGGTTAAACCGGAGCGATGTCGGCGCCAGTGACATCTTCCCGGCTAGGAGGTCGATAAGGCCGCGGTCGGGGGCATGTCCCCGGGGCGAGCCGGGATTGTGCCGCCCCAACCGTGCGTGGTCCGAGCTCAGGCGAGCGCGGACCCGGCCCCGCCCGGTCCTGCAACCGTGCTCGACCCAGCCCGCGAACGTCCTATCGCTGCCGCTTGTGACGGCGGTGTCGGTGGCGTCGACATCGGCGGACGCAAGGGCCCGTCGCCTCAGCCGCCCACGAAAGCCCACCATGGCACCCCGCCTCAGCCGCCGGCGTCACCCCGGCCGAACGCCCGGCACCTCGGCCCGCCCTCAGCAGCCCCGGCTGACCCGGCCGCATGCGCTCCCGGACGTCCCGATGACGCCCCCGACCGCCGGCGCCGCGCGAGCGTTGCGAGTCGCTCTCAGCCGCTCAATGGCACGCCGTCGTCCCGGCGTCACGGAACGTGGCGCCGGCGACCGGGATGAATTGCCACGAGTAGCTGGCGGCATGCAGGGTCACCTTCAGGACCCCGAAGGTCGTGTCGTTGCGGACCTGGCTGTTCGAGCGGATCGTGGTGAACCCGTAGTGGCTCATCCCGCCGGTCCCGACGACGATCTCGCGGATGCCGCGCGGCGTCGCGACGCCCGACGGCGACTGTGGTGCGAAGCGCTCGTAGTCGTGGTCGTGCCCGTTTAGGATCAGCTCGGCGTGCGCCGCGTAGAGGTCGTCCCAGAAGGCGCGCGTCATCGCATCGTTCCCGTGCTCGCCCGAGCTGAACATCGGGTGGTGCCAGTAGGCGAGGACGCACGCGTGTGGGTTGCGCGCGAGGTCGTTGCGGAGCCAGCTCTCCTGGGGCGACCCGGCGTCACAGCCTCCGACGGCCGAGCAGTTCGAATTGAGCACGTAGATCCGCCAGGTTCCCTTGTTGTAGGCGTAGAAGCCGTAGCGAGGGTTGCCGGCGAGTCGACCGAAATAGGCGAAGTACGCCGACGCGTTCGCCGTGCCGTAGTCGTGGTTGCCGGCCGCCGGCCGCGTCCGCAGGCGGAACGCGCCCCAAGTCGGGTCGTAGCAGCCCGCGAACTGGCTGGCGGACCCATCCGGGTAGACGTTGTCGCCGAGCGTGACGACCGTCCCCGGGATGGTGCGGATGAGCGCGGCTGTCGCCGAATCGCCCGAGCTGCCGCACGACGCGATGTCGCCGGCACCGACGAGGACGGGATCGACCGTCATGGCATCGACGGGGGCCGGCGGGTCGGGGTCGATGCGGTCGAAGGGAGCGACCGATGCGGCCGGCGAGATGGCCGCTAGCAGGAGGCCCACGACGATCGGCAGGCGTCGGAGCATCCGGCGGGAGTCGGGCCTGGCGATACGGAGGCGCCTCGTCGGTCGGTCTGCTGTCGGGCTGTCGATCGTCGGTCGGTCTGCTGTCGGGCTGTCGGTCGGGCTGCCAGTCGCCAGGAGTCGGTCGGCCATCCGTCGACCTTAGCCCAAAGGCTCCCGAAGGCGTCGAATCAGGTGTCTTCGGGACCGTCCCTTCCCAGGGTCAGACGACGTCGCGACGGATCGTCAACGAGGCGATGAACGCGAAGAAGAGAGCGAAGGCGGCGAGGACGAGCAGGTCGAGCTGGAGCGCGGGCAGACCGAGGTCGGCGCCCCGGACGAAGACCTGCCGCAGGCCGTCGACGGCGTAGCTGAGCGGAAGGAACGGCGCGACCGGCTTGAGCACGTCGGGCAGGCTGTCGACCGGGAAGAGGATGCCCGAGAGCAGGAACTGCGGGACGATGACGATCGGGATGAACTGGACGATCTGCAGCTCGGTGCGCGCGAACGTCGACAGGAAGATCGCCAGGCAGAGCGCGCCGACGGCCGCCAGGAGGACGACCAGGAAGGCCAGCAGGGGACTTCCCGCGAGCTCGATGCCGAGCCCGAGCCGGAACGACGACAATGGCCCGACGGCCGGCACGGTCAGGGTCCCGAGCGACCAGAGGAGCATCACGACGACCTGGATGACGGCGAAGACGCCGAACCCGAGCGTGTAGCCGGCGACGATCTCGCCGCGGGTGACAGGCGTGGCCAGCAGGCGTTCGAGCGTGCCGCCCGTCCGCTCGCGCAGGAAGCTGACGCCGGTCAGGATGTAGACGAAGAAGTAGACGAGGAACCCGACGATCGCCGGCGCATAGGTCGTGATCGGGTCGCTCGACGGCACGCCGAACACGGTCACGTGCCGGAGCGCAGGAAGGGGCCGGCCGGCGAGCGAGGCCGCAACGCTGAGCATGGCCTTCTGGAGTGACCCGACCTGTCCGGCTTCCCCGGTCGGGTCGAGCCCCTCCGTGATGACCGTGAAGGTCGTTGCGGCGGTCGGCGGGGTGGTCGCGCCGAGGCCCGGCGGGAGGACGATCGCGATCGTCGCGCTCCCGTCCTCGACGGCACCGCGCGCCGCCGCC
>DASVZT010000111.1:0-4693 GCA_036391495.1 Candidatus Limnocylindrales bacterium
GGGAAGTCGTAATCGGTCTCGAGGTATCCGCGCACCAGCTGGAGGACCGGCTCCATCTCCTCGCGAGCCGTCGGGTAGATGAACTCGTGACTCCAGACCGCGTGCCAGCCGAACTCCCGCTGATACGGCTCGACCCGCTCGGCGACGAAGCGCCGTCCGCGCGGGGTCGACCGCAGCGCGGGCTCGATCGCTCCGTCGCCCGCGAAGGCCGGCCGCAGCTCGGCGTCGTCGCGGACCTCGTTCTTCATCCGCCAGAGGGCCTCGATCGAGTCCCAGTTGCGGTCCGACGCGGAGTTCTGGAGACGGCCCAGCAGTTCCTCGTCGATGCTCCCGCGCGTCTTCTCCATGACCGCGCGCAGGTTGAGCGTCGAGGAAAGTTGGGCAAAATTAAGCATCCAGTGGATCTTCCAGTGCCGATCGTGGATGTCGATGGCATCTTCGAGCAGGCAGGCCATCTCGGCCAGGCTCAGCTCGTCCGCGCGGTCGAGGCTGCCCTCCAGGTAGGCGAAGTTGCGCTCCATCTCGGGCCGCAGGCGCTCACGCCACCAGTCTGCGAAGTGCTCGCCGTACACCGGCAGGACGGTGTCGAGATACGAGCCCATCGTGTCGGCGAACCAGCGGTCGCGCGGCACGCGGGCGCCATATCGCCCCGAATACTCGGTCGCGTCGATGCGCAGATCGGGGTCGGCGGGGATGGCCGCCGTGTAGACATAGCCGTTGACGTTCTTGGCGAGCCAGTCGACGGCGAAGGGAGTGCCGAAGCGGCGGAACATGTGGTCGCAGGAAAGCCACCAGCCGCCGATGTCGAAGAACATCGGGCTGATCGGGCGCGGGCAGTGCAGGTCGTCGAAGACCCAGAAGAGCTGCTTCTCGACCTCCGCCTCCCAGGCGACCGGGAACGATTCGTCGCCGAGGAACTGACCGAGGATCTCCTCCGCCACGGGACCGACCTCCTTCCGCTCGGTCGGGATGGCCCCTGCGCCTCTCGGCGCCGACGGCCTGCCGCCTCCCAGCCCGGATAATCGATGATCGATGATGTTAGCACCGGTAAGAGGTCGCCGGCCCCGGCCCCCCGGTCACGTCAACCGGACAGGCCGTCGCTGATCATCGCGAGCGAGGGGTCGGGGCCCTTGAAGCCGACGAGGTACTCCAGCCGGATCGGCGCGAAGCACTCGTAGAAGACCACGTCCTCGTCGCCCAGCTGGCGAAACGCGTGAATCCAGTTCGACGGGATGACGAGCAGCGAGCCGGGCCCGACCTCTGTCTCCTCGTCGGCGACCTTTGCCCACAGGCGGCCTCGCTCGATCAGCATGATCTGCTCGGCCTCGTGGGAGTGCTCGGGGATGACGACGCCGCCGCGGTAGACGATGCGGGTCATCATCGTCTTCTCGCCGGAGACCGCCTGGCGGAAGACGCCGGGGATGTACTCGACGACGGGGAATTCGTCCCAGGTGGTGATCTGGCGCATGGGGCCTCCCTCAGGCTCGGTCTGGGTCGGGCTCCGTGGGCCCGGCCGCGCTATCGGCCGCGCTGTCGGCCGCGCGCTTGGCGTCCAGCGCCCGGAGAACGCGTTCGGGAGTCACGGGCAGCTCGTCGATCCGCACCCCGATCGCATCATGGATGGCGTTGACGATGGCCGGGATCGGTGAGTTGGCGGTCATCTCGCCGACGCCCTTGACGCCATAGGGCCCGTTCGAGGAGGGGTATTCGAGGACGACGCAGTCGATCTCGGGCACCTCGTGCGGCCCCGGCATCACGTACTCACCGAAGTCTCTCGGGCGATGGTCCGGCGACGGGTAGTAGGGATTCGTCGTCTCGTAGAGAGCGTGCGACATCCCCATCCAGGCTCCGCCCACGATCTGCCCGTGGACGAGAGCGGGATTGACCTGCCGGCCGACCTCGTACGCGCTCTTGATCGAGAGCACCGCGACCTCGCCCGTCTCGGTGTCGACCTCCACCTCGGCGACCGTGCACGCGTGCGCTTCCGTCGAGTCGGGATCCATCGCCCCGGTCTCGGGGTCGACGGAGCTCAGCGGCTTCATCCACGCTCCACGCCCGGAGATCGTGCGGCCGTACTTGAACTGGGCCGTCGACGCCACGTCCGTCAGGCGGAGGGCGCGTCCGGGCGCGCCCCGGACCGAGACGTTGCCCGCGCCGTCGGTGACGAGGTCGTCCCTGGCGGCCTCGAGCTCCTCGGCGGCGACCTCGAGCAGCGCCTCGCGCGCCTCGCGAGCAGCGATCATCACGGCATTGCCGACCCGATGCGTCGCCCGGCTGGCGAACGTCCCCATGCAGTGAGGACCGGTGTCCGTGTCGGCCGTGTCGACGACGATGTCCTCGAACCCCACGCCGAGCGTCTCGGCCGCGATCTGCGCCACCACCGTCCGGAGACCCTGGCCCAGGTCGGTGCTCGAGAGCGAGACCACGAACCGTCCGCTCGTGAGAGCGTGGATCAGCGCCTGCGTCGGGTCGCCGCCGAGGTTCATGCCGGTGGGGTAGTTGACGGCGGCCATGCCGGTGCCGCGAAGCCTGGCCACCTCACCCACCCGCCTTCCGGGGGGCCGAGGTCATCGTCTGCAGCTCGGCCGGCAGCTCGTGGCCGACGAGTGTCGCGGCCGCCTGCATCGTCTCGATGAGTGTCGCGTCCTCGACGATCTTGCGGTGGGGCTTGACGTCGCCGTTGCGGTACGCGTTGCGGAACCGGACCGTCCACGGGTCGAGCCCGACCGACTCCGCGATGCGGTCCATCTGGCATTCGACCGCGAACGAGGCCATCGTCACGCCGAACCCGCGCATCGCGCTCGCCGGGACGTGGTTCGTGTAGACACAGTAGGCGTCGATCGAGACGTTCGGGATCGTGTACGGCCCGGCCGCATTCGCCGCGTGCTTGGTCAGCGCATACGGCGTCTGACGACTGTAGGCGCCCGAGTCCGCGTAGCTCGTCACCTTGCGGGCGACGATCCGACCGTCGTCCATGACGCCGTCCTTGATGTAGATCCGCCAGGCGCTCCGTGTCGACGAGACCCGCATCTCCTCGGTGCGGTCGAACGCGTACTTCACCGGGCGGCCGGTCTTCATCGCGGCCAGGGTCGCGAGCGGCTCGACGATCACGTCGACCTTCCCGCCGAACCCGCCGCCGACCGTGCCGCCGACGAAATGCAGGACGCTCCCCGGGACGTGGAGGATGATCGCCGTGTTGTCGAGGCTGAAGTAGAGCGCCTGCGTGTTCGTGTAGACGGTGTAGCGCCCGTTCGCCTCGGGCACCGCGATCGCGGCGGTCGTCTCGGTGGGGGCGTGCTCGATCGGCTTCGTGTCGTACCGGGCCTCGACGATGCGGTCCGCGACGGCGAAGCCCTCCTCGACGTCCCCCAACCGCACGCGGCGGCAAGGATGACCCTCGTAGAGGAAGACGTTCACGCCCCAGTGCGTCACGGCCGGCGCGCCGGGCGCGAGCGCTTCTTCGACGTCGAAGACCGCCGGCAGCTCCTCGAGGTCGAGCCGGGTCCGGGCGACCGCTTCGCGGGCCGCCGATTCGGTCTCGGCGACGATCGCGATGATCGGCTCGCCCCTGTAGCGGACGCGATCCTCGGCCAGGACGAACTCCTCGTCCGGCTTGACGCCGATCAGGCCCAGGATCGTGTAGACGTTCTTCGGAACGTCACGCCACGTCAGGGCCCGGACGAAGCCCGGGACGCGCTCGGCGTCGGACAGGTCGACGCCCCGGATCAGGGCGTGGTGCACGGGGCTGCGGACCACCTCGAGGTGGAGCATGCCCGGGAAGGAGCGATCCGTCGTGAACCGGGTCTGTCCCGTGACGTGGCCGAGGCCGTCGTTGCGCGGCACCGAGCGGCCGACGACGTTGAGCGTCTCGGTCATCGGGCGACCTCCTCGACCCCGCTCGCGTCCTCGGCGCCGGCCATCGCCCTGGCCGCCGCCTCGACCGCGTCCACGATCGGTGCATAGCCGGTGCATCGACAGACGTTGCCGGCGAGCGCATCCCGGATCTCATCGCGCGTCGGATCCGCGTTGCGTGCCAGGAGGGCGGCCGAGACCATGACCATCCCCGGGGTGCAGTAGCCGCACTGGAAGGCGAGGCCGTCGAGGAACGCGCGCTGGACGGGGTGGATGTCGCCGGGCGGGACGAGCGTCTCGAGCGTGGTCACCTGCCGACCCTCGACGTCCTCCACGGGCAGCAGGCACGAGGGAACGGGCTCTCCGTCGACGAGGACGGTGCAGCTTCCGCAGCCGCCGTGGCGGCAGCCCTCCTTCGCCGCGGTCATGCCGAGCTGCTCGCGCAGGACCGACTGGAGGGTCGCGAGCGGACGGACCATCACCTCGACCTCGCGGTCGCCGACGGTGAAGGTGACGATCCTCGAGCTCATCGGGCGACCTCCTCGCCGTCGTCCGGATCGCCTGAGCCGGGACTCGTCCGGCCGGCCAGCCCATCGAGCGCACGGCCGAGGACGACCGGGATCATGCGTCGTCGGTACCAGGCGCTGCCGATCGCGTCGGTGAAGGGCTCCGCCTCCGACGCCGCGGCCAGGCCCGCCCGCCGAACGGCGTCGGGCTCGAGCGTCGAGCCGACGAGGACGGCCTCCGCGGCGCGGGCCCGGATCGGATGCGGGCCGACGGCCCCGAGAGCGACCCGTGCGCTCGACACGCGACCGCCGTCGCCGCGTCGGAGCGCGATCGC
>DASVZT010000112.1:0-23088 GCA_036391495.1 Candidatus Limnocylindrales bacterium
CGTCGCGTTGCCGAACACCCCGGCCGTCCCACCGGTGAAGAAGTGCGGGATCATCCCCGGGAGGATGAGCGGGACCACGAGGGCGGCACCGAGCCCGGCCCACAGGATGCCGAACCCGAGCAGGCCGCCGACGACGCTCGCCAGGAACCCCACGAGGACCGCGTTCGGCGCGTACGGGAACGCGATCGGGCAGTCGAGCGCCGGGACCGCGCCCGGGATGACGCGCTCGGCGATACCGGCGAAGGCCGGCACGATCTCGCCCAGGATGGTCCGGACGCCGAGCAGGATGACCGCGACGCCACCGCCGAAGACGAGGGCGTTGTTGAACATGAGCGTCAGGAAGCCCATGACGCCGCCCGCGCCGCTGCCGGCGGCGTTGCTGCCCATCGCGTCGCTGACGGCCTTGATCGACGCGGTCTCACCGGCGCGCAGCCAGAAGATGATCGCGAGTACGAGGTAGATGACGATCATCGCGACGGCCGTGCCGACCATCGGGTCGCGCAGGAAGCGGAGGCCCTGCGGGAACTCCATCTCCTCGGTGCTCTTGCTCCCGCGCCCGACGACCTGGCCGGTCACACCGGCGGCGATGTAGCCGAAGCTGCCGAAGTGTCCCATGGCGACGGGCTGGTCGCCCGTCACCCGCTTCATCCATGGCATGGAGAACGCGGGCATGATCAGCATCATCGTGGCCAGGCCGATCGCGGCGACCACGATCTGGACAGCGTCGCTGACCTTGGCGTTGTACAGGACGACCGTCAGCACGGTCGCCATGAACAGCATGTGGTGGCCGGTCAGGAACACGTAGCGCAGCGGCGTCAGCCGTGCGATGACGAGCGAGAGCAGGACGCCGAAGAACATCGCGAAGGCGACGTTCTGTGCGACGGCCGGGATCTTGCTGGCGATCGCGGTGATCGCCTCGTTCGTCGGCACGACGCCGTTGACGCCGAAGGAGCCGGTGATGAGGGCACCGAGCGGATTGAGGGCGCCGATGACGGCGCCGGCGCCGATGCCCAGGATGATGAAGCCGAGGGTCGCCTTCAGCGCACCGCCGACGATGTCGCCAAGGCCCTTGCGCGACGCGACCAGGGCGATGAGCGTCATGAGGCCGACGAGGTACGCCGGGACGCCGAAGACGTCCTTGGCGATCCAGTTGACGAGGTAGTTCAACTGGTCCAAAGCTGACTTCCTCCATTCTCGCCGCCCACCGGGGCGGCGTTCCTCCCATCCGAGAGCCGGCCCCCCACCGGCTCAGCCCCTGCCGACCGCACCCTCCAGCTTCGTCACCATCTCGCGGAGGTCGATGAAGTTGGAGATCGTCACGATCCGGGGCTTCACCGTGCCCAGCTGAGGGGCCAGATCCTCCGAGGTGATGATGAGGTCGGCGGTCGGCGCGAGCGCGCGTGCGGTCCCGATGTCGGCGACCTCGACGTCTGCCTTGACACCGAGCTCTCTCAGCGCCTTCTCCGCCTGCATCCGGAGGAGGAGGCCGCTACCGAGTCCCATCCCGCACACGGCCAGGATCTTCACCGTCGATCCACCACTCCTTTCTGCCGGCTATGCCGGCCGTGCGATCGCCTATCCGTGAACCGCATGGCTCGTGGGCGCCGTGTCCGACCCGCTCCCAAACCCCGCGATGAGGGAGCGGACGGTGGCGGCGTCGTCGGCCGCGAGCAGGGCAGCCCGGCGGCCGTCGTCCGAGAGGAAGTCGGCGAGCGTGGCGAGCGCCTCGACGTGGCCGTCGGCGTCCGGCGCCGCGAGACCGACGACGAGGCGGACAGGGTCGTTCGTGCGGTGGCCGAACGCCACGGGCCGCGCGAGCGTCACGATGGACAGCCCGGCGTGGAGGACGGACGGCGACGGGCGCGAGTGGGCAAGGGCGATGCCGGGGGCGATGACGATGTAGGGACCGAGCTGCTCGACGGCGCCGATCATCTCGTCGGTGTACGCGCCTGTCGTCGCGCCGCTCGCCACGAGAGCGATGCCCGCCTGCCTGACGGCCTCGCGCCAGTCAGTCGCGGATGCGCGGATGCTGATCGCAGCCTCCGGGAGCAGGCTGACGATATCCATCGGCCTCCCTCGACCGGACGCCGGCCTGACGCGACACCACCACCCGGCACTCGATCGTCAGCCGAGGATAGCATAGGGTCGAGGCTCAGCAGGGGGCCGTTGCGCCTCGCCTGGGGTCGTCGATGCGAGGGAGGAGCGAGGATGCAGCGTCTCCACGGTGTTCCGGCATCGCCGGGAGCAACCCGCGGTGCACTCGCCGTCATCGTTGATGCCGAGCTTCCGACGGGCGGTCGGATCGAGCTGGCCGCCGCCGACGCGGAGGTGGCGCGCCTGGCCCGCACGGCTGCCGCCGTCGCCCGGTCACTTGACGTCCTCGCGGCCGAGGTCGCCGCGGGGGGCCACCCGGACGAGAGCGCCATCGTCGCAGCCCAGGCCGCGATGGCTCGAGACCCCGCCCTTGTCTCGCTGGCCGAGACGCGCATCCGCCAGGGCGACGACGCGATCGCCGCCGTCCGAGCTGCCGGCGCCGACCTGGCGACCCAGCTCCGCTCGCTCGACGACGAGCTGCTGGCGGCACGGGCAACCGACGTCGAGGACGTCGTCTCCCGGATCGCCGGTCTCCTCGCCGGGCTCCCGGCCGAACGCCGGACGCTCGAGCGGCCCTCCGTCGTCGTCGCACGCGACCTCGCACCATCGGTGACCGCCGGCCTCCCCCGTGACCAGCTGGTCGGCATCGCCCTCGAGGCCGGGTCGGCGACGTCGCACGCCGCCATCCTGGCGCGGGCCTACGGTATCCCTGCCGTCGTCGGCGTCCCGGGGCTGCTCGCGGCGGCAGGGCGGCTCACGGCTGATCCGGGCCGGGTCGCGGCCTTCACGGTGACAGTCACGGTCGATGGCGACACAGGCGACGTCGTGCTCGACCCGGACGCTGCAGAACGCGTTCGCATCGACGAGCGGATCGCGGCGACGGCGACCGCGCGGGACCTCGCGCTGGCCGAGGCCGATCTCGCGGCCGTGACGACCGACGGCGTCGAGGTCACCCTCCTCGCCAACATCGGGACGCCGGACGAGTCCAGGCCTGCGGTCGCGCTGGGCGCTCGAGGCGTCGGGTTGTTCCGCACGGAGTTCCTCTTCATCGAGCGGCCCACTGCGCCGACGGAGGACGAACAGGTCGCCGCCTATCGGTCGGTCGTCGAGGCGTTCGCGCCCGGCCCCGTCACGATCCGACTTCTCGATGTCGGCGGCGACAAGCCGATCCCCTATCTGCCGATTGCGCCCGAGGCAAATCCCTTCCTCGGCGTGCGCGCCCTCCGGCTCGCCTCCGACCGACCACAGGTCTTCGTCACGCAGCTCCGCGCCGTGATGCGCGCCACGGCTCCGGGGGAACACGGCTCCGGCGCAGGCCGTCCGCTCGGCCGTGTCAAGGTCATGGCGCCGATGGTCGCGGACGCGACCGACGTCGCGACGCTGCTGGACCTCGCCGCTCGCGCCGAGGACTCACTACGCGAGGATGGCCTGCCGTTCGGCCACGTTGACCTCGGCGTCATGCTGGAGATCCCGGGAGCGATCCTCGTCGCCGACTCGTTCTTCGATCGACTCGACTTCGCCAGCCTCGGGACGAACGACCTGCTCCAGTACACGCTCGCGGTCGACCGCGGGAATCGCGAGCTCGCCCGCTACCAGGACTCCCTCCACCCGGCCCTCCTGCGCCTCGTGGCCGAGTCCGTCGCGGCCTCTCGCCGGGCAGGCATCGAGCTCTCGGTGTGCGGTGAGATGGGCGGCGACCCGCTCGCGGCGCTTGCTCTCGTCGGGCTCGGCGTTCGCCAGCTGAGCATGGCCTCGTCGAGCATCGCGCCGGTGCGGCGTGCCATCCGCCGTGCGTCGTCCCGGGAGCTGGAGCGTGCAGCGGCGGACGCGCTGCGCCTGCCGTCGGCGGCCGCCGTCCGGGAGCTCTTCGCGGACCTGCCGGTCCCCGCCTGAGGTCCGCCCTCGACCGCGTATCGATGCAGTCGGCCGGCCGAGGCCCTCAGCCTCCAGGGGCTGTGTCGGCCGCGGCCTCCTCCGGGGCGCCCTCGCCGAGGCCCGACTCGACCGCCTCACGCAGCGTGGCCAGCGCCTCGTCGGCGTCGGGGCCCTCGGCGGTGAGGCGGATGCGATGACCGGCCACCACCCCGACCGTGAGCAGCAACAGGACCGACTTGGCGTCCACGACGCGCGAGCCACGATCCAGGTTCTCGACGGTGATGCGCGACGCGAAGCGCCCCGCCGTCTCGACGAAGAGCGTCGCGGGGCGGGCGTGCAGGCCGCTCGCGTTGCGGACGGTCAGCTCGATGCTCGGCATCAGTCGGCGCCCTGCGCCTGCGTCGCGGCGGCACCGTCCCCGACCGCACCCTCCTCGACGGCCCCATCCCCGACGGACACCCAGGCCCGATCGAGGGCAAGGTGGAGGACGCTCGGGCGTTCGGCCGCGAGCGCGTCGCGGAGGGCCGGCTCGAACGCGTCGTCGCGCTCGACACGCACTCCGCGGGCGCCGAGAGCCTCGGCGATCGAGGCGAAATCGATGGGGCCGAGCTCCGTCGCGACACCAACGCCCATCTCGCGGCTGGCCTGGTGCGCCCGGATCGTCCCGTACCGACGGTTGTCGAAAACGAGGACGATCGGCCGGAGCCGCTCGCGGACCGCCGTCTCGAGCTCCGCCATCGTCATCGCGAACCCGCCGTCGCCGCAGAGGGCGACGACCGGCCGATCGCGATGGACGAGCGAGGCGGCGATGGCCGCCGGCAGGCCGTAGCCCATCGCGCCCGACGTCGGGCCGATGAACGTGCCGGGACGGAGGAAGCGGAACCCGCGAGCCGCCCAGCCGCCGAAGTTCCCGGCGTCCGTCGTGAGGATCGCCTCGGTCGGCAGCAGGGACCGCAGCGTCGTGATGACGCGACCGGGATGGACGCCCGGTCCGTCCCAGGGCTGCTGGTCGACGGCGCTCGCTGCCTCCCAGGCCGCGCGATCCGCCTCGTTGCGCTCGCGCCGCGCCTCGAGCGAGGCGGCGTCGTGCACGGCTCCGGCGAGGCGCTCGCGGGCGGCGCGCAGGAACGTCCGTGCGTCCGAGGTGACGGCGATCGTCGGGCCGTCGAGACCGGCGTGGCCCCGTCGCGGCTCCAGGTCGACGTGCGCCCACCGAACTCCGGGCGCGGGGACGCGGTAGTCGAACGTCGTCGGCTCGCTCAGGCGGCTGCCGACGACCAGGACCGCGTCGGCCGACACCAGGCGTTCGCGGACGACCGCGGGCGCGCCGAAGCCCGTGTGGCCGAGATAGAGGCGATGCTGGTTCGGGAAGACGTCGGGGCGGCGCCACGACGCGACCACCGGGACCTCCAGGATCTCCGCGAGGCGGACGAGGTCCGAGGTGGCGCGCGCTCGCAGCACGCCCGATCCCGCGACGATGACCGGGCGCTCGGCGTCGGTCAGGAGGTGGATGATCGAGCGGATGTCGTCGGCATCCGGCGGGGGCGGCGTCATCCGGCGTGCCACGGGCGCAGCGGCGGCCGGGAGGGTCTCCTCGAGCAGGTCCTCGGGCAGGGACAGCAGGACCGGGCCGGGACGACCCGACAGTGCCCGCCGGATCGCCTCCTCGACGGCCCCGGGCAGTGACGCGACCTTGTCGACCTCGACGGCCCACTTCGCGAGCTTGCCGAACGACTCGACCTGGTCGACCTCCTGGAAGGACTCGCGGCCGCGCCGGCTGCGCTGAACCTGGCCGATCACCGCGAACATCGGGGTCGAGTCCTGTCGCGCGGTGTGGATGCCGATCGAGAGGTTGGCGGCGCCGACGGCGCGCGTCGCCAGGCACGCGGCGGGACGGCCGGTCAGCTGCCCGTACGCCTCGGCCATGAAGGCCGCCGCGCCTTCATGCCGCGTCGCGACGACGCGGATCCCGGCTCCCTCGAGCGATTCGAGGAGCCCCAGGAAGCTCTCGCCGGGCACGGTGAACGCGAACTTGACCCCCGCGGCCCGGAGAGCCGCGGCGACGTAACGGCCGGCGCTGACGGGCGCCGGGGGCTCGGGCATGGCGGGCGCCTCGGGTTCCGCGGCCTGCTCTGCCTCGGGTTCCGCGGCCTGCTCTGCCTCCTGCTCGGCCGCCGGCACCTCGCTCGTCGCGAGAGGCGCATCTGCGGCGTCGCCCGGCGCGACCTCCGACGTCTCCGGCTCGTCGACAGCCTCGACGCCCGGCGCGACCTCCTCGTCGGGCGCCGGCGCATCGGTCGCGCCCGTCATCGGCGTCTCACGCGCTTCCACGATCGTCCCATCGTGCTCGTCCATCCCGTCCACCACCCGATCCCCGGCGGCGATGCCGCCGGCTGCATGATCCCCCGCCCAGTTCTCGCTAGCGGTAGTTCTCGAACTGGAGCGGCACCGGCTCGTCCAGCTCGCGCAACCGCGCGATGACCCGCTGCAGCTCGTCCTTGCTCTTCCCGGAGACGCGCACTGCGTCCCCCTGGACCTGCGACTTCACCTTCGGGAACTCGTCGCGGATGAGCTTCGTCAGCTTGCGCGACAGCTCCTCCGACAGTCCCCGGCGGAGCCCGATCCGCTGGCGGACCCTGCTTCCGCCAGCCGGCTCGACCTTTCCCCAGTCGAAGATCTTGAGCGACAGGTTCCTCCGCACCGCCTTCGATTCGATCAGGTCCTTGACGGCGTCGGCGCGGAACTCGTCGTCCGTGAGCAGGACCAGCTCGTCCTTGGCCTGCGTCAGCTCGACGTGCGCGCCCTTGAAGTCGTAGCGCTGGCCGATCTCCCGGCGAACCTGGTCGAGGGCATTGCGCAGCTCCTGCTCGTCGAAGTCGCTGACGACGTCGAACGACACGTCCCCTGCCATCGAACCTCCCTTCTCCACGACGGGCTCGGCGCCCGCTCGCATCGCTCAGAACCCGGCCGACGACCGGCGGGACGACCAGACCTTCAGGCGCTCGATCGACCCGTCGACGAGCTCGATGGTGACGAAGCCCGCGAGCCGTGTCCGGGAGTGGTCCGCCGAGACGTAGCTGGCGTGCCAGGACGCGAGGACCGTGTCTCCACTCACCCAGTGACGCTCGACCGTCACCTCCGGCTGGCCCATCGCATCGACCGCCGACGCCCAGTATGCCCGGATGTCGTTGCGTCCGAGGACGAGATCGGCGAACGGATCGGGACGCAGCTCCGCCCGCTCGGCGAACAGGGCGACGAGCCGGTCTCCGTCGAAGTCCGTGACGAGGTTCGCCAGCGCGTCGAGGAGATCGCCTCCTCTTGCCTGGTCGATCACGCAGCACCCCCGAGCAGCTCGAGGAGGATCTCTCCGATCCGATAGCTGCGCCCGCCGCCCATGACGAGCACGGCGTCCCCTGGGCGGACTCGCCGCGCCAGCCAGTCGGCGGTCATCTCGGGCGAGCCGGGCGCTCCCACGGCCAGGCCCGGTCGTCGTGCCCGGACGGCGTCCGCGAGCTTCTCTGCCGACGCGATCGACGTGTCCGGGTCGCGACCAGCCCAGATGTCCGCGACGGCGACGCCGTCGGCGGTGGCGAGGACGGCCGCGAACTCCTCGAGGAGCGCCGCCGTCCGGTGATACGTGAGCGGCTCGTAGGCGGCCCAGACGTGGCGGCCGGGCTCGCGCTGCCTCAGCGCCGCGAGCGTCGCGCGTATCGCGCTCGGATGGTGGCCGTAGTCGTCGTAGACCACGACGCCGCCCGCCTCGCCCTTGCGCTCCAGGCGCCGTCCGATGCCCGGGAACGTCTCGAGGCCGGCGACGATCGCCGCGCCGGGAATGCCGAGAACCCGTGCCGCACCCGCCACGCAGACGGCGTTCGCGACGTTGTGGCGCCCCGCCGTCGGCAAACGGGCGGTCCTCGGGACGTCCCCGTCAGCATCGTCGAGGCCGGTCAGCTCGATCGTCGTGCCGGCGGGCTCCTCGGCGACGACCCGTGCCCGGATGGCAGCGGACGTGGTCTCGTCATCGATCGACACCCGGACGACGAGACCGGCCCAATCCGCCAGCCGCTCTCGGACGAGCCGGTCGACACCGCGGTCGGACACGTTCGCGACGAGCGTCGTCCGCCTGCCGCCGGCCGTCGCGGCACGCAGCCAGCGCTCGAACGCGTCGAGGACCGCGTCGACGTCCGCGAAGACGTCGGGATGGTCCCACTCGACGCTCGTCAGGATCGCCACGTCCGGCCGATACGGATCGAAGTTGCCGGCATACTCGTCCGCCTCCACGACGAAGTCGTCTCCCCAACCCGAACGCGCCGTCGAGGGCGGGGCGCCCTGCACCGCCGGCAGGAGCGCCCCCACGAAGGCCGACGGGTCGCGCCCGGCGACGCCCAGGGCATGCACGAGCCAGCCGCTCGTCGTGCTCTTGCCATGGGTCCCGGCGACGGCGACGAGCCGCTTCCCGGACGCAGCGTCCGCGACGACCTGCTGCCAGGCCTCGACGGCGACGCCGTGCCCTCGTGCCGCGACGAGCTCGGGATGATCCGGGTTGATCGCGGTCAGCGCCTTGGTGACCGCGAGCCTGTCGAGGTCCGGCGTCACGTGCGCCGGGTCGTGAGACGCCGCGATGGCGATGCCCGCCGACTCCAGGGCCGGGGTGTACTGGGACGGCGCACCGGGATCGCAGCCGTCGACGATCGCCCCCGCGGCCCGGGCGAGGAGCGCGGCGGCCGAGGCACCCGCCCCCGCGATCCCGACGACGTGGATGCGCTCGCCGGGCGCGATCGGCCGGGCTGGTCGTGCCGGCGCGAGGCCCGCTCCGACGTCGGCCGCGGACCTCGTCATCGTTCCGCGGCGGCCACGAGCATCTCGAGCGCCGCCATCGCGCTGGCACGCTTGTTCGCGGCACGGTCGCCCGCCCAGACGTGCCGCGCCACCTCGCAGCCACGCTCGTCGGCCACCGCGACGTAGGTCAGCCCGACCGGCTTGGCCGGGCTGCCGCCGTCGGGCCCGGCGATCCCCGTCACGGCAACGGCGAGGTCGGCCCCGAAGCGCGCCCGGCAGCCCACCGCCATGGCGCGCGCGACCTGGGCGCTGACCGCGCCATGCGCGACGAGCATCTCCGCCGGCACGTCCAGGAATCGCTCCTTCGCGGCATCGGCATACGTCACGACGCCGCCGAGGTAGTAGCCGCTCGAACCCGGGACGTCCGTGACCGCATCGGCGACGAGCCCGCCGGTGCAGGACTCGGCCGTCGCGACCGCCAGGCGGCGCCCGAGGCAGATGCCCTGGAGTCGCTCGGCGAGACCGGCGAGTGCAGCGTCAGCCACGAAGGCGCCTACTGGCGACCCGTCTGGGTCGGCGGCCCAGTCGGCGAGAACAGCCACGTCTGCGGTGTGCCCGGCGGCCCGAGCGACCCGAGGGACGTGCCGTTGAGGGTGAAGAACGTGCTGCCGGCCGACCCGGTGCGCACCTCCACGGTCTGCGTTCCGGCGAACGTCAGCGACTTCCCGGCATCGACGACCTGGCCGGCGCTGCCGAGCGTCGGGTCGAGCTGCCCATCGACCCAGACCTTCAGCCATGCCCGGCCGCCCTTCACGGTGACCACGAGCGCGACGCCCTTGTAGCTGACGGTCACCGTCCGCGAGATCGAGACCGACTTCGAGCCGGCGCCGGAGGCGGTGACCGTGATGGTCCAGCGCCCGGCCGTGAGCTCGAAGGACGTGTCGAACGAGCCATCGTCCCGGGGCGTGATCGTGCTGGCGCCCGGGGCGCTGGGGGCGGGCGTCCCCGAGGGCCCCGGTGAACCCGCCGGGGCGGCGGTCGGACCCGCGGCCGGCTTCGGACTCGGCCTGGGCGACGGGTTCGCGCTCGACCCGGCGCTCGGGGCCGGCGACGTCGCGCCGCTTGCAGCCTGGCCCGCCGGGACCGCCGTGACGGTCACGGTCGTCGCGTTCGTGACGCTCCCCTGGATGGGGATGGCCCCGTTCTGGAACGTCGCCCCGTCCGCGGGCTGATCGAGCGAGAGCGTCGGCGCCTGGACGACCGAGAACGGGACGGTGATGAACAGGGTCGCCGGCGCGTCCGCCTGCTTGCCCGTGTCCGGGTCGGTGGCGGTGATCTCGAACTGGTTGCGCCCGCGCCGGAGATCGACCTGGATCGTCCAGCGGCCGTCGGCGTCGGCATTGCCACGGATCGGATCGCGACCGGGCGTGACGATCGTGATCGACGCCCCCGGCGTTGACGTGCCGCGGATCGTGTAGGACGTGGTCGTCTCGTCGACCTGGCTCACGGCGGTCGCGGGGTCGGTCACCGCGATCGTCGGCGGCTTCGCGAAACGGAAGACCTGGAGGCCGAGGTAGACCGCGAAGAGGACGACGCCGACCGTCAGCAGCGCGGCGACGACGACACCCGGCGTGAACGTGAAGGCCTGGCGGGGCGCCATGATCGGGCGCGGGACGACGATCGACGGCTCGGCCGAGATGGCATCGCCGCGCTCGCGATGGAACTGCTCGAGGGTCTCGTCGGGGTCCAGCCCGAGGTAGAGCGCGTAGTTGCGCAGAAACCCCTTCGTGTAGACGGCACCGGGCAGCTCGCGGTAGTCGCCGCGTTCGAGCGCGGCCAGGTAGCGAGAGCGGATCTTCGTGTCGCGCTCGGCGCGGAACAGGTCCACGCCCTTCCGCTCGCGAGCCGCGAGGAGACGCTCGGGAAGCGCCGGCCCAGCCTCGACGGGGACCTCGATCCGCGGCGCCGCCCCGAGACGGCGACGCGCCTGGTCTCGCGGGGAGTAGCGCGCGCTCATGGCTCCGGCTCGTCCTCGTCGTATCCCGACCCGCGCCCGGTGGACCCGGTGTCCCGCCCGCGCAGGACGGGCCGCGCATTCGAGCCGTCGAAGGCACCGATGTAGCCGCGGCTCTCGAGCTGGTCGATGATCCGGGCCGCCCGGGCGTACCCGATCTTGAGGCGCCGCTGGAGCAGTGACGCCGAGGCCCGGTCGTATTCCTGGATGACGGCGACCGCCTCGGGCAGGAGGCGATCGGCGTCCTCGTCCGCGAGGTCGTCCGCCGGGCCACTTCCCTCGTCGTCGCTCTCGACGATGGACATGTCGTAGTGGGGATCCCCGATCTGGTCGCGCCAGCACCCGGTCACCCTGGCGATCTCGTGATCGGACACGAAGACGCCCTGGAGACGCATCGGGCGCGGCAGATCCGCCGGCTGGTAGAGCATGTCGCCGCGGCCGATGAGATCCTCCGCGCCGGGCGTGTCGAGGATCGTCCGCGAGTCGATCTGGGACGCCATGGCGAACGCGATCCGGCTCGGGAAGTTGGCCTTGATGAGGCCGGTGACGACGTTGACCGACGGCCGCTGGGTGGCGAGGACCATGTGGATGCCGGTGGCGCGGGCCTTCTGCGCCAGGCGGACGATCGGGTCCTCGATGTTCTTGCCCTCTCGCATCATCAGGTCGGCCAGCTCGTCGATCACGATGACGATGTACGGGAGGCGGTCCTCGGGCTTGACCCGCGATTCGTTGAAGGCCCGGATGTTGCGGGCAGTCGCCCCGGCGAAGCGCCGGTAGCGGCTCTCCATCTCGCCGACCGCCCACTTGAGCGCCGCCTTCGCCCGCTCCGGCTCGGTGATGACCGGCACCATCAGGTGGGGCAGGCCGTTGTAGCCGGCCAGCTCGACGCGCTTGAGGTCGATGAGGACCATCCGGACGTCGTCGGGCGTCGCCTCGCAGAGCAGGCTCGTGATGAGCGCATTGACCATGACGCTCTTGCCGGAGCCCGTCGCTCCCGCGATCAGCAGGTGCGGCATACGCGCCAGGTCGACCGCCTGCGCCTTGCCGGCGACGTCGCGGCCGAGGGCGAACGTCAGCTTTGAGCCGGTCGCGCCGAAGTCGAGCTCGGTCAGGATCGCGCGCAGGCTGACGACGTTGAACTCCTTGTTGGGGATCTCGATGCCGACGGCGCTCTTGCCCGGGATCGGCGCCTCGATGCGCAGCGAGCGGGCGGCAAGGGCCATCGCCAGGTCGTCGGCGAGGCCCTCGATCCGGCTCACCTTGATGTCCGGGGCGGGCTGCACCTCGTACTGCGTCACGACAGGGCCGGCGTTCCGCCCGACGATCTGGGCCGGGATGTTGAAGCTCGCCAGCTTCGCGACGATGATCTCCTCGTTCCGGCGGTGGACCGACTCGTCCGTGCGGGCCGCGGTCTTCGGATCGGCCTCGTCGAGGAGCGTGACCGCCGGCAGCGCCCACGGACGCCGCTCGATCGTCGCCGGGGAATCGCTCGCGTCGGTGACGTCATCGATGCCGCGGCCTGGCCGCGACGCCGCGGCGGGCTCGGCGACCATCGTCGCGGCCGCGCCGCCCACGGGCGCGATGCGCGCCGGCGCGAACGTGGCGGAGGTGGGGGCAGCGCTCGGGATGGCGACGGGGATGGCGTTGCCGTTCCCCTGGTTCGGCTCCCCTGAGGACCAGACCGCCGTCTGGCCCGGCGACGTCGCCGACGACAGGCCGGCCCGACCGCGGAGGCCGCCGCCGCCCGTCGCGCGGACGCCTCCGGGACGACCGTCGGCGCGGGCGTCGGCCCGCTCGCGCTCGGCGATCGCGGCACGCTCCGCCGACCTGGCCGCGCGGGCGGCCATGGCGGAGCGGAGCGAACCGAACAGCCGCGTGGCAGGGGCGACGACCGTCCGCAGCGGGACCTCGAACGCGACGATCAGGCCGAGGAACGAGAACGCGAGCAGGACGACGAAGGCGCCCGGACGCGTGATCAAACCGATGAAGAGCTCGGAGAAGAAGCGGCCGAGATTCCCGCCGCTCACGCCGACGGTCTGCGCGAGGCCCAGCAGCGACACATAGCAGACCGTCAGGCCGACGAGCATCGTCTCCCAGCCGGAGCGCGGCTTCGAGCCGGGCCCCCACTCGACGTACCAGCCGGCGGCCAGCAGGAGGAACGGGAGCAGCCAGCGTCCGGCTCCGAACCACGGCGCGATCCAGTCGCGGAGGACGTCGGTCAGCTTGCCCTGCCCCGGCAGCATGAGGCCGATGAGGATCACCGCGCCGACGACGAGCAGGCTCAGCCCGACGATCGATCGCGCGACCTCGGGCGAGATCTCGATGCGCGGCGACGCGCCCGAGCGACGCCGTCGCGTGGTCGGGCGGGTGGACGTCGGTCGCCGGCGAGTCGCCATCAGACCTCCACGACCACCGGGAAGACCATCGGCCGCCGCTTGGTCTGCTCGTAGAGG
The DNA here is from genome assembly GCA_036391495.1 of Candidatus Limnocylindrales bacterium. Classification (GTDB taxonomy): domain Bacteria; phylum Chloroflexota; class Limnocylindria; order Limnocylindrales; family CSP1-4; genus DASVZT01. The sequence continues at coordinate 13,216 of DASVZT010000112.1, forward strand.
TAGCGCGACACGCCGTCCTTGATCTGGCTCTTCAGGAGGGCGATCTCGCTGATGTGATCGCCCGGGTTCTCGATCGACGTCACGATCCGGTCGATCGCCCCGTCGATGACAGGGTCCGCCTCGTTGCCGTGGACGAAGCCGCGCGTGATGATCTCGGGCCGCCCGATGACGTTGCCTGTCTGCTTGTCGACGGTCACGACGATGAGGAACATCCCGTCGTTCGCCAGGGCCCGCCGGTCCCGCAGGACGATCTCGCCGACGTCACCGACCGACAGGCCGTCGACGTAGACGTATCCGGCCGTCACCGGTGTCCCCCGCCGGGCGCTGCCGTCCGCGTAGATCTCGATCGGCTGGCCATTCTCGATGATGAAGACGTTCTCGGGCTTGACGCCTGTCTCCACGGCCAGGCGGCCGTGCTGGACCTGCATCCGGAACTCGCCGTGCATCGGGATGAAGTACGTCGGCTTCGTGAGCCCGAGCATCAGCTTGAGCTCCTCTTGGCTCGCGTGACCGGAGACGTGAGCCCGCTTGATCGTGTGGTAGTAGACGTTCGCGCCGACCTTGAAGAGGTTGTCGATCGTCCGCGCGACGTACTCCTCGTTGCCGGGGATCGGACTCGCGCTCACGATGACCGTGTCGCCGGGCTGGACCTCGACGAAGCGGTGGTCGCGGTTCGCCATCCGCGCCAGGCCGGCCATCGGCTCGCCCTGCGCCCCGGTCGTGGCGATGACGAGCTTCCCGTCAGGAATCTCGCCGACACGGTCTTTCGGGACGATCTGGGAGGTGGGGTACTCGAGGTAGCCGAGGTCGGAGGCGATCCGGAAGTTCTGCTCCATCGACCGGCCGATGACGGCCACCTTGCGGTCGAACGTCCGCGCCGCGTCGAGGACCTGCTGGATCCGGGCGATGTTGCTGGCGAAGGTGGCGACGATGACGCGCCCCTCGAGGCCCTCCATGATCTCCCGGAACGCCTCGCCGACCGTCCGCTCGGACGGGGTATAGCCGGGGTTCTCGGCCCGCGTCGAGTCGGACAGGAGGCAGATGACGCCCTCTTCGCCGGCCCTGGCGAGGGTGTGGAAGTCGGACAGCTTGCCGTCGACGGGGGTGTGGTCGAACTTGAAGTCGCCGGTGTGCACGACGATGCCGACGGGCGTTCGGATGGCGAGGCCCATCGCGTCCGGGATCGAATGCCCGACGCGGAACGGGATGACCTCGAAGGGCCCGATGCGCACCTCATCGCCGGGATCCAGCGGCAGCAGGGGGTTGTCGCGGAGCTTGTGCTCCTTGATCTTGCTGCCGAGCAGGCCGCGGGCAAGGGTCGAGGCATAGATCGGGACGCCCGGGAAGTCGGGCAGGATGTACGGCAGACCGCCGACATGATCCTCGTGGGCGTGGGTGATGACGAACGCCCGGACGTTCCGCTTGCGCTCGCGCAGGTACGTCACGTCCGGCACGACGAGGTCGATGCCGAACATCTCCTCGTCGGGGAACATGAGCCCGCAGTCGACGACGAGGATGTCGCTGTCGTACTCGAAGACGTACATGTTCTTGCCGATCTCGCCGACGCCGCCGAGCGGGATGATCCGCAGGGGCGTGCGGGAGTCCGGGCCGACCTGCGGATCGCCGGCGCGCACGGGCCGGCCCTCCCGGCTGCGATCTCCGGCCATCAGAAGAGGGTCAGCTGGTCCGCGGGCGGCTCCGCGGGCCCGGGGTTCACGACGTCAGCGACCGAGGGGCCCCCCTCGCCCCCGACCTGGGCCGACACCTGTCCGGTCGCCTGGCCTGGTAGGTGACCGACGCCGGGCGCGGCCGGCGCGGGGTTCCGCCTCTCGTTCATCGGCTCGGCACCCTCCTCCCGTCGCCGCCGTGCCGCCTCCAGGGTGACCGGCACGGACGCAACGTCCTCGTAGCTCTGCCGCTGGATGTCGGGCGTCCGCAGCGCCGCCGCGGGGTGATACATCGCGAAGACGAGGGCCGAGCGAGGGCCGAGCGCGGGGTCGACCGGCCGGCTCGTCCCATGCGCCGACGAGATGCGCGCGCCGGGCATGAAGCGGCCCATCGAGTGGCGCCCGAGGGTCACGACGAGGGCCGGATCGAGGACCGCGAGCTGGCGTGCCAGGTAGGGCGCGCAGGCGGCGATCTCGTCGGGCTCGGGGTCGCGATTCTCCGGCGGCCGGCACTTGACGACGTTGGTGATGAAGACGTCCTCGCGCCGCCAGCCGATCGAGGCCAGCAGCTGTGTCAGGAGGGCTCCGGCGCGCCCCACGAAGGGACGGCCCTCGCGATCCTCGTGGAATCCCGGCCCTTCCCCCACGAAGACCACCTCCGTGTCCGCACTCCCCTCCCCCGGGACGGCACGCGTCCGACCCTCGTGGAGCCGGCAGCGGGTGCAGACGCGGATCTCCGCCGCGATCGCCTCGAGCGCTGCCACGCGCTCGGCGTCGGTCACGCGGCGCCCCCGGCCGCCCCCGCTCCGACGGCGACCCGTCGCGACGCCGCCCTGACCCAGCCGCGCTCGACGAGGACCTCGGCGATCTCCACGGCGTTCGACGCGGCGCCCTTGCGCAGATTGTCCGACACGACCCAGAAGGCAAGGCCGCGACCGTCCGCGACGGACGGATCCTGGCGCACGCGGCCGACGTAGACCTCGTCCGAGCCCGCCGCGTCCGTGGCGAGCGGATAGACGTTCGTCGCCGGATCGTCCTGGACGACGACGCCCGGAACGGCCGAGAACAGTGCGCGTGCACGCTCGGCCGAGATGGGCTCGCGCGTCTCGACGTGGACGGCCTCGGAATGGCCGATGAAGACCGGGACGCGGACGGCCGTGCAGGAGACGCGCAGATCGGGCAGGTGGAGGATCTTGCGGCTCTCAGTGACGACCTTCCACTCCTCCTTGGTGTAGCCGTTGTCGAGGAAGACGTCGATGTGCGGCAACGCGTTGAACGCGATGAGGTGCGGGTAGACGCTGGCGACCTTCTCACGTCCCTCGGCGTGGGCCTTGACCTGCTCCTCGAGCTCGACGATCGCCTTGTGGCCCGTGCCGGCGACGGCCTGGTACGTGTCGACGATCAGGCGCTCGATCCCGACTGCGTCGCGCAGCGCCATGAGCGGCGGCATCAACTGCATCGTCGAGCAGTTGGGGTTGGCGATGATCCCCTCGTGTGCATCGAGATCGTCGGGGTTGACCTGGGACACGACGAGCGGGATGCCGGGCTCCATCCGCCAGGCGCTCGAGTTGTCGATGACCGTGCAGCCTCGCGCGGCGGCCTCGGGCGCGAGAGCCTTCGACGTCCCGCCGCCGGCGCTGAAGAGCGCAAGGTCGATCCCGTCGAAGGCGTCCGGGGTGGCTTCCTCGACCGTGTACGCGGTGCCGTCGACCTCCACGGTTCGGCCGGCCGAGCGCGACGAAGCGAGCAGCCGCAGCCGCGTGTAGGGAAAGTGGCGCTCTCGGAGCACCTGGATCATCGTGCGCCCGACAGCGCCGGTGGCGCCGACGACCGCAACGGTGAGGGGCGATGGGCTCATCCTGGACACGGCTCCGCTGTCACTGTCGCTGGCTCCCGGGCACGGCCGGAGTATATCAGCGGGTCACCGCCCGACCAGACACGCACCCGCGCCGGTGGGGCGGACGCGATCGCGGCCCCGATACGGAAACGGGCCCCCGAGATCGATCTCGGGGGCCCGCCGCACGTGTGGTTGCCGGGGTCAGACGGTCTCGCGGGCGAGGTGCCGCTGCATGGCGGCCTTGCGCGACAGGTTGACGCGCCCCTGGCGGTCGATCTCCGTGACGACGACCATGACCTCGTCGCCGACCGACACGACGTCCTCGACACTCGGGACGTGGTAGTCGGCGAGCTCGCCGATGCGGACGAGGCCCTCCTTGCCCGGCAGGATCTCGACGAAGGCGCCGAAGCCCATGATCCGCGTGACCCGCCCGAGGTACAGGGCCCCGACCTCGACCTCGCGGGTGAGCGATTCGATCCACTGGATGGCCCTGCGCGAGTTCTCGCCGGAGACGGCCGCGATCTCGACGGTCCCGTCGTCCTCGACGTTGATCTCGGTGCTGGTCTCCTCCTGGATCCTGCGGATCATCGAGCCACCCTTGCCGATGATGTCGCGGATCTTCTCGGGGTTGATCTTGATCGTGATGATCCGCGGGGCGAACTCGCTCATCTCCTCGCGCGCCTCGGGCAGGACCGAGACCATCTTGTCGAGGATGAAGAGCCGGGCGTCGAGCGCCTTCCGGAGGCCCTCGCGGATGATCGCCTCGTTGATGCCCTTGACCTTGATATCCATCTGGAGGGCGGTGATCCCGTCCGAGGTCCCGGTCACCTTGAAGTCCATGTCGCCGAAGGCATCCTCCTTGCCGAGGATGTCGGTCAGGACCGCGAAGCGGCCGTCGGACTCGCTGATGAGGCCCATCGCCGCACCGGCGACCGGTGCCTTGATCGGCACGCCGGCATCCATCAGCGCGAGCGTCGAGCCGCAGGTCGAGGCCATGGAGGTGGAGCCGTTCGACGTCACGCACTCCGACACGAGGCGGATGACGTAGGGGAACTCCTCGGCGCTCGGCAGGACCGGGTAGAGCGCTCGCTCGGCCAGGTTGCCGTGGCCGATCTCGCGCCGGCCGGGACCGCGCATCGGCTTGTTCTCGCCGGTGCTGTAGGGCGGCATGTTGTAGTGGTGCAGGTAGCGCTTCTCGGTCTCGGGGCTGATCGTGTCGATGCGCTGGACGTCCGACGACGCACCCAGCGTCGCCACCGTCAGCGCCTGGGTCTGGCCGCGGGTGAACAAGCCCGAGCCATGGGCCCGCGGGAGGATGCCGACCTCGACCGAGATCGGACGGATGTCGTCGACGCCGCGGCCGTCCATCCGGACCCCCTCCTCGAGGACGAGCCTGCGGACCGTCTTCTTGTGGACGAGCGAGAAGAGGCTCTTGCCGACGCGCCCGTCTCGGCGCGCCTTCTCGAGGAGCCCGGCTGAGTCGCCGCCCGAGCGGTTGGCCCGGATGGCGTCGGCGATGGCGCCGCCGAGGGCGTCGATGCGCGCCGGGACGTCAGCGGCGAAGAGCGTCACGAGCTCGGCGGTCGCTTCCGCATCGGGAAGAGCCCGGTGGCTCTCGGAACGCTCGATCCCGAAGATGCGGATGAGCGTGTCGAGCTTGTAGTTCTCGAGATCCGGGTACGCCTCGCGGGCGATGACGAGCGTGTCGAGGTAGCGACCCTGCGGGAAGCGGTAGCCGTCACCCAGCGCGGCCTCGATGAAGCCGAGGTCGAAGCCCACGCTGTGGCCGAGGATGGTCGCGTCGCCCGCGAAGTCGAGGAAGGCGCGGGCCGCCTTCTGCGGCGAGGGCGCTCCCTTGACGTCGCCGTCAGTGATGCCGTGCATCTGGTGGCCCAGGATCGGGCGGCCCGGATCGACGTAGGTCGACCAGCGGTCGACGACCTTGCCGCCGGCGACCTTGACCGCGGCGATCTCGACGAGGTCCGCCATCTTCGGGTCGGTCCCGGTCGTCTCGACGTCGACGACGACGAGGGCCGCCTTCTCGCGGGCCAGCCTGGCGAAGTCGAGGACCGAGCCCGTTCCCGGCTCGAGGTACGGAATGCGCTTCGGCTTCCCGACCGCCCGCTGGAGCTCCTCCTGCAGGTCGATGAGCGGCGCCAGCGAGCGATGACCGAACAGGATCGCCTCGGCCATCACGTCCTCGGGCAGGAGTTTCACTCCCGCCTCGACCATCATGATCGCGTCGCGCGTGCCGGCCACGACCAGGTCGAGCTCCGAGTCCGCGAGCTGCGAGTACGTCGGGTTGACGACGAACTCGCCGTCGATCCGCCCGACGCGCACGGCGGCGATCGGACCCTGGAACGGGATCTCGCTGATGGTCAGCGCGGCCGACGCGGCTGTCGTCCCGACCACGTCGGGATCGTTCTCCTGGTCGGTCGAGAGGACGGTGATGACGATCTGGACGTCATCCTTGTAGCCCTCGGGAAAGAGCGGGCGGATCGGGCGGTCGGTGAGGCGCGCGGCGAGGATCGCCGCCTCCGAGGGCCGCGATTCGCGCTTGATGAAGCCGCCGGGGATCTTGCCGGCCGCGTACATCCGCTCCTCGAAGTCCACGGTGAGCGGGAAGAAGTCGAGACCCGGCCGCGGCTCCGACCGGTTGGCGGTCGCGAGCACCATCGTGTCGCCGTAGCGGATCGTCACCGAGCCGCCCGCGAGCAGCGCGAGCTTGCCGGTCTCGATGGTCAGCGTGCGACCGCCGAACTCAGTCTCGAAGACCTGGGACACCTGTTCCTCCTTGACGTGGAGGAGAGACCGACCCCAATGGGCCGACCGATCCTGCCGCGAGGCCGGACGCGAGAGGACCCCTGGCTCCGTGGCCGGGGGTCCTGGGCGGCGTCGCTAGCGGCGGAGCCCGAGCTGGCCGATGACCGCCCGGTAGCGCGCGTTGTCCTTCTTGATGAGATACGCAAGAAGACGGCGGCGCTGGCCGACGAGCTTGAGGAGGCCGCGGCGAGAATGGTTGTCCTTCGGGAAGCCGCGGAGATGCTCGGTCAGGCTCTTGATCCGCTCCGTCAGGAGCGCGATCTGCACCTCGGGCGACCCGGTGTCGCCCTCCCTGGTCCCGAACGTCTCGATCAGCTGGTCCTTCGTTTCCCGCGCGAGCGGCACCTAGTCCTCCGACACGAATGCTTGTTCTGACATCAACTCAACTCGCGGATGTTATCAAAGGCTCCGGAGCCGTGGCAAATGTGCCGACGAACGTGACCGCCGTGCGTCCCGCGCCGGCTGGTGGCTCGAGGATCAGCATGGCTCTCTCCCGATCAACCGTCGCGATCGACGCCGAGCTTCGCGCGTCGCCGGCACCATTCGAGTTGCCGACGTGGACGCGGTACGCGCCGCTCGGCGGGAGCGCCACGGGGATCGGGAAGCCGAGACGCGATCCCCCACTCCCGTCGAGCGGGATCCCGACCACCTCGTAGCGACGTCCGAGCAGCCTCGCGGCCGCCTCGAGGTCTCCGGCCGCGATCAGTGCCCGGATGGCCGTGCTGCTCACCTTGTCCCCGTCCATGCGGAACGGCGGCACGACGACGACGTCGAACCCGTCCCGCCTGCCGAGCTCCGCGAGCGCCGTCGGCGTCCCGCGCCGCTCGTGACCGAATGCGGCGTCGGGTGTCATGAGCAGGCCGGCAAGCGTCGTGCGGCCCGTGATGCGGTGGACGAAGTCGTCGTACTCCGTCGTCCGCAGGGCGGCGTCGAAATGCTGGACGACGACGACCTCCACGCCCTCGGCCTCGAGCATGCGGATGCGCTCGGCCGGATCGACGAGGAGCGGCGGCGCCGCGCCGGCCAGGATCTCGTCGGGGTGCGAGTCGAAGGTGACGACCGCGGGTCGCCCGGCCCGGATCCGGGCCTCCTCGCGCAGACGGTCGAGCAGGTACAGGTGGCCGAGATGGATGCCGTCGAAGACCCCGACGACAGCGAACAGGGGGCCGTCCTCCGGCCGCAGCGCGTCGACGCCGGGAACCTCGCGCGGCAGCCCGCCCGCGTCAGGCGCCATCGGGGCTTGCCGGGTCGGGGTCGACACTCGGGGCCGGGTCGCGCTCGGACAGGGCGACGGGGTCGACCGGTCCGCCGGACGACGCCCCGGGCGCGTCGACGAAGACCTTGTCCGGGGCGACCCGCCCGCCCCGCAGCGCGCCCATCGCGACGAGCCGCCCGTCGGCGTCGAGAAGGCGGTAGCGCGCCTCCGGCCCGCCGGCGGAAGGACGATCGGACGGCGTGACGAACCGGCCACGCGCGACCTCGGCGATCTCTGCCTCGGTCAGGCGGATCGACGGGAGCTCCTCGAGGCCCGCATCGGCCGGCAGCAGGAGCGAGGCCAGGCGGCCCTCCGCGGCAGCCTCGCGCACGCCGTCCAGCGTTCGGGCCGCGGGCAGCGCGAACGGTCCACTGGCCGTCCGGACGAGCCCCCCGAGATAGGCGGCACTCCCGGCCGCGACCCCCAAGTCACGGGCGATGGCGCGCACGTAGGTGCCGGCCGAGCACTCCACCTCGAGGACGGCGATCGGACGCTCGGGATCGCTGCCGTCCCATTCGACGATGTCGATCCGCGAGATCGTGACGGTCCTTGGCGCGAGGACCGGCGTCTCGCCGCTGCGCGCCAACGCGTATGCGCGCCGCCCGCCCACCTTGATCGCGCTGAATGCCGGCGGTGTCTGGACGATCTCGCCCCGGAACGCCCCGAGCGCCGCCTCGACGGTGGCGCGTTCGGGCGCCTGCCCCGCTGGGCTCAGCTCACCCTCGAGATCGTCGGTCGTCGAGCCGGCGCCGAAGCAGACCGTCGCGCGGTAGGCCTTCCCGTCGCCCAGGTGGTATTCGAGCATGCGCGTCGCGCGACCCAGGAAGAGCGGCAGGACCCCGCTCGCAAACGGGTCGAGCGTCCCGCCATGCCCGACACGCTTCGTGCCCGACAGGCGCCGCACCAGCGCCACGACATCGTGGGACGTCGGCCCGACGGGCTTCTCGACGACGAGGATGCCGTCCACTCGTCAGCGACCGACGAGGGCCGCGAGGCGGGCCGCCTCAGCGAGGACGACGGGCCGCGCCTCCGCGATGGGGAGCGGCACCGTCGCCCCGGCAGCCCGAGCGTGCCCGCCGCCGCCGAAGAGCGCGGTGAGGACCGTGGCGTCGACGCCGCCGGCCCTCGTGCGGACGCTGACCCGAGTATCGCCCGCCGGCTGTTCCTTGAAGAGGAGTGCCACCTCGGCGCGGTCGGACTGGGCGAGGAGGTCGATGAGACCCTCGGAGTGCGCGGGGTCGGTCGCGGTGGCGGCGAGGTCTGCGTCGAGCAGGGTCGACCAGATGAGACGGCCGTCCTCGGACGTCTCGAGACGGTCGAGCACCCGCCCGAAGAGCCTGAGCTGCGCGTCCGGCTTGGTCCGATACAGGCGGCGCGAGATGTCGCTGAGCGGCGCACCGGCGGCGACGAGCGCCGCGGACACCATGAGCGTGCGCGGAGTCGCGTTCGGGTGGGCGAACGTCGCCGTGTCCATGACGATGCCCGACATCAGGGCGGTCGCCAGCGCACCGCCATTCGCGTCGAGCGGCGTGTCGAGCCGGGAGGCGAGCAGGGTCACCATCTCGCACGTCGCCGCGCTCGCCGGGTCGATCCAATCGGTCCGGCCCGACGCGTCGTTGCTCAGGTGGTGGTCGACGACCACCCGTGGCAGTCCCTCGAAGAGGGCCCGGTGGCGCTCGCGCACGGGCCCGATCCGGTCGAGCGAGCCGCAGTCGCAGACGACGAGCAGGTCGTACCCGGTGTCCGCCCGGGGGTCGACGGTGAACCGCTCGACGCCGGGCATGAACGCGTAGAGCTCCGGGATCGGGTCCGAGCAGACGAGATCCGCCCGCCCTCCGCGCGCCTCGACGAGCTGGGCCACGGCGAGCGCGGCCCCGATCGTGTCGGCGTCCGGGTGTTCGTGGGTGACGACCAGCGGGCGGCGCGCATGGCCGACCAGGTCGACGACGGACGACGGCACCGCGCCAAGGTAGGGAGAGAGATCGACCGTCACGCCTGCCGGCCTCGCGCGCGTCGCGTCGGCCGTGCCGATGCCGAACGGCGTGGCGCCGCCGACCGCGGCGACGGCGCCTGCGGGATCTCCCCGCCAGGCTGGGGCTCGTCGGGCGCGTCGCCCTCCCGCCCGAGGCGGGGGACGGGCGTGGGCAGCGCCGGCTCGGGCTCCGAGGCGTCGGGGACGCGTCCCGCCTCGAGCTCCTGGATCAGGTGGAGGACGCGCGTCCCGCGCTCGATCGAGTCGTCGCTCCGCACGTGGAACTCCGGGATGCGGCGCAGGCGCAGGCGCGTGCCGA
>DASVZT010000113.1:0-19327 GCA_036391495.1 Candidatus Limnocylindrales bacterium
TGCTGGAGCCAGGCCAGCGCGCCGGGCCCGCTGACGTCGAACTCGGCGAAGGCGGGGTTCTCGACGATGCCGACGCGCTCGCGGAGGGCGAGGTGCTCGGCGTTGACGATCGGCGACCACCAGCGGCGATCCCATTCGTGCGCCCGGTCCATGACGCGGTCGCCGAACTCGGCCAGCAGCGGGGCGTTGCTCTCGTACCAGTTCGGGCGCTCCCAGCCGGAGATCTCGATGAGCTCCGCCCCGAGAGCGACGTGCCGCGCGTGGGCCGCACCCAGTCGGACGTTTCGGTCGGTCGCCCACTGCTCGAACGGGTGGACGATCCCGTAGAACTTCGGGAAGAGCTCGCCGACGCGGTTCTCGACGTGGTAGCGCGTCTTCTGGGTGTCGTAGAAACGCGCGATGTTGACCGACGCCGGGTCCATGACCGGCTTGCCGTCCGTCATCCACTCCGCGAGCATGCGGACGATCGACGGCGCCTCCTTGATCCAGACGGCGGAACAGGTCCACAGGCCCCTCACCTCCGGCGTCTCGCCGACCAGCGACATGCCGTCCGGGGTGAAGGACATCAGCCCGTCGATGGCGTGCTTGATGCCGACCTTCTCGTTGCCGACGATCGTGGGGTAGAGATCGAGCACCTCTTGCACGTACGGATCGAAGTGCTCGGGCGTGAAGGGCAGCTCCGTCGGCGACATCTGCGCCTCCTCGTTGGAGGGGATGTCGCCGGGCTGGACGAGGAGGGCCTCGTGAGCGTACGACCCGATCTCGAGGTCCGACCCGCTCTGGCGGGCGTACATCTTGGCGTCCATGTCGCGGACGACCGGATAGGCGAGGGGGTTGTCCAGCGCCTCGAACTCGGGGACCGGGCCGATGTCCACCATCTGGTGGATCGCCGGGACGAGCGGGACCGTCGCGCCTGCCATGGCCGCGACCTGGCGGCTCCAGACGCCGCCGCAGACGACGACGATCTCCGCGCTGACATCGCCACGCGTCGTGCGGACGCCGGTCACGCGGCCGTCCTTGACGTCGACGCCGGTGACCTCGGTGTTTGCGAAGCTCTGAAGGGCGCCCAGGGCCATGGCCTTGTCGCGATAGAGCGTGCCCGCGTAGACCGGATCGACGACGCCGACGGCCGGTGTGTTGAAGCCGCCGAGGATCCTGCTGTCGTCGAGATACGGCATGTGATCGCGAACCTGCTTCGGGCTCAGCAGCTCGGCCTCGACACCGTACGACTTGGCCAGCGCCATGCGCCGATGCAGCTCGTGCACCCGCTCGGGCGTTCGCGCGACCTCGATGCCGCCCGTGCGCGTGAAGGTCCCCATCTCCTCGAACTCGCGGATGCTGTCCATCGACCAGGTGGTGGTCTGGCGCGAGTGGTCGACCGCGAAGGTGAACGACGACGCGTGACCGGTCGATCCACCCGGGTTGGGCAGCGGTCCCTTGTCGACCTGGACGATGTCCCGCCACCCGAGGCGAGCGAGGTGCCAGGCAAGGCCGTTCCCGACGATGCCGGCGCCCACGATGACCACCCGGGCATGCGAGGGAAGAGCGACCATCACCATCTCCTGTGCCTGCGAGCGACCCAGAGCGTTAAGAGCCGGGTACAATGGTACAAGGCGGTCGACGTCCCCGCGCCCTCGGCGCGACATCAGGCCGGCAGGGATCGGAGGCACGGTGGGAGCGCCGGTGGACAACGGCCGGACGGGCGACGGCGGGACGGGCAACGGCCGGACGGGCGACGGCCGGACGGGCAGTGGCCGAACGGGCGACGGCCGAACGGGCAACGCGCGCAGCAGCGTCCGGCAGGAGGTGCGCGGCATCCTCCGTGCGCAGATCCAGACCGGCGAGCTCGAAGCTGGTCGGATCTACTCGGCGGTCGCCCTCTCCGACTCGCTGGGCGTCTCGGCGACGCCGGTCCGCGAGGCCCTGATGGATCTTGCGAACGCCGGGCTCGTCGAGGCGGTCAGGAACGTCGGGTTCCGCGTCCGCACGATCTCACCGGCCGACCTCCACGAGATCGTCGCCCTGCGATCGTGGCTGGAGGTTCCGGCCATGGACCTCGTGATCGAGGCAGCGACCGACGAGGAGATCGACGGGCTGCGCGAGCTCGCCAGGCGGATATGCGACGAGGCGGCCCGAAACGATGTCACCGCGTTCGCCCTGGCGGACGCCGTCTTCCACGCCGCGGTCCTGGACCTCACGGGAAGTCCTCGCCTCGTCAAGATCGTGACGGAGCTCCGCGGCCAGACGCAGCTGCTGGGGTTGTGGCGACTGGGCGCCGCCCACGACCTCGCGGCGAGCGGCCTCGAGCACGTCGAGCTCGTCGACGCGCTCGCCGCCCGCGACCGGCGTCTCGCGCGTTCGCTGATGCGCCGGCACCTGGAGCATGCGCGCGGCATCTGGGCGGGCGTGGGCGAGGATGCGGAGGAGCTGGCGTGAAGGTCGTCGTCATCGGCTCGGGGATCATCGGCCTCGCGGCTGCGTACAACCTCGCGAGCCGTTCGGCGGAGGTCGTCGTCGTCGGCGATCGAGCCGCCGGGTCCGGGGCGTCGACGAACAACGCCGGCTGGATCGTGCCCTCCCTGAGCGGCCCGGTGCCTGCGCCCGGGATCGTCCTGCAGACGCTCCGCTGGATGGCGAAACAGGACAGCCCGCTCTACATCCGGCCGTCCGTGAGCCCGTCGTTCCTCTCGTTCATGCTGCGGATGCTGCGCTCCTGCACGGCGTCGTCCTACTGGGCAGCCTTCGATGCCACCGCGCGACTGGCCGAGGGCACGATGGAGGAGCTGGACCGCTGGGCGGCCGAGGGCCTGGCGTTCGAGATGCACGCCGACGGCGAGGTGGCGGCCTACGTCGATGAGAAAGAGCTCGCGGCGGCGCGCGCCGGGCTCGATCATTCCCGGCGCGCCGGCTTCGACCCCGAGGAGCTATCCGGCGACGAGGCCCGGGCGGCCGTTCCCGTCCTTTCGGACGCGGTGATCGGGGCGATCCGCTTTCCGCACGAGCGACACGTCCGGCCGGCGTCGGTCGTGGAGGCGCTCGTGGCAGCTCTGCGCCGGCGCGGCATCGCGTTCGTGGACGGTGCAGTGACCGGGGGCTGGGCGCTGCCGTCCGGTGGCGTCGAGGTGCGTGGCCCGTTCGGTTCGATCCGCGCGGATGCCGGTGTCATCGCGTCCGGGGCCTGGAGCGCGAACGTCGCCTCGCTGTTCGGCGTCCGGCTGCCGGTGCGGGCCGGCAAGGGCTACAGCATCGACTACGTCCCCGCGCAGCTGGAGATGCGTCCGGTCGTCATGCTGTCCGAGGCCCATTGCGCGGTGACTCCGCTCGACGGGGGCACACGGGTGGCGGGCACGATGGAGTTCGGTGGCCTCGACGAACGGATCGCCCCCGTCCGCCTCCGCGCGATCAAGGAGGCCCCCGGCCGCTACTTCCGCGACTGGGATCCCGACGCACCGGCGCTCGAGCCATCGGCCGGCCTGCGCCCCATGACGCCGGACGGCATCCCGGTGATCGGCCGCCTCGCGCCGTACGAGCACTTGTACGTCGCGAGCGGGCACGCGATGCTCGGGATGACCCTGGCGCCGCGGACGGGGACGGAACTGGCCTCGATGATCCTCGACGGGGGAACGCCCGACGTCCTCGCGCCGTTCAGCCCCCGCCGCTTCGGCGGCTGATCGGAGCAGATCCGGACACGAAGAGGCCCGGGTTCTGTGCCCGGGCCTCTTCGTGCGGCGTCGCGGTGGTGGCTATGCCTTGGCGGCCTCCGAGGCGGCCTGCGACCGGCGCGTCTCGAGCCAGTGATTCGCCGACCGCACGAGACCGGCGAAGCCCGTCGGGCGGAACACCATCACCAGGATGAGCAGCAGACCGTAGAGCACGAGCTCGAGGCCCGGCAGGCTCGCGAGCTGCGCCTGCATCAAGAGGGTGATGACGGTCAGGGGGAAGGCGATGATGGCGGGACCCCAGAGAGTGCCGCGACCGCCGATGTACGCCACTGCGAGGATCTCGACGGTGTGGCTGGTGGCCATCATGTCCGGGGTGAGGATGCCGTAGTAGTGCGCGTAGAAGCCGCCCATCAGGCCGGCGAACGCGCACGAGAGCGTGAAGTTGATGACCAGGAACCGGGTCGGGTTGATGCCGGATGCCTTGGCCGCCGCCAGGTTCTGGCCGATGGCCCGGAACGCGAGGCCGATCCGCGAGCGGATGACGGCCATCAGGACGGCGAGCGTCAGGAGCATCATCGCGAGCGAGATGTAGTAGTAGGGCAGGTTGTCGGACGTGGTCAGCAGCGCCGGGACGTTGAGACCCAGCGAGCCGCGCGTGATGTCCGGGAAGTTCCGGACGAGGCCCATGAGAGCGAGCCCCACGAACCAGGCCATGACCGCCGCGTAGATGCCGCGCAGCCGCAGGGTCAGCATGCCGGTCAGCAGTCCGACGACCGCGGCGGCGAACGCGCCGCAGATCATGCCGATCCACGGGGAGATGCCGGCGTCGACGGCCAGCAGCCCCGAGGTGTACGCGCCGAGGCCGGCGAATGCGGCAAAGCCGAAGTTGACGATGTTGATGTAGCCGGCGGTGAAGTCGAACGCGACGGCGTAGGCGGCCATCAGCGCGCCGGTCACGAGGTACCGCTGGTAGTCCTGCCCGGTGAACGGCGGGATGAAGGGCAGGACGACGGCAAGCAGGATCGTGGCGGCCGCCACGATGGTCTGGCGCTGGGTGAACCGTTGCGCCCCGGTCCGGGTCGGCGCGGCGGTCTTCGAAGTCACGGTGGCCACTACTGCTCCCAGACGCCTTTCACCTCGCTGCCGAACAGGCCGGAGGGCCTGAACAGCAGGATCAGGATGATGAACAGGGTCGGCAGGACGTCCACCCAGTTCACGCCGACGTAGTACACGGACACCGTCTGGAGCAGCGACACGATGAAGGCCCCGACGATGGCGCCCTGGACGTTGCCGAGGCCGGCCAGGATGACGACGTACCACGCCAGGTACAGCGGCTGCAGACCGACCGTCGGTGAGGACGGGTACAGCCAGAGCAGCGCGGCACCGGCGAGGGCGGCCAGGCTGCACGACAGGCCCATCGTCAGCACGAAGATCCGGTTGAGGCTGATGCCGGCCATCTGGGCGCCCGCCTCGTCCTGGGCGACGGCGCGCATCGCGCGACCGGTGCGGGTCCGGAGCAGGAACAGCGAGAAGAGCGCGATCGTCACCAGGGCGATCACGAACACCGCTGCGCGGTCCACCGACACCGAGACGCCGAGGATCTGCAGGGGCGCCACGTCCCAGTAGCGCGAGGCGCCGCGGAAGTCGTTGCCCAGGAGCAGCTGGTCACCGTTGATGAGGACGGTGGAGACGCCCGCGGTCAACAGGAAGGTGTTCATGACCCACTGGTCACGGCTGCGCTTGCGCAGCGGCCGGAACAGGAGGACTTCGAGGAGGGCGCCGACGCCGAACCCGATGATCGCGGCGACGATCATCCCGGGGAACGGGGCGACGATCTTGAGCAGCCCGGTACCGGCCGGATCGCTGAGCATCGCATCCTGGATCGGCGTGAACACGAAGTACGCCGTGAGCGAGCCGATCATGAAGAACTCGCCGTGGGCGAAGTTCGGGATGTTCATGACCCCGAACACGAGCGCCAGGCCGGCGGCGAGGAGTGCCCACATCCCGCCGGTCACGAGGGTGTCCACCACGATCGACGGCTGGACGAAGGCGAACACCACCATGATCGCGACGGCGAGGCCGATCGTGATCCAGGTGAACGTGAGGAAGCGCCGGCGGAGCGGGACACGATAGAGCTTGGCCGGGGCGGCGGCGGGGGTCGCAGTCATCGTTGGCCTCAGATCCCCAGGTACGCTTCTTGGACGTGGGCGTTGCCGAGCAGCTGCTCGCCGGTGCCCTCGAGGACGATGTGCCCCTGCTCGAGGACGTACGCCCGGTCGACGATGCGGAGGGTCGTGTTCACGTTCTGCTCGACGAGCAGGATCGTCACGCCGCGGCTGCGGAGCGTCTTGAGCGCCTCGAAGGCGGCCAGCGTCGGGATCGGCGCCAGACCGAGCGACGGCTCGTCGACCAGGAGGAGCGACGGCTCGGGCATCAGTCCGCGCCCGATGGCGAGCATCTTTCGCTCCCCGCCGGACAGCGTCCCGGCGAGCTGGTCCCGGCGCTCGAAGAGGCGGGGGAACAGCTCGAACACGGTGTCGATCGTCGCCTTGATCTGCGCTCCGTCATGGATCGTGTACGCACCCACGAGCAGGTTGTCGTAGACGGACATCGACGGGAACAGGTTGAGGCCCTCGGACACGTAGCCGATGCCGATGCGCGTGACCTGGTCGGGGCGCATCCCGCGCAGCTCCTTGCCACGGAACGTGACGGAGCCGCTGATGGGCGGGACGAAGCCCGCGATCGAACGGAGGGTGGTCGTCTTGCCGGCGCCGTTCGGCCCGAGGATCGCGACGAACTCGCCCTCCTCGATGTGGAGGTCGACCCCCCACAGGACCTGCAGCAGGTCGTAGCCGGACTCGACCGCGGTCAGCTTGAGCACGTGCAGTCTCTCCCTCGAGCCTCGATCCGGCCGCTCACAGGATGTAATGCGCGCCGAGGTAGGCCTCGCGGACCTTCTCGTCCTGGGCCACCGTGGCCGCGTCGCCGTGCGCGATCAGCTCCCCGTACTGCAGCACGGCGAGGTTCTCGCAGAGGTCGAGGATCAGGCGCATGACGTGCTCGACCATGACGATCGTCATGCCGTCGGAGCGGATCTTGCGCAGGAGCGCGGCCATGCTGGTGAGCTCGGCCGGCGTCAGCCCCGAGGCGAGCTCGTCGAGGAACAGCAGCTTCGGCCGACTCGCCAGCGCACGCGCCAGGTCGAGACGCTTGAGCTGGACGGCGTTGAGGTGCCCGGCGATGGTCGTCGCGGGTCGCGGAAAGTCGACGTACTCGAGCATCTCGCGGGCACGGGTTGCAGCCATGCCTCGCTCCGCCTGCGGGTCGCCGAAGGACGCCGCGACGATGACGTTCTCGAGCACGGTCATCTGCGGGAACGGTCGTGGGATCTGGAAGGTGCGGCCGATCCCGAGCCTGCACATGACGTCCGCCGCCAGGCCTGTCGTGTCGCGCCCGTCGAGCCGGACGGTGCCGCGGTTCGGCTTGAGCGATCCGGCAAGGCAGTTGAGCAGCGTCGACTTGCCGGCGCCATTCGGACCGATGAGCCCGAAGATCTCGCCTTCCTGCACGCTGAATGTCACGTTGTCGACGGCGATCAGTCCACCGAACCGCTTGGTGACGCCGTTGAGTTCAAGGAGCGCCATGGAGCCTCGCTCTGGGTGCAGGGAGCCGGCGGAGGCCGGCTCCCTGCGCTTGGTGGCCGATGGCGTCAGGGCTTCGCCTGGAGCGTGCCCGAAGCCTGGTCTGCCGGCCAGACGACGGTTCGCTCGCCGCCGTGATACTGGGTGACCGGGAAGATGTAGTGGCCCTTGCCCACGACCGGATCGGGGATCGAGTCGGCGCTGAAGTCGTAGTTCGACATGATGATCCCGTCGGTGTACGCCAGCTGTCCGGTCCAGAGCTTGTCCTGGGCCTCCTTGTAGAGCGTGGCGCTGGTGATCGAACCCTGGTCTGCCAGCGTCTGCTGGAGGACCTTGATGAAGAAGTTCGACCAGTCGTAGGACAGGCCGGCCGCTGCCGCACTCGGATCGGAGCCGTACTTCGCCTTGTAGGCGGCCTCGAAGGCCTTGGCCTTGTCCGTGGCGAAGCCCGGGACCGAGTCGAGGACGTAGTCCGACGCCGAGCCGGTCATCTTGTACCAGTCGCCGAACCAGCCGAGACCGTCGGCGACGATGAGCGATTTGAGGCCGGCATCCCCGGAGGCCTTGATGAAGGCCGAGATCGACGCCGCGGCCGTGCTCGTGCCGGCGATCACCGGGATGTTCTGGCTCTTGTAGCGCGACATCAGCGACGAGAAGTCGGTCTGCGTCGTCGGGAAGTAGTCCTCGCTGGCGATGGTCCAGCCGGTGCTGGTGAACCCTTGCTTGAGGCCCGCGCCGAAGGAGCGGCCCCAGTCGGTGTCCTCGCCGTAGATGGCCACGGTCTTCGAAGCCGGCTTGTAGGTGCCCGCGGCGACGGCGTCGTTGACGGCCGTCACGTAGGCGGTCGTGAGCTTGACCGGATCCGGCCAGCCCTTGGAGGTCCAGTAGCCGTACTTGGTCTTGTCGGCGGTGAACTTCTGGTTCACGACGCCGGCGGCGCCCATGCCGAAGAACCACGGGATCTGGTACTTGGCCGTGAGGTCCATTTCGGCCGCCGAGACCGAGCTGTTCCAGTTCAGGAGGCCGGCGATGATCTTCTGGCCGACGATGGCCTGCTCGAGCGCCGCCGTGCCCTTGGCCGGGTCAGCCTGGTCGTCGACGTAGACCGGGTTGATCTTGTAGTTGCCGACCTGCCAGTTGATGGCGTCGAACGCCATGTTCGCGGCGTTCTTCATCTCGGTGCCGGTGAGGGCCGAGGTGCCGGTGAACGGTCCACCGATGCCGATGTTGATGGTCGTGGTCGCGCCGGCCGCTGCCGAGCCGCCGGCGGATGCCGCCGGTTGCGACGCCTCGCCGCTGGGCGCCGACGACGCCGCGCCGCTGCAGGCGGTCACGACGAGCGCGAGCGCCGCCGCGATGCCGAGCAGCTTCGATGCTTCACGCCTGTGGGTCACTGGTATGTCTCCTCCTCGAACAGTGTTGGGCCAGCGTGGGGAGTGTTCGACCGTGTGTGGACGACGCGCGCCGCCGGGCTCAGGCTCGCATCCGGCCTCCCTCCCGGTCGTACAACGGGGCGTCCACGACCGAGGCCGGTCGACGCTCCCCGAGGATCTCGACCTCCAGGTCCGTCCCGGGTCGGGCGATGGCGTCGCGCAGGTACGCGAGACCGATCGTCCGCCGGACGGCGTAGCCGGGATTCGCGGCACGCAGGTAGCCGACGAGCTGGTCGGCGAAGAAGAGCGGCTCGCCGCCGCGGGGAAACAGGTCGTCCGCCGGGTCGAGGCCGATCGTCAGGCAGACGAGTCGCCGCCCGACTCCCTCCGCTCTCTGCCTGAGGAGCGCGTCGCGGCCGATGAAGTCTCCCTTGTCGAAGCGGACGAATCGCTCGAGTCCCGCCTCGAGGGGCGTGTCCGGAGAGCCGATGTCCACGCCCCACAGGCGATAGCCCTTCTCGAGGCGAAGCGAGTCGAGCGCGCGGTAGCCGACGTCGGCGAGGCCGTGGCGGGCGCCGGCGGCGGTCACGAGGTCGTACAGCGCCCGCGAGTACTCGACCGGGTGGTGCAGCTCCCAGCCGAGCTCGCCCGTGTACGTCACGCGCAGGGCGCGGACCGGCACGGCGCCGATCGCGATGTCGCGCGCGGCCATGAACGGGAAGGCCGCGCTCGAGAGGTCGGCGTCCGTCAGGGTCGCGAGGATGTCGCGGGAGCGTGGGCCGGCGATCATCAGCACGCCCCAGGCGCCGGTCACGTCCTCGGCGTGGACGCTCCCGTCGGCCGGCATGTGGCCGCGGATCCAGGCGAGGTCATGTGTCTCGGTCCCGGCCGCGGTGATGATGTAGAAGCGATCCTCGGCGACGCGGGTGATGGTGACGTCGCACTCGATGCCGCCGCGCGGGGTCAGCATCTGGCTGAGCGTGGCGCGCCCGACGGCCGGCAGCCTGTTGGCGCACAGACGGTCGAGCAGCGCGGCGGCACCCGTTCCCCGCACCTCGTACTTCGCGAAGCTCGACATGTCGAGCAGGCCCGCGCGTTCGCGGACCGCGCGGCACTCGTCGGCCTGGTAGCCGACCCATCCTGGCCGCCGGTACGTCGGCTCGTCGCCGCGCGGACAGCCCGGCGGAACGAAATAGAGCGCGCGCTCCCAGCCGTTCTTCGCGCCCATGACGGCGCCCCGCGCCAGCAGGCGGTCGTACAACGGGCCGGTCTTGAGGGGTCGGGCGGCCGGCAACTCCTCGAACGGGTACGGGATCGCGTACTCCCGTTCGTAGACCTCGCTCGCCCTGGCCACCAGGGTGGGCAGCAGCGACGAGTGATCGCCGAACCGCCGGACGTCGAGCTCCCAGAGATTGTCGACCGGCGCGCCGTCGACGATCCAGGCCGCCGCGTTCCGGCCGGCCCCGCCGCTCTGGACGATGCCGTAGCTGAAGCCCGAGCAGACGAAGAAGTTGCGCAGCCCCGGGACCCAGCCCATGAGGGCGTTGCCGTCAGGCGTGTAGCTCGTCGGGCCGTTCAGGAGCTGCTTCATGCCAGCTGTCGCCAGCGCCGGGATCCGGCGCTGGGCCTGGTCGAGGACGTCGCCCACCTGCTCGAAGTCGGGCGCCAGGAGCTGCTGGCCGAAGTCGCGCGGGATGCCCCGCGCCGCCCATGGCTTCGGGTGACGCTCGTACGGACCGACGATGAGCCCGCTCGCCTCTTCGCGGACGTAGAAGGACGCCTCCGTGTCGCGGACGACCGGCATCTCGGCATGCTCGGCGAGCAGCTGCGGGATGGCGTCCGTGACGAGGTACTGGTGCTCCATCGGGACGATCGGGAGCGTCACCCCGGCGAGCTCGCCGATCTCGCGCCCCCAGATGCCGCCGGCGTTGACGACGATGCCGGCGCGGATGGTTCCCTTGTCCGTCGCGACGTCCCACTCGCCGTTCTCGAGCGGCACCAGCGCCCGGACCGGGTTGTGGACGGAGATCTCGGCGCCGAGCTCGCGCGCGACGTGGGCCATCGCACGCGTCGCGGCGCTCGGGTCGACGTACCCGTCGGTCGGGGTCCAGGCGGCCGCGAGGACGCCCTCGGTGGAGACCAGCGGCGCGCGCCGCCCGACCTCGTCGGGACCGATGATCTCGAACGGCAGGCCGAGGATCCGGGCCAGGCCCTGGGCGTCGCGATACTGGTCGAGCCGCTCGGGGCGCGTCGCGAGACGGAGGCTGCCCACCTCGCGGAAGTCGACCGCCTGGCCGCTCTCGGCCTCGAGCCGCTTGAACAGCTCGACGCCGTACATCAGCAGGCTGGTGACGTTGAGGCTGGCATTGAACTGCGTACAGAGGCCGGCGGCGTGCCAAGTCGAGCCGGCGGTCAGGTCGTTCTTCTCGACGAGGACCGTGTCCGTCCAGCCAAGCTTCGCCAGGTGGTAGAGCAGGCTGCAGCCGACGGCACCGCCGCCCACCACAACGACTCGAGCCTGCGTCCGCATCCTCGCCGCCCGTCTCCCACTCGGCCCGACCAACGACAAGACGCCTCGAGGGGGGAGCACCCGCCCTGGAAGGGCGGCCCGGGCGTCATCCTATACGTGAACTTCGCAATACCGTGTTGTTAAGATGATGCGCATGTGACGCGGCGTCAAGCCGGTTTCTCGCGTCCCACGTCGGGGTGGTGAGGCGCGGGCCTCCGGGTGACGGCCGCCAGTTCGACGGCGACGCGAGGGAGGAGAGCGTGGCGACCGAGTCGACGGCCCCCGTTGTGGAGGCGCTCCCGGCGACCGGGGTGACGGGGCCGATCGGGGCGAAGGCGACGGACCCGCGCGGGGGCGGCGACGTCGCGCCGGTGGCGCCCGTCCGTCGCAGCGGGGAGCGTCGCGCGCGCCAGCGAGAGCGCCAGCGCGAGCGGATCCTCGTGGCCGCCGAGCGCCTCCTCGTGACCAGCGGCGTCGAGCGCGCGCGCCTGCGAGACGTGGCGGACGCGGCCGGCGTGTCGATCGGGACGGTCCAGCACTACTTCGACACGCGCGATCGCCTCGTCGCCGAGCTGTTCGAATGGTCGGCTGCCCGCCGCCTCGAGGCCTGGGTCTCGTTCGAGCCGGACGACTCGGACCCGTGGCGCCGCGTCGAGACGCTGCTGGAGCATGCCATCGTCGAGCCCGTCCTCTACTGGAGCCGGATCTGGATCGAATTCGTCGCGATGGCGCGCGACGAGGAGATCCGGCCCCGGCTGAACGTCTTCTACGAGGCCTGGCGTCGGCCCTTCCGGGAGGCCATCGACGTCGGCATCGCGGCGGGCATGTTCCATCCCCTGATCGCCGTCGACGTCATCGTCGACCTGATGATCGTGCAGGTCGACGGCAGCGAGGTCGCGGCCGCCCTCGCCGTGCCGGGGATGACCGCCGACCGCCTCCGCTCGTCGCTTGTCGCGTCGGCCCGGGCGCTCCTCGGCGTCCGGCTCGGCGACCGGCACGCGGTCCCGCAGATCTGACCGAACGCTCATCCGGCGCCCGGTGTTCCCATACGGCGTCCCATCTGTTCAATAAGCGCGTATTACCGAACGAAGGAGGATGCCGCCGTGTCCACCGTCCCGCCCGCCCTGTCCAGCGACCCCGGCGCCCTGCCGAGCCAGGCGCGCGTCGTCGTCATCGGCGGGGGCATCGTCGGCGCGAGCGTCCTCTTCCACCTGACGGAACGGGGCTGGAAGGACGTCGTCCTCCTCGAGCGCAAGCGCCTGACGTCCGGCACGACGTGGCACGCCGCGGGTCTCGTCGGGCAGCTGCGGGCGACCTACAACATGACGCTCCTGGCGAGCTACGCGAAGGACCTCTTCCGCGAGCTCGAGAGGCGGACAGGCGACGGGACGGGCTTCAACCAGACGGGATCGCTCCTCGTCGCGACGACGGAGGGCCGCTGGGACGAGATCCGGCGCAACGCCTCGATGGCCCATCTCGTCGACGTCGAGCTCGAGCTCCTCGGCCGCGACCGCGTCGCCGAGATGTGGCCGCTCATGGACGCCTCGGAGGTCGTCGGGGCCGCCTACATCCCCGGCGACGGGATGGCGAACCCGACCGACGTGACGCTCGCTCTCGCCAAGGCCGCCAGGATGGCCGGCGCGGCGGTGTTCGAGAACACGAAGGTGACGGAGGTGCTGCGCCGGGACGGCCGAGTCGTCGGGGTCTCGACGGAGCGCGGCGACATTGCCTGCGAGTACGTCGTCAACTGCACCGGCATGTGGGCGCGCGAGCTCGGCGGCCGAAGCGACGTGGGGATCCCGCTCCACGCGGCCGAGCACTTCTACCTCATCACGGAGCCGATCGACGGCCTCTCCCCGGACCTGCCGGCGCTCCGCCTGCCGGACGACGCCACGTACGCCAGGAACGAAGCCGGCAAGCTCATGGTCGGCTTCTTCGAGCCCGGGGCGAAGCCATGGGCCACGGAGGGCATCCCGGAGAGCGCCGAGTTCCTGCAGCTCCCCGAGGACTGGGACCACCTCGAGCCGTGGATCCTGCGCGCGGCGAAGCGCATCCCGGTGTTCGGCCAGGTCGGCATCCAGCTCTTCTTCAACGGACCGGAGTCGTTCACGCCGGACGACCGCTACATCCTCGGCGAGGCACCCAGCCTGGGCGGCTACTTCGTCGCCGCCGGCTTCAACTCGGTGGGCTTCGCATCCGGCGGCGGCGCGGGCCGCGCGGTCGCCGACTGGGTCGTCGATGGGCGGGCGCCGATGGACCTCTGGGAGGTCGACATCCGGCGGTTCATGCCGTTCCAGCGCAATCGCCGCTACCTCCACGAGCGGACGACCGAGGCGCTCGGGCTGCTCTACGAGATGCACTGGCCCTTCCGCCAGATGACGACGTCGCGCGGGATCCGGCGCTCGCCGCTCCACGACCGGCTCGCCGCGCGCGGCGCCTGCTTCGGCGAGGTGGCCGGCTGGGAGCGCGCCAACTGGTACGCGCCCGAGGGCGTCGAGCCGCGCTACGAGTACTCGTACGGGCGGCAGAACTGGTTCCCGTATGCGGCCGAGGAGCACCGCGCGGTCCGCGAGACGGTCGGCCTGTTCGACCAGACGTCGTTCGGCAAGATCCTCGTCCAGGGCCGCGACGCCGAACGGGAGCTGAACAGGGTGTGCAGCGCCGACGTCGCCGTCGAGCCCGGGCGGATGGTCTACACGCAGTGGCCGAACGAGCGCGGCGGCATCGAGTCCGACGTGACCGTGACGAGGCTCGCCGGGGATCGCTTCATGGTCGTGACGACCGGGACCTCGACGATGCGCGACCTCGACTGGCTGCGCCGGACGATCGACCCCGAGGCCCGGGTGGCGGTGACCGACGTGACGTCGGCCGAGGCGGTCATCTCGATCATGGGCCCACGCTCCCGCGCGCTACTGGCGTCGATGACGGACGCGGACATGTCCAACGAGGCGTTCCCGTTCTCGACCGCGCGCGAGATCGATCTCGGGATGGCCTTCGCCCGGGCCTCGCGGGTGACCTACGTCGGCGAGCTGGGCTGGGAGCTGTCGGTGCCGACGGAGTTCGCGACGCACGTGTACGACGCTCTCGTCACGGCCGGCGAGCCGTTCGGGCTCCGACATGCCGGCTACCACGCGCTGGACTCGCTGCGGATCGAGAAGGCGTACCGCCACTGGGGCCACGACATGAGCGAGGAGGACTCGGTGCTCCAGGCGGGCCTGGGCTTCACGATCGCGTGGGACAAGGCCGGTGGCTTCATCGGCCGCGAGGCGCTCCTGCGCCAGCGCGAGGAGGGGATCGGCCGCCGCCTCGCCGTCCTGACTCTCGACGACGCGGAGCCGCTGATGTACCACAACGAGCCGATCTGGCGGGACGGACGGCTGGTCGGACGCATCGGCTCGGCGGCGTTCGGGCACACGATCGGGCGGTCGATCGGGCTGGGGTACGTGACGCGGGACGACGGCCCGGTGACGTCCGACTGGCTGGCCGCCGGCCGGTGGGAGGTCGAGGTCGCGCTCGTGCGGCTCCCGGCGAGCGCGTCGCTCCGGGCGCCGTACGATCCGACGAACGCCCGCATCCGGAGCTGACGCGCAGCGCCGTTCTGCCCTGCTGCCGGTCCGTGCGAGGTTCTGCACCGCGTACGCGGCCAGCAGGGCTTCTGCAAGGATCGGGCGGCCCGCGTCCGTTGTCGCTTCGCCCGCACCGAAACCTGTCCGGCGCTAACCTCCGCGGGTGAGCGTCGACCCGGCACCTGTGCCCGCCGTCGGCTCGCCCATGGTCGTCGTCGGCGGCCCGGCGCCCGGCTGGCCCGGCATCGACCCGACGTGGGCGAGCAGCCGCAAGGATGCTGTCGGGACCTCGCACTACGCGAGCCGCGTCTGGTTCACCGTCGGCCGCGGCATCCTGACCGAGATCTACTGGCCGCGCGTCGACTCGCCGCAGGTCCGCGACGTCGGCTTCATCGTCGCGGACGGCGCGGGCTTCTGGAGCGAGGTCAAGACCGACGCGAGCCACGAGGTCGGGTTCGTGAGACCGGGCATCCCGGCGATCGTCGCCACGCATCGCCACGAGCGGTACACGCTCACCCTGCGGATCTGCGCCGACGACCATGCCGACGTCATCCGGATCGAGGCCCGCCTCTCCGACCTCCGCGCGGCCGACGACCCGGCGAGACGCACAAGCCCGCTCCGGCTCTACCCGCTCCTCGCACCGCACGTCGGCTTCACCGGGCGCCACGCGCGCGCCTGGACCGACTCGTACAAGGGCCGGCCCGTCCTCTACGCGGCGAATGAGCATTCGGCGCTCGCGCTGGCATCCGACCCCGCGCCGATCCGCTCGAGCGTCGGTTACGTCGGTGCGTCCGACGGCTGGCAGGACTTCGCCGCGAACGGGCGCATGGCCTGGACGTACGACCGCACTGACGTCGGCAACGTCGCCGGGATGCTCGAGCTCGTCCCCGGCGAGGACCCCGTCCAGCTCGCGCTCGGGTTCGGCGTCCGCCAGGAAGAAGCGGCCCTCCAGGCGTCGGCCGCCCTCGTCGGCCACTTCGACGTCGCCTGGGACGAGTACATCGCCAACTGGGAGCGCTTCGCTGCCACCTGCACCCCTCCCCCCGCCGACTTGTCGGAGGACCTCGCGCGCCTCTACCTCGACTCGGCGGCGGTCCTGCGGACCCACCAGGACCGCACCTCGCCCGGGGCGACCGTGGCCAGCCTCTCGATCCCGTGGGGCGACGCGCGGAACGATCTCGGCGGTTACCACCTCGTGTGGTCGCGCGACCTCGTCGAGACGGCAGGCGCCCTCGTCGCCCTCGGTGCCCGGGCGTCGGCCCAGCGGACCCTCGCGTACCTCATCGCCACGCAGGAGCGCGACGGCCACTGGGTCCAGAACCAGTGGGTCGACGGCGTGGCCTACTGGAGCGGCGTCCAGCTCGACGAGGCCGCCTACCCGATCCTCCTGTGCGGGGCCCTTCGGACGGGCGGCGCGCGGCACATGCACGGGCGCGACGAGATGGCGGCGGCGTTCGAGCATCTCGTCGACGACGAGGCGCTCGACCGGATGGTCGCGAGGGCCGCGACCTTCATCGCGCGCAGCGGGCCGGCGACGGAGCAGGACCGCTGGGAGGAGAATCCGGGGCTGACGCCGTCGACGCTCGCCCCTGTCGTCGCCGCTCTCGTCGTCGCGGCCGAGCAGCTCCCGCCGGCCGCGGCGGCGTACGCGCGCGAGCTCGCCGACGATTGGAACGCCTCGATCGAGGACTGGACGTACGCCGTGGGTTCGCGCCTGGCGCGTGCCCACGGGGTGGAGGGCCACTACGTCCGCGTCGCGTCTGCCGACGTCCTGTCGGGAGCGCCCATCTCGACCGCCGTCCCCGTCCGCAACCGCCCGCTGGACGAGGCGATGGTCCCCGCCGACGAGATGGTCGGCACGGACTTCCTGGCCCTCGTCCGATTCGGCCTGCGGCGCGCCGACGATCCGAGAATCCTGGCCACGCTCGCGGTCGCCGACGCGGAGCTGCGCACGGACACGCCCAGCGGTCCCGTGTGGCATCGCTACACCGGTGACGGATACGGCGAGCATGCCGACGGGAGCCCGTTCGACGGGACGGGGATCGGTCGGGGGTGGCCGCTGCTGGTCGGCGAGCGCGGGCACTTCGAGCTCGAGGCCGGCCGCGACGCCCGTCCGTACCTCGAGGCGATGCGGCGCCTGGGATCCGCCGGCGGGATGCTCCCCGAGCAGGACTGGGACACCGACGACATCGTTGCTCGCGATCTGGCCCGCGGCCGCCCGAGCGGATCGGCCATGCCGCTCGCCTGGGCGCACGCGGAGTACGTGAAGCTCGTCCGCTCGATCGCCCTCGGCCACGCCATCGACCGGCCCGACGCCGCCTGGCGGCGATACCACGGCAGGCGACCGGTCGCGACGCGCGCGACCTGGCGTTTCACCGCGCCCCGCCCCACGATGGTCGCCGGACGGACGCTCCGCTTCGAGCTCCTCGCGCCGTGCCTCGTCCACTGTTCGCTCGACGGCTGGCACACGACCCTCGACGTCGGGGCGCGCGACACGGGCCTCGGCGTGTGGATCGCCGACGTCCCGGGGTCGGCGAACCTGCCCGCCGGCGGAGCCGTCGTCGCCACGTTCTACTGGCCCGAGGTCGACCGCTGGGAGGGCCGCGACATCCGGGTCGAGGTGGTGGCCGCACGCTGAGGTCCCGACCCGGGAACGCACGACCCTCGGGCGACACCGATGACAGGCAAGGTGGCACAGGGCTCTGGCAGGATGGCCGACGATGCAGGTCATCGACGGCGTCACGATCCTCTCGGCGACCGATCTCGTCGGATTCCTCGCCTGCGAGCACCTGGCGGGGCTCGAGCTGGCGGGTGCGTCCGGCCTCGTCGAGCGTCCCATCAGGAAGGACCCGGAGCTCGAGCTGATCCAGGCTCGGGGCTACGAGCACGAGCGACGCTACCGGGACGAGCTCGCGGCCGGCGGCCGACGGGTGACGGAGATCGCTCTCGACGGATCGATCGCGGACCGGCTCGACCAGCTGCGAGCCGCTGCGGCCGAGACCGATGTCGCGATGCGGCGCGGCGACGACGTCATCTACCAGGCAACCTTCTTCGACGGCCGCTGGCGGGGCCATGCCGACTTCCTCCTCCGTGTCGAGGAGCCCAGCGATCTCGGGCCCTGGAGCTACGAGATCGCCGACACGAAGCTCGCGCGCCACGTCAAGGCGAGCGCGCTCCTCCAGGTCTGCTCCTACGTGGAGCAGCTGGCGCGGACCCAGGGGCGAGAGCCCGAGCGGATGCACATCGCCCTCGGCGGCAAGGCACGTGCGACCGAGAGCTTCCGCGTGGCGGACCACATGGCCTACTACCGCCTCGTGAAGCGACTGTTCGAGGACCGCATCGCTGGGACGGCCGCGTATCCGCCAGTCGGGACGTACCCCGACCCCGTCGAGCACTGCGACGTCTGCCGGTGGGACGAGCTCTGCACGATCCGGCGGCGGGCCGACGACGACCTGTCGCTGGTCGCCGGGATCACGTCGTTGCAGCGTCGTCAGCTCAAGGATCGCGGGATCGCGACGCGGCGGGGGCTCGCGGGACTGACCCTGCCGCTCGTCCCGCCGCTGCGACGGGGCAACCCGACGAGCCTCGAGCGCATCCGCAGCCAGGCGCGGATCCAGGTCCGCGGCACGGACGAGGCCAGGATGCTGTACGAGCTCGTGGATCCGCCGCGGCTCCGCGATGGGACGCTCGAGCCCGACCGGGGGCTCCTCTCGCTCCCGGAGCCCCGCGCGGGCGACCTCTTCTTCGACATCGAGGGCGACCCCTATGCCTTCGACGAGGGTATCGACTACCTCTTCGGCGTCCTCGAGCCCGGCCGTCCGTCCGCCGACGGGAGCCCGGCGTTCCACGCCCTCTGGGCGCGCGACGAGGGCGGCGAGGTCACCGAGGACGCCGAACGGCGCGCCTTCGAGCGGCTGGTCGACCTGCTCATCGAACGGCTCGATGCCGATCCGGAGATGCATGTCTACCACTACGCCCCCTACGAGCCGACGGCGCTCGTCCGGCTGATGGGGCGTCACGGGACGCGCGAGAACGAGGTCGACCGGCTCCTCCGGGGCGGCATTCTCGTCGACCTGTTCCGGGTCGTCCGCCAGGGCGTCCGCGCCTCCGTCGAGAGCTACTCGATCAAGCGGCTCGAACCGCTGTACGGGTACGAACGTGAGATCGGCCTGCGTGACGCGGGCTCGTCGATCGTGGCCTTCGAAACGTGGCTCGGCGGCGGCACGGGCGAGCACGGCGAGGAGACGCTCGCGACGATCGAGCGCTACAACCGCGACGACGTCGTCTCCACGATGCGCCTGCGCGCCTGGCTCGAGGCCCGGCGCACCGAGCTCGAGGGCCGGCTCGGGCAGCGCCTGCCGAGGCGATCACGGCGCGACGGCGCCCCGGCGGAGGTGCTCGGGGAGAAGCTGGCCCGGATCGCCGCGACGGCCGGACGGCTCGCGCCCGCCGGAGTCGACGACGGGACCGAGGCCGGGCACGCACGCTGGCTGCTCGCGCAGCTGCTCTGGTTCCATCGCCGCGAGGACAAGTCCTTCTGGCGCCGCTACTACGAGCTGATGGGCGACATGACGGA
>DASVZT010000114.1:0-15083 GCA_036391495.1 Candidatus Limnocylindrales bacterium
GCCCGTCAGGGCGACGATCACGGCGGTCAGTCCGAGGAGCGCCCAGAGCAGGCGCCGCCGAAGAGCCTCGAGGAGCGTGAGGCGGACGATGGTGGTCATGGGGCGCCCCGTCCGGCGCCGGCGGACCCGCCCAGGCCGGCCGCGGTCGCACCGGCGTCGGTCCGGACCTCGGTCGCACGGACGTCGGTCGCACCGGCCTCGGCCTCGCGCACGATCGACAGGAACCGCTCCTCGAGCGACCGGCGAGCCGGCTCGACCGCGTGGATGCGGAGTCCCGCCGCGACGAGCGCCGCGACCAGATCCGGGACGGCCTCGGGCTCGATGCCGACTGCGACAAGGCCCGATTCGTTCGTCTCCAGCCGCCCGAGTCGCGGATCGGTCGGCAGAGCGGCGTCCTCGATCCCCGTCGCGCGGACG
This sequence comes from Candidatus Limnocylindrales bacterium, assembly GCA_036391495.1. Classification (GTDB taxonomy): domain Bacteria; phylum Chloroflexota; class Limnocylindria; order Limnocylindrales; family CSP1-4; genus DASVZT01. The sequence goes on from DASVZT010000114.1 coordinate 418, forward strand.
TGGACCTCGTGCCCGGCGGTCATCTCGTCCATCGCCCCCGTGGCGACGACCCGGCCGCGGTCGACGATGGCGACGCGGTCGCACACCCGCTCGACCTCGGTCAGGAGGTGCGAGTCGAGGAAGACCGTCGTCCCGCGATCTCGGAGCCGGCCGATGATCTCGCGGACGTCCAGGCGCCCGATCGGGTCGAGCGCCGACGTCGGCTCGTCAAGGAAGACGAGGTCCGGCGAGCCGAGCAGCGCAACGGCGAGGCCCAGGCGCTGCTGCATCCCCTTCGAGAAGCCGCCGACCCGGGACTCGGCCCGCTCGCCGAGCCCGACCAGACGGAGGCCCGCATCGATCTCGGCCGCCCACGTCGAGCGTGGCAGATGGGCCAGCTCGCAGTGGAGGGCGAGGACCTCGCGGGCACTCAGCCAGGCCTGGTAGCGGAAGAGCTCCGGGAGGTAACCGACGCGCCGGCGCGCCTCGCGATCCCCGAGCGGCGCGCCGAGCACCGTCCCGCGGCCCCCGCTGGCCCGGGCGAGGCCGAGGAGGAGCTTGACGGCGGTCGTCTTGCCGGCGCCGTTGGGGCCGAGGAAGCCGAAGACCTCGCCGCGCTCGACGCGCATCGTCAGGCCGGCCAGCGCGACGGTGTCGCCGTAGCGCTTGGCGAGGTCGATCGTCTCGATGGCAACCGTTTCGATCGCGGCCGTGGGTGAGGCTGTCACCGGCGATGGCGCCGGCGATGGCGCGGGTCGAATCACGCCCCAATCATCGCCGCTGGCGCCGACCTCCGCGCGGAGGCGGACCGCCTTTGCCATACTCGACCGCGATAGCGGGAGCGAGATCGGAGCGGAGGCACGAGGAGGCTCATGGATCGCAAGCTTGTCGCGGCGCTCGTCGGCGAAGGGTTCGGGACGTTCCTGTTCGTGTTCATCGGGGCGGGGAGCATCGTGCTGGGCGGCGTCCTCGGCAGCCCGTCGAGTCTCGTCGCCGTCGCGCTGGCGCACGGGATCGCGCTGGCCGTCGTCGTCACGGCCTTCGCCGCCGTCTCCGGCGGGCACATCAACCCGGCCGTCACGGTCGCGATCTGGATCAGCGGCGGCATCGAGGCCGTCACCGGCGTCCTCTACGTCGTCGCGCAGCTCCTCGGAGCGGCCGTGGCAGGCTTCCTCCTCCGCGCCGTCTTCGCCGAGTCCGCCTGGCAGCCGTCCATCCTGGGCATCCCGGCCATGATGAGCGGCATCGATCCGACGACCGGGCTCGTCCTCGAGATCGTCATGACGATGGTCCTCGTGATCGCGGTCTTCGGCACGGCCGTCGACCCGCGCGCCCCGCGTCTCGGCGGGCTGCTCATCGGCCTGTCGATCACCGCCGACATCTTCGTCGGCGGACCGATCACGGGCGCTGCGATGAACCCGGCGCGATGGTTCGGTCCGGCGGTCGCCACGGGCGACTACACGGACTGGTGGGTCTGGGTGGTCGGACCGATCGTCGGTGGCGCCATCGTCGCGCTTCTCTACCGGTTCGTGTTCGCCCCTCGACAGGTCCTCGTGTCGGCGGAGGAGACGGTCCCCCGCTGAGTTTCCCGGCCGCGCGACGTCAGACGGCCTCTCCCCGGAGTCGCCGCAGCGCGACGGCCTGCAGCGCGATGACGGTCATGGCGTCCGTCATCGCCCCGTCCTCGACCATGCGCAGCGCCTCGTCGAACGTCACCCAGCGAACGTCGAGGCGCTCCGTCCCCTCCGGCGTCGCCTCGCCCGGCGTGAGCCCTCGGGCGACGTAGAGGATCGCCTCTTCGTCCGTCACGGAGTTCGAGAGGTGGACCCGGGTCAGCTCGCGCCACTCGGTCGCGCGCAGGCCGGTCTCTTCGGCGAGCTCGCGGCGCGCCGCATCGAGGGGCTCGTCGCCGCCCGAGCCTCCCTCCGGGATCTCCCATGAGTAGCGGTCGAGCGTGTAGCGGTACTGGCCGACGAGGACGACACGGTCCCGCTCGTCGAACGCCACGACGCCGACGGCCCGGCCGGGGAACCGGACGACGCCGTAGATGCCGGGCTGGCCGTCGGGGCGAACGACGTCGTCCTCCTCCACCGTGATCCACGGGTTCGAATAGACGATGCGGCTCGCCAATCGTCGCCAGGGGTTCGCGTCGCTCATGCGTCCCAGCGTAGGAGTGTCGTCATCGACCGGCCGCGCGGACGCCGAGCTCGATCCCGCCAGGACCAGGCGCAGTGCGCGCGCGAGCCGGTCGATGGCCCTCATCCTGCTTCGCGCGACGAGGGCCGACACGGTGGATCGGCGAACCTGCAGGCGCTCGGCGATCTCGGCCTGGCGAAGTCCGTCGACGAGGAGCAGGCGGGCAACCGTACGCTGGCGCGGGGTCAGCGACGCGCAGAGCTCGGCGAGCAGCGGGAGCAGGAGGTCGAGCAGCTCGTCGGCGGCAGGATCGCCGGTGTGAGCTCCGAAGGCGGCGGGCCGACCGGGCGTGCCGGTCGTGTCGGGCGTGTCCGGCGTGCGGCGACTGTCGGCGGGCCGGTCGAGCAGGACGGCGAGTGCCGCGGCCACCAAGTCGGCCGGATCGGCCGAGTCGGCCGCGGTGACCGGCCCAGCCGGGTTCGTCCCGCCCGGCGCCGCCCGGACGACACGCATCGTGACCTGCTGACCTCCCATGGCGGAGGCATCGTAGCGGGTGGCGAGCCGGGCCCGACCCACTTCTGAGCACCTGCCCACCGGGTCTGGCCCAGTGCCGTCCCCGGCCCTGCCCGGCCGGATTGCCCTCAGAGGGCTGGATTCCGGGTCAGGAGGGCCATAAGCCCGGATCCACCGAACGGAGCCGGCCGGACCGCTGACGTGCCCGTTTGTGGCCCGAAGCCACGCCGGCGTGGACGCATCGGCTGCGCAGACGGGCGAACGAGGGCTGGCCGAAGGTCAAAGGACTCATGGCGCGTTCTGGAGTGGATAGTTGACGCAGCCGGGGAGCAGTTCGGGTTGTGACCTCTCGACTCGGAGCGTTCCGCTCGCGTCGATGGTGAGAGCCAACCCCCCCGTTTCGGCGCGCGTTGCGATTCCGGGAAACTCGGCCGGCTGTGGGAGGGATGAACCTGAGACCACGACGCGACTTTCGGGCAGAGTGTCGGCCGTGCCCTGATCGGTCAGGCCTAAGGTCGCGGCCGGACACCAACCTTCTTCCCATGGAGGAACCCAGCTGACCATTCGCCGCGGACCGAAGAAGCTCCACGGCCAATCGCTGGGACGGTCGATCTCGACGCGAACCGATTGCCGAGACTCATTCCGCAGACTCACCAGACCGACTGGATGCGCGTGAGTGACTGTGCATCCGACGCCAAGGCTTGCCGCGAGGACGAGAGCAGGGAGAGCTGAACGGTTCCGCTTCACGAGCAGACCCCTATCGAGATCGCGAGCCCGACCTTGATCGACAGGGGCATCCCCCCAAGCCTCTGTCGCGCAGCCTGTAGCTGTCGCCCTTGAGCGCGACGACCGTCGCGTGGTGAACGAGCCGATCGATCATCGCCGCGACGACCGTCGCGTCGCAGCTAGTTCGGAGCCGTTGCAAGCGGCAGCGGCTCACAGCTCTCGTTCGGCGCGAGATGGGCACCGCAGACGTTGAGGATAGTCGGGGAAGGCCCGTCGACGCCTGATCCCGTCATCCACATCCCTGGACTGTGCTCCTCGAGGATGACGACCACCTCGAGACCGCTCGGAAGCGAGGAGGTCACCATGGTCGCGGAGCCAGCGAGGTGCTGCTCGGGTAGCTCATAGGCGAAGCTGACCTCGGAACTGCCCGTCGTCTCCGAATGGCCCTGCGCGCCCCCGCTCGGCGCGCGCCCGAGGAACTCGCTGCCGAGCGCAGTGAGAAACGACGCCCGTTGCGCCTCGTTCACGGGGCACGACGCTGCCCACACCCTGGAGAAGCTCACCCACCTCGAGCTGTCGTCAGGCAAGTAGTTCTGCGCGTCGTTGGTGTCGGTCACGCACAGGGGGCCTAACGGAACGGCGCGTATGATCGAGGCGCCATCAAAGGCGGCGAAGTAGGTGCTCATGCCGGGAAGCGGCACGATGACCGAGGTGCTCGCGGTGGCCTGAGCGGTCGGCGATGGGCTCATCGCCACTACCGCACGGCCGGCCTTCGGTCCGGCCACGAGGATCCCGGTCACGAATGCAACCAGCGCCACGATGAACGTGACGGCGAGTGCGCGCGCCGACCACCACCGGCGTCCGTCGATGACGACCGGTGACATCGGAACCGTGAGACGCTCGGGTTGGGGGTCCACCTGCGCGACCTCGGTTTCGTACGGCTGACCTAGAGGCTCGGCTCGAGCGTGCACCACTCGTGTCCAGCGACAGACGCCCGTATCGTGCCGCGATACGAGGTCATTCTGGTACGCCCAAGTCGCCCGAGGACCGTAGTGCGCGACTCAGCCCGTCGATTGTTGATCATGACTGTACAGATGAGAAAGTTTTACTTGACATGGTGTGCGGGGGAGGCGATAACGATCGGGGCGCCGGCCTTGACGTCCTGCCGGCGCCAAGCGAAGGAGGTGAGCCGTGCGCCGTGCGCGCTGGGCCGCCACTGGCGGGTCCTTCCTGGTTTCGATCGCGGTGGTCGCGGCACTACTCACGGTGGCGGGCGGACCCCGGAGCAGTGTGTCCGCGGCCGCACCGCACATCAGCTGCGGACGAGGCGTGCCACTCGAGAAGTGCAACCCCTCGTCTCCGCCACCCACCACCGGCCCGCAGACGCCCCCGTTCCCTGCGTCGGCGCTGGACACCGAGAGCTGCGGACCGGGATTCTTCGACCCGGCGACCGTCACGGCGCTCATGGACCACTTCGGGCTGCTCGACTGCTTCCGCTTCGTCGGATCGCCCCAGTGGGTCGTGTTCGGCGACGGCATGAGCGTCACGTCGGCGGACTTCACGGCGTCTCCGGGAGGCGCGATGGTGGCGGTCGCGACGTGCGCCGCCAGGGACAGTGCGTGCCTGGACCCGAATGTGCCCCACAGCTTCGATGCCTTCACCGTCTCCTATCCCCCACTCCCCGCGAGTGGCCGCTCGAACCTCGAGACGACGTTCGGCCGGCGGCTCCTGTGGATCTATGACGGCGGCTGTGGGTTGTTCACGTTTGACGTCGCGAGCATGCGCTGGTTCGGCCACGCGCAGGCCGATCTCGATGCGCTCCTGTCCGGCACCGGTGCGCCAGCCACCGTCCGGACGCCGCCCGCGGCCAGTGGCGCTGCGGCGCTCGCAGCGGCTGCGCCTGCTGACACGGGAGACTGCCAGCAATGAACGCGCTGCCGATGTCCTCGGCGCTCCGTCGGACGGTGTGCCCGCAATCACTGGTGGCGAAGCTCCTTCGGTCGGCGCTCGCCGTCGCGCTCAGTGTGCCGCTCAGTGCGTTCGCACAGACCGCCCTCGCCCAGTCCCCGGCCCCGACCTACTACATGGACGACTCGCGGCCCGGGAACAGCTTTCCGCCGAACGCGCCATACACGAGCGGACCCGCCGGGGCGGTCGTCGTGGAGGGACTCGGCTCCATCAACTGCAGCGGGTCGTACTACAGCCAGTCGCAAATCGAATCCGCGGCCGTCCAGTGGATCAACGCCTCGTACAACACGGTGATTGAGATCAGCCCCCAGACGGCCTGCGGCACGCTCTCGCAGTACGAGAGCCTCGTCAACGGCATCACGACGTACGTCGAGGGCCACGCCAGCTACCCGGGCCAGTACTGGGGCGGCTTCATGCTCGACGAGGAGCCGGGCTTCGGGTTCTCGGCATCGGACCTCGAGTCGCTCAACATCTACACGCAGGGCGTGATGAAGACCACCCCTGGGATGTCGTGGTACTTCACCGAGGACCAGCCGAACGGCTGGGGGCTCTCGACGTACAACGCCATCCTCGAGTCATCGTGGCCGGCGCCGATGGCGTACACGACGAGCATGGTCAACGCGATCAACGCCGCGTGCTCGACGTACAGCGTGTGCACGAACCTGGTGACCGTGGACACGAACTTCTCGTACCCGTGGAATGACTACCAGTACGTCACGCCGCTCGTGAACGGGACGCCGTGGCAGACGAGCTACTGGGCGGCGGCGTACTACTGGTGGAACGCGTATCGCAACCAATGACGAGTGATGATCGATGAGTGACCGTGCTCGCACTGCGCGCCCGATGGCGGACGTCCTCGTGACGATGGCGATCGTCGCGGCGTCCTGCACAGGCGGGGCGTCGGTGAGCATTGCCCCGTCCGTCGCGAGCACACCCGCGCCGGCCACACCCGCCGCGTCCCCGAGCGCGTCGCCCGCACCAAGCGTCGCCAGCGCGACGCCATGCGCCGCGTCGTCGCTCCGGGCGCGCGGCGGGCGGCAGGGCGCGACCGGCCAGGCGCAGGGCACGGTCCTCATCACGAACACCGGGCAGCACGCCTGCACGCTCGAGGGCGTGCCCACCTCGATCGAGCTTGTCACAGCCAACGGCACGGTGCTCCGGACGACAACCATTCCCCAAGAGCAGTCGGCGGGCCCGCCGGCGCTCCTGGCTCCCGGCGTCGCCGACGCTGCTGACATCGTCATCTACTGGTCCAACTGGTGCGGGACCAGCGCGGGACCGCTGACGATCCGCCTCGATCTCGGCTCCGGGCGGGGCGTCGTCAGCGCCCCGTTCAACGGACCTCCCAACGGCGCCTACGTCCCGCGCTGCGATCAGCCCGGACAGCCATCCACGCTTCAGGTCGTGTTCCCGTTCGAACAGCCATAGATCGATAGCGGAGGGCGCAGTCGTCCGTGACGCGCGCGCCCTCGGCTGGAAGCCATCGAGACGCGTCAGGAGAAGATATCGGCCACCCCGACGTGATTGGGCGGGCCGCTTGCTATCCTATGCGACCGTGCTTCCGGTGACATCACCGGACCGTTGCCCACGTGAGGATGTCCTCGTGAGCACGCCCGCTCCGGAAAGACCTCATTTCGGAGGGGGGCCACGGACACGGCTCGACGCCGCCGCACCCGGAGGCGCCTCGCAACGCGTTCCCATTTAGGTACGCCGCTGCCGAACACGTGGCCTGTTCGGACGTAGACTCGTGACGAGTGTATGGACGATCACGAAGGACCCGATCGCCTGAGCGCGGTCCGGAGGCTCGACCGCGGCGCCGGCAGGCGACTGAGCCGTGAGCCGCTCATCGTCCGGGCCCCGACGCGTCCCGCCCGACTTCTTCGCGCTCCCGCCCGATGGGGAGATCGAGCGAGCCCAGGCGGCCCAGCTTGATCGGTGCGCCGACTGCGACCGCCAATTCAGCAGAGCTCCCAGCCTCGCCTATGCCGCCGACGGAACATCGGTCCTCGTCTGCGTGTCCTGTCGGCTCCGCAGGGGGCGGGAGCGTCGTTGGGCTGAGGGGTCTCCTGGCGGCCAGCCGACGGACGAGACGCCGACCTGACCAATCCGGGACGGCCCGTTTCGTCCTCGTTACCAGTCCCAGGGTTGCCCGAGCTCGCTCTCGGGCGGCCATTGACAGGCCAGCGGGCCCGTGCGACCGATGGCGCGGACCTAGGCAGCGTTGCGGACCGGGCCGCGACACACGCGGCGACGAGAACGGCGAGCGCGGTACCGGCGCCGATGAGCCAACGGGTCGGCGCTGGGCGACTCTCCGTCGCCTCTGGGGGCCGGCCGGCGTCGGCGAGGCATGCCACGAGCTCGTCCCGCCCGGCGATGAGGGCCGCCTGGAGCTCGGGCGTCAGTGCCGCCGCCGGTCCAGTCAGCCGCAGCCGCCCGTCGGCGGTCAGGCTGACCGTTAGCCCAACCTGTCGAATTTCGGCGAGGAGTTCGTCGGAATTCACAGCACGATGTCCACCGTCGCCGGGTCAGGCCGGCTGGTCGACTTGTCGGACGACCGATCGGCCGGCGGCAGGAATCCGATCTCCGCGGAGATTGTCCGGCCGCGCGCGGTCAGCCGATACCGGCCGCGGACGGGACTCCAGACGTAGCCGACCCCGGTAAGGTGGGCGATCCCGGCCCGAGCGCGCCGCTCGCCGAGACCCGTCGCGCGGCTCAGGGTCGCCGTCGAGGCCTCGCCGCCGGTGAGCGCCGCGAGGAGGAGTTCGTCGCGGGTCATCGCGGCCGTCCCCCACGGCCGGCCGAAGTGCGCCGGAGCTCGCCGGAGTCGGCCTGAGGCAGAGAGCCGACGGGGATCTGCTCGGTCCGATGACGCAAGCCGGTGCCGAGACCCGGGCTCACCTTGTCCCAGGTGATCGGCCGGACACGGACGAAGCCGGCCCGCTCCATCGCCCCGAGGGCCCCGGCGAGCCCGGCCGAGTACGTCATGACAACGGCGACGCCCTCTGGCCGCAGGGCGCGGCGGGCCGCCGCGAGGACGGCGGCGATTTCGTCCCACGACAGGCTGTTCGCGAGCCATCGGCGGAGGTGGCCGCTCTTGGGTCGGCGGTCGACCGTTTCATAGGCCGGATCGGTCAAAAGGAGGCTGATCGAGCCCCGCGGGAGAGCCGCAACGACCCGCTCGGCGGGCGTGCGGTGGAGGCGACCGGTCCCGCGATGGGGATGGCTTGGTCGGCTCATGGGGCGTCCTCGTCTGAGCTCTCGACAGTCTCGGTGGCAAGGAGCCGTCCGAGGGTCGCCGTCCCGATGCCGAGCCGGCGCGCGGCCTGACGGCGCGAGCAGCGGCCGGCCTCGAGCTCGGCTCGGACGGCCGGCCAACGCCTCGCAAACCGGACCCGGCTCGTCACCGGCGGCCGTCCGATCCGCTTGCGGATGCCGTAGGGGCGTAGCAGGCGCGCGAGGCGGTGAGTCGTGATTGGTCGGCCGTGGTAGTCGCCCCACGGGGCGTCTTCGTCCTTACAGAGAGCCTCGACCAGCTCAGTAGTCGCGAAACGTTCCGGTCCTCGCTCGACGAACAACCGGCGGATGTCAGCGAGAAGGCGAATGCCATCGCTCTCGTTGTCGGACGTCCCGGCGCCGTGGATGACGAGAGCAGCGCGTCGCGCCCGCTCCACCCAGTCCATCCCTGCCGCCTCGGCGATCGCGAGGAGCGGCTCCCAGCCGTCGGCCGCGCGGTCACTCAGCTCGGTCGATACGGCGGGGCGCGCCGAGCGGAGGTCGTACCCGGCGAGCGCCGTGCGCAGGTCACGGACCACGATTACGGCACGCGGCTCGACGTCCCGCCGCCGGAAGCGCGCGACGGGCTCGGTCAGGCGGTTGCGGCGTCTGAGACGGATCGGGGCCGAAACTCGCGCATCGAGGGACTCGCGTACCTCGCCGGTTGCCGGCGTTGAGGAGCGCCCTGAGGCCCTCGTATCTGTCGCTGGCCGCGCGCCCGAAGATCGCGTCGGCCTCGTCGAGCAGAAGCGTCGGACGATCGCGGTCGATCTTGCGATAGACGATTGCGTCCGACGGGAGGACGGCGCGCCAGACACGGGCCACGAGAAGTTCAAGGAGATCCAGGAGCAACGTCTTGCCGCACTGGCGTTCGGCGCTCGTGATGGCGAGATACGGGGAGGTGTCGGAGCTATCGATGACGTGCGTGTGGGCGATCCAGAGGGCAATTGCGGTCGCCTGCTCCGGAAGCGAGAAGGCAACGTAGCGGCGAACGAACGCCTCGAGCGAGTCCAGAGCTACCGCGAGCTTGGTCTCGTCACGCATCGCACGGCCCCATCCCATTCGTGTCGCGGAGCAGCGCGCGCAGGTTGGCGATGACGTCCGGAAGCCCGTCGACGAGTTCAAAGTCGAGCTCGCCGATATCACTCGCCCAGACGGCGTTCTCGTAGGCGTCGCAGACGGCCGTGAGCACTCGCTCGATCTCGGATCGTCGGACGCAAAGGACCGGATTGACGGTCGGCCGACCGGCCGTCGAACTCTCCGCGTGACCGTGCCGGCTACACATCGTCCGTCCGCCCGGATCGGCGACATGGTCGCTTGGCGCGCGCATGAGGCGTGCGGCCCGCTCGGTGCGCTCCTGGGGATCGAGTCGACCCTCAGGATCGACCAGGCGTTCCCACTTGGCCTCGAAGGCGCGGCGGGCGGGCGCGGTCATCGCGCGGCCGCCGTGACGGGCCTGCGCCGTCAAGCCTCCGATGCGTCCCCAGGTCGCTCGCCGTGACTCATCGCTCATGCGCTGGAGCGTCACCCCAGCCCGGCGTTTCGCCGCGGGCGGTGGGCGGCCGTCGCCCGGGCCCCCAAGCGTCGTCCCTCGCACCGCCTACCCTCGACCGCCTACCCTCGCGCCGCCTACCGTCACCGCGCCGCGCGCGTACCATGGCCGAGCCCATGTCCCACCCGTTCGGAGCTCGCGCTCGCGTGCGCCACGCTGCCTCCCGCTACACGGGCTTCGAGCCCGACGCGAGGCGGTTCTTGGCGTCTGCGCTTCTCGTCGGCGCCGCGATCAGCCTGTTCTGGATCGACTTCAACCTCTACCTCGCGGCCCTCGGCTTCAATGCCCCGACGATCGGATTGATCGCCACCGGCGGATCGCTGGCGGGAGTCGTCGTGGCGTTCCCGGCCAGCGCGCTGTCGGACCGGGTCGGCCGCCGAGCCATCCTCATCGCCGGTCTCGCCCTGGACACCGTGAGTCTCATCGGCTTCATCGTGGTGACGAACGTCGTCGCGATCGCCGCTCTCGTCTTCGCCTGGAATCTTGGGCTCGGCGCGTTCTTCGTCGTCACGAACCCCTTCCTGCTCGAGCACTCGCAGCCCGACCATCGGAACGAGCTCTTCAGCCTCGTCTTCGCGATCGAGAACATCACCAACGTCGTCGCGGCGGTCGTCGGCGGCATCGCGGCCCAGGCGATCGCCGGCATCGCCGGGCTCGACCCGAACGGACCGGGTCCGTTCCGAATCCTGCTCGTCGCCATGGCTGTCGTGACGGGCCTCGGAACGTTGACGCTGTTCCGGATCTCCGACGACCGCGCGGCCCTCGCCGAGATCCGCGCCCGCCACGAGGAGGAGCGTCGCCAGCGGGGACTCGACCGGGAAGGCGGTCGACCGTCGGGCCGCCTGCCCCGCCTCCCCCGCCTCCCCCGCCTCCGCATCGTCGGGGATCGCAAGACGTTCCTCCGGCTCCTCGTCCCCGGCTTCGTCATCGCCTGCGGCGCCGGCCAGGTCATCCCGTTCCTCAACCTGTTCATCGAGCGCAAGTTCGGCCTCGAGATCGCGGCCCTGAACGCGGTCTTCGCCATCACCTCGCTCGGGACCATTGCCGCGATCCTGGTCCAGCCGGCGATCGCCCGGCGCGTCGGCAAGGTCGCATCGGTCGTGCTCGTGCAGGGTGTCTCGATCCCGTTCCTGCTCGTCCTCGGTTTCTCGCCCATCCTCTGGACGGTCGTCCTCGCGATGGCGATCCGCTCCTCGCTCATGAACGCGGGCAACCCGATCGCCAACGCGTTCGCGATGGAGATCGCCCATCCGGCCGATCGGGCGACGCTGTCGGCCGCCCAGAGCCTCCTCTGGTCGCTCGGTTGGGTCATCGCGGGCCCGTTCTACTCGCTGACCCAGGCGGCGCTCGGTTTCGACCTCGGCTACACGGTCAACTTCGTAACGATCGTCGTTCTCTACGCGGTCGCGATCGGCGTGTACTGGACGTGGTTCCGCGACATCGAGCCCGCCATCGCCACCGCCGACGTGACCGGATATGCTGGGCCCTCATGACGGCCGAGACGACGTCCCCAGCAAGCTCGGGCATCCCGAAGAACCCCGCGCGCCACGATCTCGGGATGAAGGCGACGCTCCTCTTTCCGGACCGCGAGATCGTCGAGCGCTTCTACGTCCCGCTCATCTACACGGCCTGCCGGACGTGCTACAGCGAGCTCGAGCCCGACGAGATCTTCCGGCGCGCCGCCGCGGGCGAGGTCGACCCCGCGAAGCAGCAGAAGCTGATCCGGGGTGTCATCGAATCCGGGCACGGGTCGACGATCGAGCACGTCGTCTTCACCTTCGGCATCAGCGGCGTGTCGCGGACGCTGTCGCACCAGCTGGTCCGTCACCGCGCCGGCGTCGCGTTCGACCAGCAGAGCCAGCGTTACGTGAAGTTCAAGGAAGCCTCGACGATGCTGCCCGGTTCACTGGCCGAGGCGGATCCCACCCTGCGCGAGCGATACGAGGATCAGATCGACGGCGCGCTGTCCCTGTACGGCGAGCTGGTCGAGGCGGGCATCCCCGGCGAGGACGCGCGGTTCGTCTTCCCCAATGCCACGCGCACGAACCTGGTCATGACGACGAATCTGCGGGCGCTCATCCACATGTCGGGGTTGCGGCTCTGCACGATGGCGCAGTGGGAGATCCGCCGGCTGTTCCAGCTCATCCGGCACGAGGTCTTCGCGGTCAGCCCGTTCCTCGGGTCGTTCCTCGCGCCGAAGTGCGTGCCGCTCGGGTACTGCGACGAGATGAACAACCGGGACGGCCACTGCCCGATCCGGCCGCACAAGGACGATGTGCTCGCGGCGTGGGCCGAGAAGGCCAAGGCGGCCAGGGCCACGGGTCGGGAGCTGCCGGTTCGCTGAGGCCCGGTGCGCGACGCGCCCGATCTCAGCTCGCCGGGTTGCGCGAGCCGGCCAGGTCGTGGACGAACCGCCGGACGACGGCGACGAACCGAGGGCCTGCCGCCTCCCCGCCGGCAATGACCTCCTCGTGGGATAGCTCCTTGCCGGTATAGCCCGCGCCGGGGTTCGTCACGAGCGAGATGCCGCAGACGCGCAGCCCGGCCCAGCGCGCCGCGATCGCTTCGAGCACCGTCGACATCCCGACCGCGTCGCCGCCGAGCGCCCGGCACATCCGCACCTCCGCCGGCGTCTCGTACGACGGTCCGACCAGCCCGACGTAGACACCGGTCGCAAGCTCGACCGCTTCGGCTCTCCCGGCTGCGAGCAGCCGCTCGCGCAGGTCGCGATCCCACACCTCGGTCATGTCCGGGAAACGCTCGCCGATCGCCTCGGCATTCGGGCCCAGGAGCGGCGTACGCCCCGTGAGGTTGATGTGATCGCGCATCACCATGAGCGTCCCGGCACCGAACGCCGGGTCCAGGCCGCCGGCGGCGTTCGACAGGAAGACGATCCCGGCGCCAAGTCGAGCCATGAGCAGGACCGGCTGGACGACGAGGCCGGGGTCGTTGCCCTCGTAGAGGTGGAGACGGCCTTTCTGGACAACGACCGGGACACCGTCGAGCCGCCCGAAGATGAGCTGACCGTCGTGGCCGGGCGCCGTCGTCGGCGGCCATCCCGGCAGCTCCGTGAACCCGATCGTCACGGGATCCTCGATCGCATCGGCCAGGGCGGCGAGCCCGGAGCCGAGGACGATGCCGACCGCCGGCCGAAGCGACGTCCGGGCACGAACGGCTTCCTCGAGGGCGTCGAGGAGGGCGGGCTGGTCGGCGGGCGCGATGGGTCGGCGTCGGTCGTCGTTCATGGACCGATCGTGCCATGTCAGCAGGGCGGGCGCGAGGGCGAGGACGCGGACGGGCGGCGATGGGGGCGCGAGGGCGCGCGGCTGCTGCCCCGCGCGATCCGGCCCGCGGCCACTGCCGGGCGCGATCCGGCCCGCGGCCCTTGTGCGGCGCGATTGCCCTGGCAGGGCTATCTGCGGGGCATCGCGGCGGATAGGAGGCGGTGGAAACCGGGAGATCGGGCCACGACACCGCCGTCCGTGCGGGACGGAGGGGTATTAGGCGATGACACGGTCGCTCTGCCGCCCCTTATCTCCCTCCTACCCCCGAATCCAGCCCCCTCAGGGCAATCCGACCCGACAAGGCTGGGCGGACCCACCGGGGCGCGGCCGGGTGCTCAGGAACGCGGCGCAGAACACAGGTCGGGAGGGGCGGCCGATCCACCGAGCGCCGACCGGACAAGGCCCGCGGGCCGTCGCGGGCGAGGCCCGCGCACCGCGCCGGACAAGGGCCGGGGGCGTCGCGGGCGAGGCCCGCGCACCGCGCCGCAAAGGCCCGGGGCGAGCGAGCGGTCCGTCGGGCAACGGACACAAAGAAAGACCCGGAAGGGCCGCCCGAGCGAAGAGACCGTTGATGTGATCGCCGGCTTCTTCGGTTCGGAGACCCCTCCGGGCAAGACCAACACTAGCCGCCGCGACGTCACGGCCGCAACGGACTTGTCCACGAGTTTCATCGCGACGGGACCACAGTTGTCCACGAGTTCGCGCCGACTGTGGATGTCGGGTGGACAGAGCTCCCAACCCGGCGGGGTAGTCGAGGCCAAGCCGCCCGCACGTCCGCGGACTTGACCCGCGCCGAGGCCGGTCGGCCTGCCGGCGCGCGGCCCCACCCCCGGCTCCCTCGCCCCAGGCAGGCTCCAAGCCCACCGCGTGTTCGGACCATGCCCTCTAACGTCTTCTACCGGGGGTTAATCGCCGGCACCAGGCAGGATCGAAGGTCGGCATCGGTACCAGCCATGGTGCTTACCGGGCTCGATGCCGCAGGATCCGGTCATTCGGCTCGATAAAGCCGCCGGACTCCGTGGGGCCTGCGTCGATGGCCGGTGGTTATCCGCGCCCAGAGCCGGTTAGGGCGCACTCTCCGACCATGCGGCGGAGCAGGGTGGTCTCGGGCGGCGCGACGGTGGCCTCAGGCGGTGGCGGCTGGCCCGCCGTTGGCTACCGCTGGCCCGCCGTCGGCCCGGCCGTCGGGCCGACCGACACCCGGGCCTCCAGGCGCGGGCACAGGCACTCAGGCC
>DASVZT010000115.1:0-3182 GCA_036391495.1 Candidatus Limnocylindrales bacterium
TCCCGATCCACAAGGGCATGACCCACATCACGATCGTCGTCGCGGACCGGGAGGCCTGAGCATGGGACACAAGGTCCATCCGTACGGCTTCCGGCTCGGTGTCTCGCGCACCTGGACCGCGAAGTGGTACGCGGACAAGGAATACACGAACCTCCTCAAGGAGGACATCGCGATCCGCCAGCTCGTCACCCGGCGCCTCGCCAACGCGAGCGTCAGCCAGGTCGAGATCGAGCGCGGCATCAACCACGTCACCGTCACGGTCCACACGGCCAAGCCCGGGATCGTCATCGGCAAGGGCGGGGCCAACGTCGAGGTCCTCCGCCAGCAGATCGGCGCGCTCACGAAGCGCAAGGTGAAGCTGGAGATCAAGGAGATCCGCCAGCCCGAGCTCGACGCGTATCTCGTCGCCGCCAACGTCGCCCAGCAGCTGAGCCGGCGCATCGCCTTCAAGAAGGCGATGAAGCAGTCGATCCAGCGGACGATGAAGGCCGGCGCCAAGGGCGTCCGGATCGCCGTCAGCGGCCGCCTCGGCGGCTCCGAGATGGCGCGTCGCGAATGGGACCGCGAGGGTCGCATCCCTCTCGGGACCCTGCGCGCGGACATCAGCTACGGGCAGGTCCACGCCCACACGACCTACGGGCGGATCGGCGTCAAGGTCTGGATCTACCGGGGCGACATCGCCCCGGAGCGCAACATCAACCGTGGCGCGACCGCGCCCGCGGCGATGGCCGGGCAGCCGGCCGTGGTCGGGGGAGGAGCGTAGCCATGTTGATGCCCCGACGCGTCAAGCACCGCAAGGTCATGCGCGGCCGGATGTCCGGCATGGCGAAGGGCGGCCACACCGTCGCGTTCGGCGATTACGGTCTCGCCACCCTCGAGCCGGCCTGGATCACGAGCCGCCAGATCGAGTCCGCGCGACGCGCCATGACCCGCTCGGTCAAGCGCGGCGGCAAGATCTGGATCCGCATCTTCCCCGACAAGCCCGCCACGAAGAAGCCGGCGGAGACCCGCATGGGTTCCGGCAAGGGCGCCCCCGACCATTGGGTCGCGGTCGTCAAGCCGGGCCGGATCCTCTTCGAGATGGCCGGGATCGACCACGAGGAGGCGGTCGAGGCGATGCGCCTCGCCGGCCACAAGCTCCCGGTCGCGACGCGCGTCGTCGTCCGCGAGAATGCCGCGACGGAGGGGACCGATGGACATCGATAAGGTCCGCGCTCTCTCCGACGCGGAGCTCGAGCAGGCGCTCCGTGACGCGAAGCAGGAGCTCTGGCAGGTGCGCTTCCAGCTCTCCACGCGCCAGCTCAAGGACTACAGCAGCATCCCCCAGACCCGCAGGACGATCGCGCGGATCCTGACCGTTCAGAACGAGCGCAAGCTCGGTCGGACGGCCTGACGGGAGATCACGCGATGACAGGAGCGAACTCCACCGTGACCACCGGCAAGCGGAAGACGAAGGTCGGCCGCGTCGTGAGCGACAAGATGGACAAGACGATCGTCGTGTCCGTGGAGCGTCTCGCGCGCCACCGGCTCTACAAGCGGGTGATCCGCTTGACGACCAAGTTCAAGGCGCACGACGAGCTGAACGAAGCCCGCGTCGGCGACACCGTCCTCATCGAGGAGTCGCGTCCGCTCTCGGCGACGAAGCGCTGGCGGCTTGCCGAGGTCCTCTCGCGAACCGGCGAGGAGGTCGCCTCGACCGAGCTCGTCGGCGAGGAGATCGAGACGGCCGAGGCCATCCACGCCGCCGCCCACCCGGGCCGGACCCGCGCGGAGTCGGCCGAGGATGAGCAGCCGGCGGAGGCTGGCGCATGATCCAGGTCCAGACGCGCCTCAAGGTCGCCGACAACACCGGCGCCCGGACGATCGAGGCGATCCGCATCATGGGCCGCTCGCGCAAGACGACCGCCGAAGTCGGCGACGTCGTCGTCGCGAGCGTCAAGAGCGCCATCCCGAACGCGGCGGTCAAGAAGGGCGACGTCGTCCGCGCGGTCATCGTCCGCGTGTCGAAGGAGTACGGCCGGACCGACGGCAGCTACATCCGGTTCGACGAGAACGCGGCCGTCCTGATCAACAACCAGGGCAACCCGCGCGGCACCCGCATCTTCGGGCCGGTCGCGCGCGAGCTGCGCGACAAGAACTACATGAAGATCGTGTCGCTCGCGCCGGAGGTGCTCTGATGCCCGCCACCGCGAGCCGCATCCGCACCCCCGAGATCCGCAAGGGCGACACCGTCCTCGTCCTGAGCGGCAAGGACGCCGGCAAGCGTGGCACGGTCGCGCGCGTCTACGTCGAGGGCCGCTCGGCACTGCGCGGCTGGGGCATGAAGCCGAACCCGCTCAAGGCCGCCCGCGGGTCGTTCGTCGTCGTCGACGGCGTCAACATCGCCAAGCGCCACACGAAGCCGCGCCCGGTGGCCAACTCGACCGACCGGACCCCGACCGTCCAGCAGGGCGGCATCCTCGACATCCCGCAGCCGCTGGCGATCGGCAAGGTCATGCTCGTCTGCCCCCGCTGCGACAAGCCGACGCGCGTCCGCCACGCGGTGGGTGGCGACGGCCGCAGCGTCCGGATGTGCCGCCACTGCGGCGAGCAGATGGAGGTGCGCTCGTGAGCCGCCTTCGCGACCGCTACGGCGCCGAGGTCATCCCGGCCCTGAGCAAGCAGTTCGGTTACTCGAACCCGATGCAGGTTCCGCGCCTCGAGAAGATCGTCGTGAACGTCGGTCTCGGCGAGGCGCTCACCAACGCCAAGGCGATCGACGCGACCGTCGGCGACGTGGCGACGATCACCGGCCAGAAGCCGATCGTCACCCGCGCCAAGCGCTCGATCAGCCAGTTCCGCGTCCGGACCGGCAACCCCATCGGGGTCAAGGTCACGCTGCGCGGCGAGCGCATGTGGGACTTCCTCGAGCGCCTCACGACGCTCGCGCTGCCCCGCATCCGCGACTTCCGGGGTGTCCCCGGCAAGTCGTTCGACGGGCGCGGCAACTATTCGCTCGGGCTTCGCGAGCAGCTCGCGTTCCCCGAGATCGACTACGACAGGGTGGACCGTCTCCGCGGGCTGGAGATCAGCATCGTGACGACGGCGAAGACCGACGAGGAATCGAAGCGTCTGCTCGAGCTCCTCGGCATGCCCTTCGCCGGCTAGGCGCGGGGAGGAGATCCATGGCCAAGAAGTCGATG
>DASVZT010000116.1:0-8069 GCA_036391495.1 Candidatus Limnocylindrales bacterium
CGGTTGTTCGCCTCCTCGAAGTCGAGACGGTCGATGAGCTCGGTCGGCAGCAGGTCGGTGTCGCCGGGCTGATCGATGCGGACCTTGCGGAGCATCTGGCGGACGATGATCTCGATGTGCTTGTCGTTGATCGTGACGCCCTGGCTCCGGTAGACCTTCTGGACCTCCTTGACGAGGTAGCGCTGGACGGCGTCCTTGCCCCGCGTCTCGAGGTACTCCTGCGGGTTGATCGGCCCGTCCGTGATCGCGTCGCCGGCGCGGATCTCCTGGCCGTTCTCGACCTTGAGCTTCGCGTTGTGCGGGATGGCGTACTCGCGCTCGACGACGTCCTCGGCGCGGACGACCAGTGCGTCCTTCTCGGCGACGAGGAAGCCCTTCGCCGGGGCGAGGACGTCCGGGCCGCCCTCGACGCGGGCGATCGCCTGGTTCGCCTCGACCATGTCGCCGGCCGCGGCCAGCATCTCCGCCCCGGCCGGGATCGCGAGCGCGTTGTCGTACGCCTCGCGACTCGTCACCTTGACGCGCGTGCCCGCCTCGCTGCGGATGATCTCGACGACGCCGTCGATGTGGCTGATCTCGGCCTTGCCCTTGGGGATGCGGGCCTCGAACAGCTCCTCGACGCGCGGCAGACCCGCGGTGATGTCGAGGCCGGCGACGCCGCCGGTGTGGAACGTCCGCATCGTCAGCTGGGTGCCGGGCTCGCCGATCGACTGGGCGGCGATGATGCCGACCGCCTCGCCGATCCCGACGAGCTCGCCGGTGGCCAGGTTGCGCCCGTAGCAGGAGCGGCAGACGCCGTACCGTGCCTCGCAGGCGAGCGGCGAGCGGACGAGGACCTCGTCGATGCCGCTGGCCTCGTCCGCGATCTCGGTGGCGACCGCCTCGGTGATCTGCTCGTTGCGGGCGACGATGACGCGGCTCTCGTCCCGGGGGTCGACGAGCGGAGCGGCCGCCAGCCGTCCGACGAGACGGCGGGCGAACGAGCCGGCGCCCGCACCCGCGATCTCGACCGACTCCGCGCGGGTGATCCAGCTCCCCTCCTCGGTTCCGCAGTCGTCCTCGCGGGTGATGACGTCCTGGGCGACGTCGACGAGACGCCGGGTCAGGTAGCCCGAGTCGGCCGTCCGGAGCGCCGTGTCGGCGAGGCCCTTGCGCGCGCCGTGGGTGGAGATGAAGTACTCGAGGACGCTCATCCCCTCGCGGAAGTTGCTGCGGACGGGAACCTCGATGATGCGACCGGACGGGTCGGCCATGAGGCCGCGCATCGCGCCGAGCTGGCCGATGTTGCCCTTGTTTCCACGGGCGCCGGAGCTGGTCATCATCGTGACCGGGCCGAACTTGTCGAGTCCCTCCATCATCGCGTCCGACATGCGGCTCGTCGTCTGCTGCCAGACGTCGACGACCTGCTCGTAGCGCTCCTCGTCGGTGATGAGTCCGCGCTGGAACTGGCGATCGATCTCCGCCACGAGCTTGTCGGCCTCGCCGAGCCGCTCCTTCTTGTCGGCCGGCATGGCGATGTCGCCGACGGCGATGGTCATCCCACCGCGCGTGGCGAACTCGAAGCCAACGCTCTTGATGCCGTCGACGAGATGAGCCGTCTCCTCGGGACCGAGCAGCCGGTAGCACTCGTCGACGAGCGTCTTGAGGGCCGCCCGCGTCATGACGGTGTTCGAGAACCGGAGACGATCGGGCAGGATCTGGTTGAAGAGGATCCGCCCGACGGTCGTCCGCACCCGGCGGTCGACGAGCGTCCCCGCCTCCTCGTCCCAGGCGCGCACGATCGCGTCGACGGGCTCATGAAGCGTCACGCCGGTGTCGGCGCGCAGCTGGTAGGCGAGAATCGCCTCGTCCTCGTCGCTGAAGGCACGGACGCGCTTGCCCTCGATCCCCTCGCGGTCGAGGGTGAGATAGAAGCAGCCGAGGACCATGTCCTGCGTCGGCGCGACGACCGGGCTGCCGTCAGCCGGCGAGAGGAGATTGGCGGTCGACAACATCATCGACCGCGCCTCTTCCTGCGCCGCCGTCGAGAGCGGGACATGGACGGCCATCTGGTCGCCGTCGAAGTCCGCGTTGAAGGCCGTGCAGACGAGCGGGTGGATCTGGATGGCCGAGCCCTCGACGAGGACCGGCATGAACGCCTGGATGCCGAGGCGGTGCAGCGTCGGGGCGCGGTTCAGCAGGACCGGGTGATCCTTGATGACCTCCTCGAGGACGTCCCAGACCTCGGGCCGGACCCGCTCGACGATGCGCT
Source organism: Candidatus Limnocylindrales bacterium (assembly GCA_036391495.1). GTDB lineage: Bacteria > Chloroflexota > Limnocylindria > Limnocylindrales > CSP1-4 > DASVZT01. The sequence goes on from DASVZT010000116.1 coordinate 2,252, forward strand.
TGGCGCTCTTGATGTTGTGGGCGAAGCCCTTCTCGACGAGCTGGCGCATGACGAACGGCTTGAACAGCTCGAGCGCCATCTTCTTGGGCAGCCCGCACTGGTGGAGCCGCAGCTCCGGGCCGACGACGATGACCGAGCGGCCTGAGTAGTCGACGCGCTTGCCGAGCAGGTTCTGGCGGAACCGGCCCTGCTTGCCCTTGAGCATGTCGGACAGGCTCTTGAGCCGGTGGTTGCCGGTGCCGGCGATGGCTCGCCCGCGCCGGCCGTTGTCGATCAGGGCGTCGCACGCCTCCTGGAGCATCCGCTTCTCGTTGCGGATGATGATCTCGGGCGCGCCGAGCTCGAGCAGTCGCTTGAGGCGGTTGTTGCGGTTGATGACCCGTCGGTACAGGTCGTTGAGGTCGGAGGTCGCGAAGCGGCCGCCGTCGAGCTGGACCATCGGCCGCAGGTCCGGCGGGATGACCGGGACGACCGAGAGGATCATCCACTCCGGCCGGGCGCCGGAGCGGCGGAAGGCCTCGATCAGGCGCAGCCGCTTGATCGCCTTCTTGCGACGCTGGCCGGAGGTGGTCCGGACCTCGACGTGCAGCTGGCGCGACAGCTCGTCGAGATCCATCCGGCCGATGATGTCGCGGATCGCCTCGGCGCCCATGCCGGCGTGGAAGAAGCGGCTGCCGCGCGCCCCCTGGTTGTACTTCTCGTCGAGGGTCCGGTACTCGGTCTCGAGGAGCGTCATCATCGACTTGAGCGCTTCGATCTCGTCGCGCGTCTTGCGGATCTCGTCCTTCAGCCCGGACGCTTCCTGGGCGAGGCGGTCCTTTTCGGCCTGGAGCGCGTCGCCCATGGCCGACTGGAGGTCCTCGACCTTCTGGGCGGTCGCCCGCTCCTCGTCGCGCTCGCGCTCCTGGAGCTCGGTGTTCACGCGCTCGGTCTCGGCGGCGACGATCTTGCGCAGCGCGGCCGTCGCCTCCTTGCCGCCCTTGGCGCCCGAGGCGAGGACGACCTCGCCGGTCGGCGCGAACGCGATCGTCTCGCCGGCCGTCCCGCTCTTGATCTCGGCCAGTCGCGCCTCGACGTCCTGGGCCGCGCGGACGATCTCCTCCGTCCGGCTGGTCCGCTGGGCCTCGAGCTCCGACTTCGTGCCGGCGAGGGTCGCGTTCAGCTCGTCCTTCTGGCGGTTGAGCGTCGCGCGCAGCTCGTCCTCGAGGTCCGTGAGCGCCTTGCCGGCCTTGCCGCCGCGACCCTCCGCCTCGTCCTCGAGCTGCTGCAGGACACGCCGGCGCGCGTCCTCGTCGACGTGCGTGACGATGTACAGCGCGAAGTACAGGATGCGCTCGAGGTTGCGCGGGCTGATGTCGAGCAGGATCCCGAGACGGCTCGGGGTGCCCTTGAAGTACCAGATGTGGCTGACGGGGCTGGCCAGCTGGATGTGGCCCATCCGCTCGCGACGGACCTTCGAGCGGGTGACCTCGACGCCGCACTTGTCGCAGATGATCCCCTTGTAGCGGATCCGCTTGTACTTGCCGCAGTAGCACTCCCAGTCCTTCGTCGGACCGAAGATGCGCTCGTCGAAGAGACCGTCCTTCTCGGGCTTGAGCGTCCGGTAGTTGATCGTCTCCGGCTTCGTCACCTCGCCCTTCGACCACTCCCGGATCTGGTCGGGGCTGGCGAGCGAGATGCGGATCGCGCTGAAGTTGTTGACCTCGAGCATCGTTCTCCTCAGCGCCGCCGCCTGCTTCGGCGACGCGATCCGGACCGTGTGCGAGCGACGGGGCGGCCCCGGCCGGAGGCCGCCGTCGCGAGTGGTGTGTTCCTCTGCCTCGTGAGGGGCCTCAGTCCTCGAAGCCCGCGAGGTTGATGCCGCCCAGGTCGGGCAGCAAGTAACCGGACGCGTCGTCCTCGCCGAGCGGGATCTCCTCGTCGTTCGGATCGAGGATCTCGGCGTTCAGCCCGAGACTGCGCAGCTCCTTGATGAGGACCTTGAACGACTCGGGGACGCGCGGCGGCTGGATCTCCTCGCCCTTGACGATCGCCTCGTACGTCTGGACGCGTCCCAGGACGTCGTCCGACTTCACGGTGAGCAGCTCCTGGAGGATGTTCGCCGCGCCGTAGGCCTCGAGCGCCCAGACCTCCATCTCGCCGAACCGCTGGCCGCCGAACTGGGCCTTGCCGCCGAGAGGCTGCTGGGTGATCAGGCTGTACGGGCCCGTCGAGCGGGCGTGGATCTTGTCCTCGACGAGATGGTGGAGCTTGAGCATGTAGATCTGGCCGACGGTGATCGGCCGGTCGAACTTCTCGCCCGAGCGCCCGTCGCGGAGCTCGATCTTGCCGTCCTCGGGAAGGCCGGCATCGCGCAGCTCGCCCCGGATCTGGTCCTCGGAGGCGCCGTCGAAGACGGCGGTCGCGGCCTTCTCGCCCTTCTCCTTGAGCGCCCACCCGAGGTGGGTCTCGAGAATCTGGCCGATGTTCATCCGGCTCGGGACGCCGAGCGGGTTGAGGATGATGTCGACGGGGGTCCCGTCCGGGAGGAACGGCATGTCCTCCTGCGGCAGGATCTTGGCGATGACGCCCTTATTGCCGTGTCGGCCGGCCATCTTGTCGCCGACGCTCACCTTGCGCTTCTGGGCGACCGAGACGCGGACGAGACGGTTGACGCCGGGCTGGAGGTCGTCGTTGTTCTCGCGACGGAACTCGCGGATCTCGACGACCTTGCCGCGCTCGCCGTGGGGCAGGCGCAGCGAGGAGTCCTTCACCTCGCGGGCCTTCTCGCCGAAGATCGCGCGCAGCAGCCGCTCCTCGGCCGTCAGCTCGGTCTCGCCCTTCGGGGTGATCTTGCCGACGAGGATGTCGCCCGGGCGGACCTCGGCGCCGATGTAGACGATCCCCTCCTCGTCGAGGTCCTTGAGGGACTCCTCGCCGACGTTCGGGATGTCCCGGGTGATCTCCTCGGGCCCGAGCTTCGTGTCGCGTGACTCGATCTCGTGCTTCTCGATGTGGATGCTGGTGAAGAGGTCGTCCCGGACGAGGCGGTCGCTGATGACGATCGCGTCCTCGTAGTTGCCCCCTTCCCAGCTCATGAACGCCACGAGGACGTTGCGTCCGAGGGCGAGCTCGCCCTCCTGGGTGGAGCTGGAGTCCGCGAGCGGCTGCCCGTCGACGACGCGGTCGCCGGTGTCGACGATCGGCCGCTGGTTGATGCAGGTCCCCTGGTTGGAGCGGACGAACTTCTGCAGCCTGTACTCGTCGAGCTGGCCGTCGTCGGTCTCGACCTGGATCCGCTCGGCAGTGACGCTCGTCACCACGCCGGCCCGGCGGGCGACGAGGACCTGGCCCGAGTCCTGGGCGGCTCGCGCCTCCATGCCCGTGCCGACGATCGGCGATTCGGGCTCGAGGAGGGGCACGGCCTGGCGCTGCATGTTCGAGCCCATGAGGGCGCGGTTCGCGTCGTCGTGCTCGAGGAACGGGATGAGCGCCGTGGCGACCGAGACGACCTGCTTGGGCGAGACGTCCATGAACTCGATCTGGTTCGGCCGCGCCTCTGGGAACGCGTCCCGGAAGCGCGACGGGATGCGGTCGGCCACGAAGTGCCGGTGGCCGTCGTGCTCCACGAGGGCCGCGTTCGCCTGCGCGACGTAGTGCTCCTCTTCGTCGTCGGCCGAGAGGTACTCGATCTCGTCCGTGACGATGGGCCGGATCGGGAACGCCTGCGCCTTCTGGCGCTTGAGCTCGGCCGTCGCCTCGTCGGTGAAGCGCTCCCCGGCCTTCAGGATGACCTGGCTGCCCTTGCCGACCAGGTCCGCCCCGGCCTCGAACGTCGCGATGTCCGCGTCGTCCCAGGCGACGGTGCGTCGCACCTTCCGGTACGGGGTCTCGATGAAGCCGTAGCTGTTGATGCGGCCGAACGTGGCGAGGGAGCCGATCAGGCCGATGTTCGGGCCTTCCGGCGTCTCGATCGGGCAGATCCGACCGTAGTGGCTGTGGTGGACGTCGCGGACGTCGAAGCCGGCGCGCTCGCGCGAGAGGCCCCCGGGGCCGAGGGCGGACAGGCGGCGCTTGGAGGTGAGCTCTGCCAGCGGGTTCGTCTGGTCCATGAACTGGCTGAGCTGGCTGCCGCCGAAGAACTCCTTCATCGCCGCGACGACCGGCCGGATGTTGATCAGTGCGTTCGGCGTCGCCTTGTCGATCTCCTGGATCGTCATGCGTTCGCGGACGACGCGCTCCATCCGCAGGAGACCGATCCGGAAGGCGTTCTGGATGAGCTCGCCGTTGGCCCGGATACGGCGGTTGCCGAGGTGGTCGATGTCGTCCTTGCCGTGCAGCCCGCGGTTTGCCTCGATGAGGTAGCCGACGATGGCGGCGATGTCCTCGCGGGTGATCGTCCGCTCCTCGCGCGGCAGCTCGATGCCCATCCGCTCGGCGACGGCGTCGAGCTTGCGGTTGAACTTGTAGCGGCCGACGCGACCGAGGTCGTAGCGGCGGAAGTTGAAGAACAGGCTCTCGACGAGCTGGCGAGCGTTGTCGCCGGTCGGCGGGTCGCCGGGACGCAGCTTCTTGTAGACCTCGATGAGCGCCTCCTGCGGCGTCTTCGTCAGGTCCTTCTCCAGCGTGTTCGCGACGTACTGGTGGTCGGGATCGGTGTCGACCGTGGCGAAGAGCGCGCTGATCGACTCGTTCGTGTCGTAGCCGACGGCCCGCAGCAGCGTCGTGGCCGCGATCTTGCGCTTGCGGTCGACCTTGACCCAGAGCTGGTCCTTGTTGTTCGTCTCGAACTCGAGCCAGGCGCCCCGGTTCGGGATGACCTTCGCGCTGAAGAGCGCGCGGCCCGACGCCGGATCCTCGAGCTCGCTGTAGTAGACGCCGGGCGAACGGACGAGCTGGCTGACGACGACGCGCTCGGCGCCGTTGATGACGAACGTCCCCTGGTCCGTCATCGTCGGGAAGTCGCCCATGTACACGCGCTGGCGCTGGATCTCGCCGGTCTCCTTGATGAGGAGCTCGACGTTGACGTAGAGCGGCTTGCTGAACGTCAGGTCCTTGGTCCGGCATTCCTCTTCGGTGTACTTCGGCGGCCCGAACTCGTAGTCGAGGAACTGGAGCTCCATCACCTTGCCGGTGAAGTCCTTGATCGGGCTGATCTCGTCGAACAGCTCGCGAAGCCCTTTCTCGATGAACCACGCGAACGACTCGAGCTGGAGCTCGATGAGGTTCGGGACCGGGAGGACCTCGGGGATGCGGGCATAGCGCTTTCGCGCGTTCTCCGCAGCTGCTCGAGTTGAATCAGCGACAGGCAGCATGAAACGCTCCTTGGCGGAGGAGGAGGAAGAAGGGAAGGCCGCGCTCACAGACCGTCTAGGATATCGCGATTCCTGCGCGTGTCAAATAGGGGCGATGCGGCAGGCGCAACCGGGGGCGGTGCGGCAGGCGCAACCGTCCCCTCACGGCGCCGACAGAGTAGCGCGCGAACGGGCCGGCGTCGAGCGGGGATGGGTGCGGCGAGCTTGGAGCGGCGGCGGCGGGTGGGTACGGCGGGCGGCAGCGCCTGTGCGGCGGGCGGACGGCCGCGGGCGGCGGGGCCTGTGGGGCGGGCGGCGGCGGGCTGCGAAGAGGAGTGGGGCCTCGGGCGCGCCGTGAACGGAGAGTGCGCCCTAAGCGGGTCTCCAGCCGGCGATGGTTTCGCCAGCACGCTTTCGGGCAGCTCCTATCGGCCCTGGTGATCTCTTGATGGCGCACAAGGGCCCTGAAGGGTGGATCTTGGGGCCGTGGATCGGCCAGGAGCCGGGTCGAAGCGAACCCTTAGGCAGTCCAAGTCCGCCTCAGG
>DASVZT010000117.1:0-4087 GCA_036391495.1 Candidatus Limnocylindrales bacterium
CAAGGAGGAGGGCGGCCGCCACACCCCCTTCTACAACGGCTACCGCCCGCAGTTCTACCTGCGCACGACCGACGTGACCGGCGCGATCGGGCTGCCCGACGGCGCCGAGATGATCATGCCCGGCGACAACGTCGACATGACGGTCGAGCTCATCACCCCGATCGCGCTCGAGGTCGGCCAGCGCTTCGCCATCCGCGAGGGCGGCCGGACCGTCGGCGCCGGCGCGATCACCCAGATCATCGAGTAGCGAGATGGCGAGAGTCGAGGCGCGCCCGGTCATCCAGCTCGCTTGCACCGAGTGCAAGGAGCGAAATTACGCGACGCGCAAGAACAAGAAGAACGATCCGGGCCGGATCGAGCTCATGAAATACTGCCCGCGCGATCGTCGCCATACCCTTCACCGGGAGGCGAAGTAGCCGCGAGCGTCGCAGGGGTGTAGCTCAATTGGCAGAGCACCGGTCTCCAAAACCGGCGGTTGTAGGTTCGAGTCCTATCGCCCCTGCCATCCCTTCCAGCCCATAGAACGAGAGCGAACCGAGAACGTGGTCGATCGTATCCGTCGCTTCATCGACGAAGCGTGGTCCGAACTCAAGAAGGTCAGCTGGCCGACGCGCGAGCAGACGCGCAACCTGACCGTGCTCGTCTTCGTCGTGAGCGCGGCGGTCGGCCTGTACATCTCGGCCTTCGACTGGCTGTTCTCGACCGCCGTCCAGGTCCTCTCGTCGGCCCTCGGCTAGGAGCGACATGACCGAGCTCACCGAGGCGAAGGCGCCCGAAAAGCGCTGGTACGTCATCCACACGTACTCGGGCTACGAGAACAAGGTCAAGGCGAACCTCGAGCACCGCATCGAGTCGATGGGCATGGAGGACAAGATCTTCCAGGTCCTCGTGCCGATGGAGGACGAGATCGAGATCCGCCAGGGCCAGCGCCACACCGTCCAGAAGAAGGTGTATCCCGGCTATGTCCTGGTCGAGATGATCCTCGACCCGGATTCCTGGTATGTCGTCCGCAACACGCCGGGTGTCACGAGCTTCGTCGGCGGCGCGAACATCCCTGGCACGCGCAACGAGCCGGTCCCGCTCGACGAGACCGAGGTCAAGCAGATCCTGCGCCAGATGGGCGTGGAGACGCCGAAGTACCGCGTCGCCTTCACCAAGGGCCAGAGCGTGCGCGTCACCGACGGGCCCTTCGCCGAGTTCATCGGCACGGTGGACGAGGTCAACCCCGAGCGGAACAAGGTCAAGGTGCTGGTCAGCATCTTCGGCCGTGAGACGCCGGTCGAGCTCGACTTCCTCCAGGTCGAGAAGCTCTAAGCGAAGGAGTACGGTCCTCCCGTGGCCAAGAAGGTTCGAATCGTCCTGACGCTCCAGCTCCCGGCCGGCAAGGCGACACCCGCGCCGCCGGTGGGCACGGCGCTGGGCCCGCATGGGATCAACATCGTCGAGTTCACCAAGTCGTACAACGAGAAGACCGCCGACAAGGTCGGCCAGGTCATCCCGGCGCAGATCACGGTCTTCGAGGACCGCTCGTTCACGTTCGTCCTCAAGACGCCGCCGGCAGCGGACCTGCTCCGCAAGGCCGCCGGTGTCGACAAGGGCTCGCAGACGACCGGGCGCGCCACGGCAGGCCGCGTCACGCGCGACCAGGTCCGCGAGATCGCGGCCGTCAAGATGGCCGATCTCAACGCGAATGACGTCGAGGCCGCGATGCGCCAGGTCGAAGGGACCGCGCGCTCGATGGGCATCGAGGTCGTGGGCTAGCCGGGGGCCGTCCGCGGACATCGGATCCACGCGTTCGCCGCTTACCCCGGCGGCGGACGGAGCGATAGGGGGAGGCCGCGTCAGACCGGCCGAAAGGAGAGAGCGATGGCTCAGCACGGGAAGAAGTACCTCGAGGCCGCGAAGCTCGTGGACCGCGAGAAGGTCTACGCGCCGGCCGATGCGACGGAGCTCGTCAAGAAGACGTCGACCGTCGGGTTCGACGCGACGATCGAGGCGCACCTGAAGCTCGGCGTCGATCCTCGGCATGCCGACCAGATGGTCCGCGGGACCGTCGTCCTTCCGCACGGCACGGGCAAGAAGGTTCGGGTCGCCGTGTTCGCCCAGGGCGAGAAGGCGCAGGAGGCCCTCCGCGCCGGGGCGGACGAGGTGGGCGCTGAGGACCTGGTGAAGAAGATCGAGGCGGGCTGGCTCGAGTTCGATGTCGCTCTCGCCACCCCCGACACCATGGGCATGGTCGGGCGGCTCGGCAAGATCCTCGGCCGCCGCGGCCTCATGCCGAACCCGAAGGCGGGCACGATCACGTTCGACATCGAGCGCGCCGTTCGGGAGGTCAAGGCCGGTCGGGTCGAGTTCCGCGTCGACAAGGGCGCACTCATCCACTCGCCGATCGGCAAGGCCAGCTTCGACGAGGGAGAGCTCCTTGCGAATCTCGCCGCGCTCGTCGACGCGATCAACCGGGCGAAGCCGAGCGGCGCGAAGGGGCAGTACCTCAAGGGCCTGACGATCGCCAGCACGATGGGGCCCGGCATCCGGGTCGACCTGCCTGCCGTGCTCCAGGTCGCCGCCTCGAGCTAGGTCGAACGACCGCACAGCGGCCGGCGAGGTAGACTGCGCCGGCTCGAACAGACACGGCGGCAGCCGAGAGGCGTGTCGCCCGAACGAACGAACGACGGACCGCCGCAGACAGCCTGCGCCCGCGGACCGCCCGGGCAAAGGTCGCCAGACCGGAGCGCCGACGGTCGGGGCTTGATCCGCCGCACCGGACCGACACCCGCCTGACGTGGGGAGTCGGGGACGACGGCGAGCACGCCGAGGCAGGACCAGCGCAACACCTCCGGGTGGGCGCGTCCCTGCGAACGGAGGAACGTCGCAGGGGCAGACCGGCCGCCGGCCGGCGACGCCCACCGCCGCGTGCCGGCCGCACGCAGGAGCAGGAGGTATCGATGCCGACCGAGGCCAAGCGCGAGACGGTCGCCGAGCTGCGTGACGTCGTGTCGCGCTCCCGGACGTTCGTCGTCTCGGAATACCGTGGCCTCACCGTGGGCGACCTCGCCGAGATCCGTCGCGCCCTGCGCAAGCAGGACATCGCGTATCACGTCGTCAAGAACCGTCTGATGCGGATCGCCTCCGCGGGTACGCCCGCCGAGGCGCTCTCGCCGCTCCTCACCGGGCCGACCGCCATCGCGTTCGGCCTCGACGAGGCGGCGACCGCCAAGGCGGTCCTCGACGCGGTCCGCCCGTTCAAGCTCGTGAAGGTCACCGGCGCCGTCATCGGCGACCGGCAGATCGGCGCCGACGCCGTGACGCGACTGGCCGCCCTGCCCGCCCGCGAGGTCCTGCAGGCGCAGCTCGCGGGCGCGATGGTCGCGCCGATCGCGACCCTCGGCGGGCTGCTCGGGGCGAACCTGCGCAACCTGGGCTACGCGCTCGCGCAGGTCCGCGACCGCAAGGCGGCGGCGTAGCGCGCCAACGTCTGCGTCGCACGACGCGAACGGGCCGGGGAGCGGACGGCTGAACCGTCCCACCGAGCCCACCGACACGCCCATCCTGCCGGCCCGCGCGCCGGCGTGACCGCCGTCGACGAAGACGGCGACGACGAAGGAGAGACGAACACGATGGCCACCATCACCCAGGATCAGCTCCTCGAGGCGATCGACGGCATGACCGTCCTCGAGCTGTCCGACTTCATCAAGAAGTTCGAGGAGCGCTACGGCGTCACCGCGGCAGCCCCGGTCGCGGTTGCCGCGGCCGCCCCGGCCGCAGGCGGAGCCGCCCCCGCCCCCGCCGAGGAAGAGCAGACCGAGTTCACCGCCGTCCTGGCCGAGGTCGGGCCGAACAAGATCCCCGTCATCAAGGTCGTGCGCGAGCTGACCGGGCTCGGCCTGAAGGAGGCGAAGGACCTCGTCGACGCCGCGCCGAAGCCGGTCAAGGAAGGCGTTGCCAGGGACGAGGCCGAGAAGGTCAAGGCCGCCCTCGAGGAGCAGGGCGCCAAGGTCGAGATCAAGTAACCTCGCAGTGACGCGGACGAGGCCGCCGGGCGACCGGCGGCCTCGTCGCGTTTCGGGGAGGCGCGTGCCAGCCCGGG
>DASVZT010000118.1:0-4786 GCA_036391495.1 Candidatus Limnocylindrales bacterium
GTGTTCGTCGACCGCGTCCTCTACGGCGGACCGGACGCCCAGCGCGTCGTCCTCGGCGCCCTGGCGGCATCCACGGCCGCCGCGGCACTCCTGGCCGGCTTCCTCGTCCACCGACTGTCGGCGCGCGTCGTGACGGTCGGCGGTGTCATCGTGGCGACGGCCGGCATGGCATTGATGGGCGGCTGGACCTCGGGCACGGCGATCGCCACCGTCGCCATCGGCATGGCCATCTTCGGCGCGGGCTTCGGGCTGACCGTGACGTCGCGCTCGACCGCCGCCGTCGAATCGGTCGATCCAGCGGCATATGGCCTCGCCAGCGCCGCGGTCACCGTGGCGCGGATGATCGGGATGGCGATCGGGCTGGCCGTCCTGACCGCATACGGCTCGACGACGATCGAGCGGCTGAGCGCCTCCGTCTACGCCACCCCCGAGGGTTACCGGGCCTACATCCCGGCCGAGCTCCGCGACCGCCCGCTCAAGGACCCGCTGGTGGTGGCTGCGCTCGAGACGTGGGCGGCCGGCGAGGCGGCCCGCGTCATGGTCGGCCTCTTCGTCGTCGCCGGCGCCGTGACCTTCCTGGCGGTCCTGCCCGGGGTCGCGCTGGGCTCGCGGGCGATCTCCTCGACGTCCGAAGCCTGACGTCGGTCTGATCGTCCGTCGGTCAGCCGCAGACGACCGGGTGAGGCACCGGGTGGGCCGCCGCGTCGTCGGCCGGCCCCACGCCCAGGAAGGAGGCGACCACCTGGAGCTTGGCGACGGTCCCGCGGGGGCCCTCCGACGTCTGGAGCCATAACTGCTCCGTCGTCGCCGCGAGGGCGGCGTCAAGGTCGAGCTGGTGGCGACGGACCTGCGAGACCTCGTAGAGGTAGAGGCGGTCGTCGCTCGTATAGACCTGGACGAGCATCCCGATCATCCCCGCGCCGTCGTTCTGCTGTGACTCCGTGAGGAGCGACAGGAACATCCCCTGGCGAGCGTGGGCGTAGATGTACGTCGCGGCGTCCTGGCCCGGTTGGTGGAGCTGCTGGATGAACATCGCGACGTTGCAGAGCGGATAGGCGTCAGGGCCGCCGGGCGGCCGGACGACGGGCAGGTCGATCGAGAGCGCCGGGATGACGACCCGTGTCGCGACGTGGTGGGGATCCGGGGACGCGGTCGACTCGGGCCCGGCGGTCCCGGCCGTCGACTCACCCGGCGAGGGGGAGGCGCTCGGGGTTTCCGTCGGGAGGACGACAGGGACGTCCGATGCCACTGCCGTGCCGCCGGCCTCGACCGGTCCATCGAGGACCACGAGGCCCGCGGCGACGAGGGCGAGCCCCGCGGCCACGAGGATGGCCGGCGCGACCCTGTCGCCGATCCACGTCCCGATCCGCTTCATCGGTGGGCGTATCCGCTCTTCGGTGGGCGTAGCCGGTTCATGGGCAGGGCATCGCGTTCATGGGCGGGCGCATCCTGTTCATAGGCGGGCGCATCCTACCAGCCGCACCCGGCGACGCCCCCGGCCGTGTCGTACTGGTACCCTCGAACCGATGTCCTCGAAGCGGATCGTCGTCGCGGGCCTCCTGGCCGGGTTCGTGACGATCGTCGTGGTCGCGATCGTTCTCGCCGCCTTCGGGCCCGATGTCGCGATGCCGGCTGCATCCGTCCCGGCCTCCATCGCGCCGGCGGCCTCCGGCCCGGTGGCCTCCGGCGGGGACGCGTCCGGCGCGACTTCGGAGCCCGCCCCCTCGTCCGGGGCTTCGTCCCCGACCGCGTCGGGGTCGGCGCCGGAGGCCTCATCGAGCCCGGGCGACCTCGCGTCGGCCTTCGACGTCGGTTCCCCGGCGCCCGCGCTCGTGCTTCCCCAGCTCGGCGGCGGCCGTGTCGACCTCGCCGGCCTGCGCGGCAGACCCGTCTGGATCGAGTTCATGGCCACCTGGTGCCCGTCCTGTCGCGACGACGCGGCGGCGATGACCTCCTTCTCGGAGCGATACCAGGACAAGGGCCTCGTCGCGATTGCCGTCGACGTCCGCGAGGACGAAACGACGGTCGCGGCGTTCGCCTCGAGCGTCGACGGGACATATCCGATCGCGCTCGACCGGGACGGCACCGCCGCCCGTGCCTGGTCGGTCGTCGGCCTGCCGACGCACCTCTTCATCGACTCGTCGGGGATCATCCGGGCCGGCGCGATCGGGAGCGTCGGCCGCGACCTCCTCGCACGGTCGCTCTCCCTGGTCATGCCGGGGACGACCGTGACACCGTGACGACCCGTGGCAGCGCGACGACCCGTGGCACCGTGACCGCGGAGGCCCCGCCCGACGAGCTGCGGTCGTTCGCCGATGCGCGTCGACTGTCCCTCGCCCTCCTCGACGCACCGCGTCCGCTGCTCGTCGTCAGCGACTTCGACGGCACCCTGGCGCAGATCAGCCCGGAGCCGGCAGATGCCCGGATCGAGCCTCTCGGCCGAACGGCGCTCCGGCGGCTCGCACGGCTCTCCGGCCTGCACCCCGAGGCCATCCGCATCCTCGTCCTGAGCGGCCGCGGGGCGATCGACGTCGCCTCGCGCGTCCGCGTCGGCGGACTCGACTACGTCGGCAACCACGGCCTCGAGTCGGGCAGGCTCACTCGGGGTGGACGGCCGGAGACGCTGTCGGTCGAGTTTCGCCCCGGCCTGGCGGCCTACCGGGATGTCGTCGCGCAGCTCGGCGACCGCGTCCACGAGCACCTCGGCCGCCCAGGTTGGCTGTTCGTCGAGTACAAGGGCCCCTCGCTCGCCTTCCACTTCCGCGCGGCCCCGGATCCGGACGCAGCCCTCGCCGCGATCGACGACGCGCTTGCCGCCGTCGAAGCCGGGTTCGAACCGCACGGGCTCGAGCGATTCGAGGGCCGCAGAGTCGTCGAGCTCCGTCCGCCGGGCGTCGGCGGGAAGGGACGAGCGATGGAGCGGCTGCTCGAGGCGGACCATCCGGGCGCCGTGCTCGTCCTGGGCGACGATCGCAGCGACGCGGAGGCCTTCGAGGTCATCCGGGCAGCCCGCCGGCGGACGGGTCTCCACGCGGTCACCCTGGCCGTTCATGGCTCGGTCGAGACGCCGCCCGAGGTGGTGGCCGGTGCGGACGTCGTCCTGGCGACGCCGCGCGACGCGGCGCGTGTGCTGAGCGCCCTGGGCCGGGAGCTGGAGCGACGCCTGGCGGGGTGTCGGGACGCGGAGAGCCGGACCTAGCCTCCGACCGCCTTCGCCGCGTCCGCGACGAGCGCGATGAGCGTCGAGGGGAACAGGCCGAACGCGATGGTCCCGATCGTCGTCACCGCGAGCCCGGCCCAGACCAGGCTGCCGTGCCGGAGCGCCTCGATCTCGGTGGCCGGATCCCGCATGTACATGTAGACGATGACCCGCAGGTAGTAGAAGGCCGCCAGCGCCGCGTTGAGCACCACGAGGACGCCGAGGATGTTCGTCGGGTAGCCCGCCTGGACCGCGGCGAGGATGACGTACGCCTTGGCGAAGAAGCCCGCCGTCGGCGGGATCCCGGTCAGCGAGAGCAGGAACAGGGCCATGAGGATGCCGAGGATCGGCTCGCGCCGGCCGAGGCCCGCGAAGGAATCCAGCGCACTCGTCACGCCGGGCCGGCGCTGGAGCGCGGCAACGACCGCGAACGCGCCGAAATTCATGAACGTGTACGCCGCTCCGTAATAGAGGAGCGCCTGCAGCCCCTGGAGCTGCCCGGCGGCGTACGCCGTCACGCCGACGAGCATGTAGCCGGTGTGGGCGATCGAGGAGTAGGCGAGCATCCGCTTGACGTTCGACTGTGTCAGGGCGACGAAATTGCCGAGCGTCATCGTCAGCGCGGCAAGGATCCAGAAGACGGGCAGCCACTCCGCGTGGAGCGGGCCAAGGGTGTCCATGAAGAGCCGGATGATCAGCGCGAACGCGCCGAACTTCGGCCCGACCGACAGGTACCCGGTGACGGGGGTCGGCGACCCCTGGTACGCGTCCGGTGTCCAGTAGTGGAAGGGGACGGCGGCGATCTTGAAGGCGACCCCCGTCGTCATGAACGCCAGGCCCATGCCCAGGGCCGGCGAGAGCGGCGCGCTTCCCTGGGCGATCGCCTTGAGCTGGTCCGCCACGGCCGCGATCGAGGTCGTCCCGGTCGTCCCCCAGACGTAGGCGAGACCGAACAGGAAGATCGCCGACGAGAAGGAGCCGAGGAGGAAGTACTTGATCGCGCCCTCGGTCGAGAGCGCGTCGCGCTTGGCGTATCCGGCCAGCAGGTAGCCCGGCAGGACCATCAGCTCGAGGCCGAGGAAGAGGACGAGCAGGTCGCCGGCGGCCGAGATGAGCATCGTGCCGCTGATGGCGAACAGGAGGACGGCCGCGAACTCCGCGATCGGGAGGCCGCGCGGCTCGAGGTAGTCGGGCGCGAACAGCAGCGTCAGCGCGCCGATCGAGACGAACAGGAGATCGAGGAACGTCGTCAGCGCGTCGAGCTTGTAGGCACCGTTGAACGCCGTCGCCGATTGCTGGCCGACCACCACGATCAGCGCGCCCACGACGGCCAGGCCGGCGAACGAGACGAGCAGTGCCGTCGTCCGCCGGCCGGGGACGACCATGTCGACCACGACGATCGCGGACGCGACGAGGATCGCGGCGACCAGGGGGGCGATCGTGATGAGGTCGTTGATCGTCATCGAGCGAGTCGGGCTCCCGTTACGCCACTACTGCCAGAAGATGAGGTTGACCGCGGTCGAGCCCGCGACCTGGTGGAGCATCGAGCCGACCGACCCGCTGACGAGGTCGAGCACGAGGCCCGGG
>DASVZT010000119.1:0-8096 GCA_036391495.1 Candidatus Limnocylindrales bacterium
CCGAGACCGGTAGCCGCAGGTTGGCCACGACGAGGCCAGCGACGATCAGGCCGACGCCGCCGAGCTGGAAGACCGAGGGGTCCTCGCCGAGCAGCAGCGCGCCGAACACCATCGTCGTGATCGGCTGCGCGAGCAGGATGAGCGAGGTCAGGACGGCGGGCAGGCGTGGCAGCGACAGCGAGATGAGCATGTAGCCGATCGCCTGCGACGTCAGGCCGACGGCGATGAGCCACCAGTGGGCGGGGAAGACGGGCATGGGGTCGAAGTCGCCGACGAGGACCCCGACGAGGACGCCGACGATCGCCGTCGAGGCGGTCGAGAGGAAGAGCCCGGTCGCGGGGCGGCGGGCGTCGCGGATGCCGTGGCGCATGACGATCAGGTAGCCGGCGTAGAAGAACGCCGTGGCCGTCCCGAACGCGACGCCGAGCGACGGGTTCGATCCGTACGCGCCGCTCCCGACGACGCCCGACAGCAGCACGACACCCATGAGCATGAACGGCAGGGCGACGAGGGTCGGGCGCTGCGGCCGCTCTCCGAAGAGGAGCCACGCGGCGATGGCGACGACGACGACCTGCAGGTTTCCCATGACCGTCGCGAGCCCGGCCCCGACGAGCTCGACGCTGTGGTGCCAGGTCAGCAGGTCGAACGCGAAGAAGACGCCTGCCACGATTCCGAGACGAAGCTCGCGCCCGGGCAGCGGACCGAACCGGCGGCGCTCGACGTAGAGCAACGGCAGGAGCCAGGGCAGCGCGTAGAGGCACCGGAAGACAGTGGCCGTCGAGGGCGACGTCCCGGAGAAGCGGAAGAAGATCCCCGAGAAGGCGATCGACAGGGCCCCGACGAGCGCGGCGAGCCGAGGACGCCGCCCGATGCCGTCGAGGACGCCCACGAGCTAGGAGCGGACCGCCTCGGCGCCGACGGGGCCGCCGTCCCTCGCCCTGTTCGACAACCCCTCGTCCCCGACAAAGTGCAGGCCGAGCTCGGCGTACTGCGCCGGATCGGGCACCGAGGGAGCATCGAGCATCAGGTCCGTGCCGGACTGGGTCTTCGGGAACGCCATGACCTCGCGGATGTTCGTCTGGTCGGCCAGGAGAGCCGTCCAGCGGTCGACGCCGAGCGCGATCCCCCCATGGGGCGGCGCGCCGTAGTCGAACGCTTCGAGCATCCCGCCGAAGAGACCGTGCATCGCCTCGAGCGAGTAGCCCTGGAGGGCGAACGAGCGCTCCAGGAGCTCGCGCCGATGGATCCGGACACTGCCGCCACCGAGCTCCCAGCCGTTGAGCGCCACGTCGTACTGCATCGCCCTCGCGCGGCCTGCCGGATCGTCGGGCGAGGGCCGGTAGGGATCGCCCGAAGCCGTGACGAGCAGCTGCTCGTCCTCCGGGACCACCCCGCTGAAGGGGTTGTGCGTCGCGTCCCAGCGGCCGCGCTCTGCGTCCCACTGGTACATCGGGAAGCGGTGGACCCAGCAGTAGGCCAGGACGCGCGGATCGGCCAGCCCGAGCGCGTTGCCGATCTCGACCCGCAGCCGCCCGAGGACGTCGGCCGTCCGTCCGGCCGTGTCGGCGACGACCAGGACGAGGTCGCCCTCCACGGCGCCCGCACGCTCGACGATGGAGCGAGCACGCTCGTCGCCGAGGAACTTGACGGTCGGGCCGTGGATCCCGTCTGCCATCGGCGAGAGGTGCGCGAGACCCCTGGCGCCGTAGCGGCGCGCGAGCTCGGTCAGCTCGTCGATGCGCGACCGGCTGGCACCGCCCATGCCCGGCGCGACGATCGCCTTGACGCGGCCGCCGGACGCGAGCGCCTCGTCGAAGACGCGGAAGCCCGACGCCGGGGCGCCGCCGGCGCCGACGACCGCCGGCCCGAGGTCGACCAGCTCCATCCCGAAGCGGATGTCGGGCTTGTCCGAGCCGAACCGCTCGAGCGCCTCGTCGTAGGTGAAGCGCGGGAAGGGATCGTGGAGGATCGGCCGGTCCGGGGCGACCTCGCGGGAGACGTCCTTGATCATCCACTCCACGAAGTCCATGACCGTGTCTTCGCGGACGAAACTCATCTCGAGGTCGAGCTGGGTGAACTCCGGCTGCCGGTCGCCGCGCAGGTCCTCGTCCCGGAAGCAGCGGGCGATCTGGAAATAGCGGTCCATGCCGGCGACCATGAGCAGCTGCTTGAGCTGCTGGGGGCTCTGCGGCAAGGCGTACACGGAGCCGGGCTGCAGACGCGAGGGGACGATGAAGTCGCGTGCCCCCTCGGGCGTTGATTTGATGAGGATCGGGGTCTCGACCTCGACGAATCCGGCCGCCTCGTGGGCGCGGCGGATCGCCGAGACGAGCGCGGACCGGAGCAGAAGGCGGTCGCGCATCGCCTCGCGGCGGATGTCGAGGTAGCGGTACTTGAGCCGGAGGGCCTCGTCGATCCGCTCATTCGGCTCGTTGATGTAGAAGGGCGGCGTCTTCGCGTCGGCCAGGATCTCCACGTCGCGGGCGCGCAGCTCGATCTCGCCGGTCGGCAGACGCGGATTCTCGGTCCCGGGCAGGCGGCGCTCGACGCGGCCGGCGGCCATGACGACGTACTCGTTCCGGACCGAGCTCGCGATCGCATGGGCCGCGGGCGCGGCCTGGGCGTCGACGATCACCTGGGTGATGCCGTGCCGGTCGCGCAGGTCGAGGAAGATGAGCTGACCGTGGTCGCGGCGGCGGTGGACCCAGCCGGCGAGGCGGGCCTCGGTCCCTGCGTCGGAGCCGCGGAGGTGCCCGCAGGTATGGGTTCGATACGGAGTGGCAAGGGTCGTCATGGCAGGGGCAATCGTAGCGGAGGCTGACGGTCGCCTGACGGGCGGAGCCTGCCGCCGGGCGACGGGCCAGGCGCGCGCCCGACCGGGGACAGGACTCTCGCCGCGGTCAGCCGCCTGCGGCCTTGCGGCGCAGGATCGACGCCAGGTCAGCCAGCGCGATCATCTTCTGCGAGGCGGCGCCAAGATCGCGCAGCCCGACCTCGCCCTCGGCCAACTCGTCGCCGATGATCACCGCGTAGCGCGCTCCTTCGCGCACCGCGGCCTCGAGCTGGCGACCAAGCTTGCGCTGCCCGAGTTCGGCGCGAACGGGCAGGCCCTCCGCCCGCAGCAGGGTCGCGATCCGGAATCGCTCCGCGGTCGCCGCCGGGTCCGCGCCGCAGACGACCGCCAGCGGGGCCGGCTCCGGAACCGCCGGCGCACCGATCTCGTCGAGAGCGAGCAGGACGCGATCGAGCCCGAGCGCGAAGCCGATGCCGGGCGTGGGACGTCCGCCGAGCAGCTCGACGAGCCCGTCGTAGCGGCCGCCACCGCCCAGAGCCTGCTGCTGCCCCTCGGCGCCGCGGCGGTACCACTCGAACGCCGTCCGCGTGTAGTAGTCGAGGCCACGCACGAGTGCCGGCTCGATCCGGTACGGGATGCCGACCGCGTCGAGATGCGTCCGGACAGCCGCGAAATGCTCGGCGCAGGCAGCGCAGAGATGGTCGGTGATGCGTGGCGCACCGGCGTTGACGCCCGCCATCGCCGGGTCCTTCGAATCCAGCAGGCGAAGCGGATTCGTCTCCAGGCGGCGGAGCTCGAGCTCGGGGAGATCGGCCGCCCGCCGCCGGTAGTACTCGGTCAGCGCGGCGATGTACGCCGGCCGGCAGGCGGCGTCGCCGATCGAGTTGAGGAGCACTTCGACGTCCGCCAGGCCGGCCTCGCGGTAGAAGCGAAGCCCCAGCTCGACCAGCTCCGCGTCGACGCCCGGCCCGGGATCGCCGATCGCCTCGACGTCCCACTGCCGGAACTGGCGATAGCGGCCGGCCTGCGGCCGGTCGTACCGGAACATCGGGCCGACCAGCGAGAGGCGCACCGGCTGCGGCCACGTCTGCATCCCGTGCTGGACGTAGGCGCGGACGATGCCGGCCGTCGCCTCGGGCCGCAGGGCCCAGGCCTCGCCGTCTTCCGTCCGGGGCGCGAGGCGGAAGAGCTCCTTCTCGACGATGTCGGTCGTCTCCCCCACCCCCCGCTCGAAGACCTCGGTCTGCTCGAAGAGCGGCGTATCGATCTCCCGGTACCCGTAGCGCGCGGCGAGCGCAGCGGCGATCCGCTCGAGACGCGACCACGCGGGCCGGTCGGCGGGCAGGAGGTCGCGCGTCCCGCGCGGCGCCTTGTAGGCGCGGGGTCGTGGGGGCTGGGCAGGCATGCGGTGAGTCTACCGGGCGGCCGGGACCGGATGGCGACCCCCGCCCCGGTCCGCCGCCCCGGTCCGCCGCCCCGCTCAGCCGAGATCGCGCTGGACCGAGAGGACGTCCTTGAGCGCCTCGAGACGACCCATGACGCGCGCCAGCTGGGCGACGGAGGCGACCTGGAGCGTGGCGGTCACCGTGGCGGTGTGGTCGGGGGCGACGTTCACCGACGCGGCGACGATGTTCACCTTGTTCTCGGCGACGACCTGCGTGATGTCGTTGAGGAGCCCGGTCCGGTCATACGCCTCGACGCGGATCGCGATCGGATAGGTCTGCGCCGGTGCCGAATCCCATTCGACCTCGATCAGTCGCGCGATCTCTCGCTCGTTGACGACCGTGGGGCAGGATTGGAGGTGGACCGTGATGCCCTTGCCCCGCGTGATGAAGCCGACGATCCGATCGCCGGGGATCGGGTGACAGCACTTGCCGAAGCGGACGAGGAGGTCGCCGACGCCCTTGACACGGACGCCGCCGCTCCGGACGAGCGATGACGGCGGCGCGACGACCGGCAACGGGAGCTCGGTGTCGTCGGCCACGCCGAGACGGCTGACGATCTGCTGTGCGCTGAGCGCGCCGTAGCCGATCGCCGCGTAGAAGTCATCGAGGGACTCCTGGCCGTACGCCCGGGCGATCTCGGTGATCGGCTCGAGACCGATCCCCTGGATCGAGGTCCGCGCCAGCCGGCGCAGCTCGCGGTCGAGCGCCTCGCGGCCGTGGACGATGTTCTCGTCGCGGTCCTTGCGCTTGAACCACTGTCGGATCTTCTCCCGCGCGTGGCTCGTCCGGACGACGTTCATCCAGTCGCGCGACGGGCCGTGCTCGCCCTTGGTCGTGACGATCTCGACGATGTCGCCGTTCTTCAGGCGGTAGTCGAGCGGGACGAGCCGGTTGTTGACCTTGGCGCCGATGCAGCGATGGCCGACGTCGGTGTGGATGCGGTAGGCGAAGTCGAGCGGTGTGGCGCCCGCGGGCAGGTCCTTCACGTCGCCCTTCGGCGTGAAGACAAAGACCTGGTCCTGGAAGATGTCGAGCTTGATGCCCTCGACGAACTCGGTCGCGTCCGAGACGTCGCGCTGCCAGTCCATCAGCTGGCGCAGCCAGGCCAGCTTCGCGTCGTACTCGCGGTCCGATTTCGAGCCTTCCTTGTAGCGCCAGTGCGCGGCGATCCCGACCTCGGAGACCTGGTGCATCGTGTGCGTCCGGATCTGGATCTCGAGCGGCTTGCCGTCGAGGGCGATGACGGCGGTGTGGAGGCTCTGATAGAGGTTGTTCTTCGGGACCGCGATGTAGTCGTCGAACTGGCCGGGGATCGGTCGCCAGAGCGAATGGACCACGCCGAGCGCGGCGTAGCAGTCGCGCACCTCGTCGACCAGCAGGCGGATGGCGTAGACGTCGTAGATCTCGCCGAATCCCGCGCCCTTGCGCTGCATCTTCTTCCAGATGCTGTAGATGTGCTTCGGGCGCCCGGAGACCTCGGCCTCGATCCCCGCCCGCTCGAGCTCGGGTCGGAGCACCTCGATCGCCCGTTCGATGTACGACTCGCGGCCGGCGCGACGGGTGTCGAGCATGCCGGCGAGCTCGCGGAAGGCGTCGGGCTCGAGCGCCTTGAAGGCGAGATCCTCGAGCTCCCACTTGATCTGCCAGATCCCGAGGCGTTCGGCGAGGGGCGCGTAGATCTCCATGGTCTGGCGGGCGATCCGCTGCTGTTTCTCGATCGGCAGCGCACCGAGCGTCCGCATGTTGTGGAGCCGGTCGGCGAGCTTGATGAGGACGACCCGGATGTCGTCCGCCATGGCGAGGAACATCTTCCGGATGTTCTCCGCCTGCTGCTGCTCGTGGCTGTGGGTGCTGAACTTGGAGAGCTTCGTCACTCCGTCGACGAGCTGGGCGACCTCGGCGCCGAAGCGGTCCTCGACGTCGGACAGGCGGTACTCGGTGTCCTCGGGGACGTCGTGGAGCAGCGCCGCCTCGACGGCGATCGGGTCGATCCCGAGCTCGGCGAGAATCTGGGCCGACGCGATCGGATGGGTGACGTACGGCTCCCCCGAGGCCCGGCGCTGGCCCTCGTGCGCCTCGATGGCCAGGTCGAACGCGCGCTCGATGCCTCCGAGGTCGGCCTGCGGGTAGCGCGCGCGGACTTCGTCGAACAGCTCACGCCGGAGCACGTCGAGCGAGATCTCGGCGTCCTGCTTCGCCGGGCGCCGGATCCCCGCGCGCCTGGGGCGCGACGGTGCGGTCGCTGCATGTGGTTCGACGGTCATCCTCACAAGAGGATAGCGCGGGGTTCCTTGAAGGCAGACCGCGCGTCAGGCGGCGAGCGCTCCGGCCGTGCGCTCCGGCCGTGAGCGACGCCGACAGGCGCCGACTACCGGACCTCGGCGTACCCGAGCGTCGCGAGCGCGGCCAGGGCCTCGGCCCGCTCGTCCCACGTGATGGGTCCGTCGGCGTAGATGATCGTCCGCTCGTGACCCTTGCCCGCCAGCAGGACGATGTCGCCCGGCCGCGCGCGCTCGAAAGCCGCCGCGATCGCCAAACGCCTGTCGGGGATCCCGAGAACGTCCGTCCCCCGGCGCTTGCCGCCCGATTCGGCGCCGCGCACGATCTCGTCCACGATCGCCGCGGGCTCCTCGCCGCGCGGGTCCTCGTCGGTCGCCACGACCAGGCGGCAGCGCTCGGCTGCGATCCTGCCCATCATCGACCGCTTGGCCCGGTCCCGCTCTCCGGCCGATCCGAAGACGGCAACGAGGCCGCCGCCGCGGGACGCGGCGAGCGGCGCCAGGATCGAGAGGACCTTCTCGAGGGAGGCCGGGCTGTGGGCATAGTCGACGACGACGCCGAACGGCTGGCCGGCGTCGATCCGTTCCATCCGCCCCGGCACACCCGTCACCGCCTCGAGACCCGCCTTGATCAGCTCCGGGTCCAGGCCGAGCGCCTGGCCCAGCGCGACGACGGCGAGCGCGTTGTGGACGTTGAAGCGGCCGGCGAGGCGGAGCGCGAGCCGGCCCGACCAGGCGGCCGACGCGACGTCGACGGTCAGGTGCCGCGCGTCCTCGGCGACGGCGACGGCACGGACGTCGGCATCGGCAGCCGTGCCGTAGGTCACGAGGCGTGCCCCGGCCAGGCGGACCGTGTCCTCGAACCACGACGCGTTCGGGTCGTCGTGATTGACGATCCCCGCGCGTGGCCAGCGGACGCCCTCGGGCTTCTCCGGCCCCGGGCCGCCCAGCCGCTCGAAGAGGCTCAGCTTCGCATCGCGGTATGCCTCGAAGGTGCGGTGGAGCTCGAGGTGCTCGTGAGTCAGGTTGGTGAAGACGGCCGCGTCGTAGGCGATGGCATCGACACGGTGGAGCGCCAGTCCGTGAGACGTCGTCTCGACGACGGCCGCACGATCCCCGGCGTCGGCCATCGCACGCAGGGCACGCTGGAGGTCGGGTGCGCCCGGGGTCGTCACGTGCTCCGGGTTCGGTTCGCGCGACGTCCCGATCTTCAGCTCGACGGTGCCCACCAGGCCCGTCGAGAGGCCGGCGGCCTCGAGTGCCGCCACCGCGAGGAATGAGGTCGTCGTCTTGCCGTCCGTGCCGGTGACGCCGACGACACCGAGGGAGGCGCTCGGGTCCGCGTACCACCAGGCCGCTGCGACCGCAAGGGCACGGCGTGTATCGGACACGACGAGCTGGTCGAGGGGAACGGTCGGGTCGACTCGCTCCACGAGCGCGAGGACCGCGCCGCGGGCGGCGACCTGCGGGAGGAACTCGTGGCCGTCGACGTGCTCGCCGGCGACGGCCACGAACAGGCCGCCGGGGACGGTGCGCCGTGAGTCGTCGGCCAGCCCGTGGACCGTGATCGAGGCGAAC
>DASVZT010000120.1:0-13817 GCA_036391495.1 Candidatus Limnocylindrales bacterium
AAGATGTTCTCGTTCGCGAACTGGAAGACTTCGGCGCGCCCGAGCTCGAGCCCAAGATAGCGGCAGATCTTGCGCGCCAGCTCCGGGTTCGAGTTCCCCGTGTAGATGTCGAACGAGTCGGCGTACACGGCGCTGTGGCTCTCCTGGTCGCCGGCCCCGGGGTCGCGGAACCTCGTCAATGCGACGTCGCTCCGCCGTCGCCGGGTCCACTGCCGGGATCGCCATTGTCCCCGATGGCACCGCGCTCCGCCAGCCCGGCACGGAACGCGGCGATCCCGACGACGCGATCACCCTCGTTCAGGCGCATGACGATGACGCCGCGCGCGTAGGCCGAGTACCGGTTGATCGACTTCACGTCGGTCCGGACCACCTGGCCCCCGGCCGAGATGAGCAGGAGCTCGTCGTCCGCGTCGGTCACCTGCTGGACGGCCGCGACGGCGCCGGTCTTGCGTCCCTCCAGCGCGATGAGCGTGACGCCCTGCGTGCCGCGATGCTTCCGGCTGAACTCGTCGAGCGGCACGCGCTTGCCGTAGCCGGTCTCGGTCAGGACGAGGAGGTCCGCGCCCGGCACGACCACCGACATCGACACGACCCGATCGCCCTTGCGTGCGAGCCGGATGCCGATGACGCCGGCGGCGTCGCGTCCCATCCCCCGGACCTCGGTCTCGGAGAAGCGGGTCAGCTTGCCCAGCGCCGTGGCCAGGATGATGTCGTCGCCGCCGGTCGAGACCGCGACCCAGGCGAGCTCGTCGTCGTCGTTGAGCGTGATGGCGCGGATCCCGCTCGAGCGCACCTTCTCGAACTGCTCGAGCGGCGTCTTCTTGATCACCCCGCCGGTGGTCGCGAGGACCAGGTACGTCCCCTGCTCGAAGTTGGGCAGCGTGATCGTCGCCATCGGGACCTCGCCGGCTTCGACCTGGACGCCCGGGAGGTTGATGATCGGCATCCCCTTCGCCTGGCGACTGGCGTCGGGGATCGTGTGGACCTTGGCCGAGAAGACGCGCCCGCGGTTGGTGAAGAAGAGGGCCCAATCGTGCGTGTTCGCGACGAGGAGGTACTCGACGGCATCCTCCTCGCGCGTCACGTGGCCGATGATCCCTTTGCCGCCGCGGTGCTGGCGTCGGTACGTCGCGACCGGCTGGCGCTTGATGTAGCCGCGACCGCTGATCGTCACGACGACGTCCTCGTCGGCGATGAGGTCCTCGTCGGTCATCTCCCGGCTCGAGTCGTCGGCCACGCGCGTGCGCCGCTCGCCGGCGTACTTCCGCTTCAGCTCGAGCAGCTCGTCCTTGATGATCCCGAGGACGCGGCCGGGGTTGGCGAGGATGTCCTCGAGCTCGGCGATGAGCTGGATGACCGAGAGGTACTCGTCCTCGATCTTCTGGCGCTCGAGGGCGGCCAGGCGGGCGAGCCGCATGTCGAGGATGGCCTGCGCCTGCAGCTCGGAGAGGTCGAAGCGCGTCATGAGGTTGGTCCGCGCGACGTCGACGTCGGCCGACTCGCGGATCGTCCTGATGACGTCGTCGAGGTGATCGAGGGCGATCTTGAGGCCCTCGAGGATGTGGGCCCGGGCCCGCGCCTTCTCGAGGTCGAACTCCGTGCGGCGACGGACGACCTCCCGCCGGTAGTCGACGTAATGCTGGAGGACCGCCTTCAGCGGGAGCGTCTGCGGCTGGCCGTCGACGAGGGCGAGCATGTTGAGGTTGAACGCCATCTGCATGGGCGTGTGCTTGAACAGGTTGTTCAGCACCTTGTGGGGGTTCGCGTCTCGCTTGATCTCGATGTAGATCCGCATCCCATCGCGATCGGATTCGTCGCGCAGATCGGCGATGCCCTCGATCCGCTTGCCGGTGACGAGGTCGGCGATCTTCTCCATGAGCGCTGCCTTGTTCACCTGGTAGGGCAGCTCGGTCACGATGATCGCCACTCGCCCGTTGCGAGTCTCCTCGAACGCGACCTGGGCCCGGACGACGACGCGACCCCTGCCGTGCGCGTACATGTCGCGGATGGCGTCGACGTTCTCGTTCTCGCCCGTGATGGGGTTGCGGCGGCTGTCGAAGCGGAAGATCGTGCCGCCCGTCGGGAAGTCGGGACCCTTGACGTGGGCGCAGAGGTCGTCGTTCGTCAGGTCGGGGTCGTCGATGAGCGCGACCGTCGCGTCCGCGACCTCGCCGAGATGGTGTGGCGGGATGTTCGTCGCCATCCCGACGGCGATGCCCGACGAGCCGTTGATCAGCAGGTTCGGCAGCTTCGCCGGCAGGACCGACGGCTCCTTCTGGGTCCCGTCGTAGTTGTCGACGAAGTCGACGGTGTCCTTGTCGATGTCGGCGAGCATCTCGGCCGCGATCCCGGTCAGCCGCGCCTCGGTGTAGCGCATCGCCGCCGCGCTGTCGCCGTCGACCGAACCGAAGTTGCCCTGGCCGTCGACGAGCGGGTAGCGCATCGAGAAGTCCTGGGCGAGCCGGACCAGGGCGTCGTAGAGCGCCACGTCGCCGTGCGGGTGGTACTTGCCCATGACCTCGCCGACGATGGCCGCGCACTTGCGGTACGACGAGGTGGCCGACAGGCCCATCTCGCCCATCGTGTAGAGGATCCGGCGATGGACGGGCTTAAGGCCGTCGCGAACGTCGGGCAGGGCTCGCGCCACGATCACGCTCATCGCGTAGTCGAGGTAGCTCGTCCGCATCTCGTCCTCGATGCGGACCGCCCTGATGTCGCCCAGGTCGTCGGTCACGGTCTAGAGCTCCTGTCCGGGTGTCGTGCGTCCGGGTGTCGTGCCCCCGGGGGCTGTCGGGGTGGTCATGTCAGGGGAGGCTCCGCCGCATCCCGCGGATCCGGCAGTCGGCCGAACGCGGAGGCGATGGCGGCGGCGCGCGAGGTCGACGGCGCATGCGGCCGCCGGCGGATGCCGTCGAGCGTTCGCTTGAGATCGCCGGCCGGCTCTGGCGGGAGCTTGGCGAGGGTGTCACGGACGACCCAGGCCCGATGACCGTCGCTCGATCGCCGGGCAAGGTCGGCCTGCTCCCGGCAGAAGGTCTCGACGCGGTCGGCGTCGACGATCGTCAGGTTTCGCAGCCCCCAGGAGAGTGCCTTCTGGACCTCCGGCTCCGCGTCGCCGATCAGGTCGCCGACGAGGGCGATGCCCCGGTCGGCGATGGCCGGCGTCCGTCCGGCCGCCCGGTCGACGAACGGGAGTGTGGCGACGGTCGAGCCGACGAGGCGGCGTTCCCAGCGGGACGGCGAGTACGTCAGCTGTTCCAGCTCAGCCCATCGATATGTCTCGCGGAGGATGCCCAGGCCGTACGGCCTGGCGAGGAGGTCGACGGTGATCCACTCGCCGGCGTGCCGCGCGAGGCGCCGCAGGAGCTGCCAGGCCCGCTCGGGGTCCTCGGGAAGGATCCGCTCGAGGAGGCCGATGGCGAGCCATCGGATCTCGGCGACGTCCTCCTTCGACAGGGCATCGGCGACGTAGAGGAGCGTCGACGGCCGAACGCCGGCGAGCTCGCGGTCGAGGGAGCGCCGAAGGGCCGACTGGATGCTCGAGCGGACGCCTGCCGACGGGCCCAGTCCAGGAGCGATCCGGTGCTGGAACTCGGCGTATCCGGGGTCACGCAGGGTGGGCAGGCCGCGTCGGAGCGCGGCGACGAGCTCGGCCGGCGCGTTGACGAGATCGGCCAGCTCGGCACCGAGGAGGCGGGCTCGCTCGGGTGCCGTGACAGACGTCATCATGCGTCCACCGGGGCGGGCGTAGCTGTCGTGGGCGTGACCGTGGTGGCCCCGTTCGCGGATTCGTCGCCATCGGGGACGAGCGTGAATGCGTAGCGCTCCTTGAGCTCACGCTTACGGTCTTCGGGTGCGGCGACGTAGAGCGCCTCGGCGGTGGCGAGCTCCTCGCCCGTCGTGGCGTCGACGATCCGACCGGCGGCCTCGACCAGCCGCCGTCGGGCTCGGACCATCCAGCCCTCGCCGCGAATGCGCGACCCGACGGCGACGGGCTTCTTGAACTCGACGGTCATCCGGGCGGTCACGCCCCAGCTGTCCTGGTCGATGATCGCCCAGGCCATGACCTCGTCGAGGATCGTCGCGAGGATCCCGCCGTGCGCGATGCCGGTCCAGCCCTCGAAGCGCTCGGGAAGCGTCAGCTCGGCCCAGCACTCGCCGCCCTGGGCGTGGAGGTCGAGATGGAGCCCGTGGAGGTTGAGCTGGCCGCAGGCGAAGCAGTTGTGCGGGGTGAGGAGGACCCGTCGGCCGCCGATCCGAACGTCGGGGGTTGCGAGCTCGACCGGCGATCTAGACGTCAAGGTTGCGCACCTTGCGGGCCTCGGTCTTGATGAAGTCCTTGCGGGGCGCGACCTTTTCGCCCATGAGCATGGTGAAGATGGCGTCGGCCTCGGCGGCGTCCTCGATCTCGGCCCGGAGAAGCGTCCGCGTGTCCGGGTTCATCGTCGTCTCCCAGAGCTGGTCGGCATTCATCTCGCCGAGGCCCTTGAAGCGCTGGACCGAGATGTTCTTGACGTTGATCTGCCTGATGATCTCGTCGCGCTCCTTCTCGGACTGCGCGTAGCGCGTCACCTTGCCGGTGCTGATCCGATAGAGCGGCGGCTGGGCAATGTACAGGTAGCCCTGCTCGATGACCTGCGGCATGTGCCGATAGAAGAAGGTGAGCAGGAGCGTCCGGATATGGGCGCCGTCGACGTCGGCGTCCGTCATGATGATGATGCGGTGATATCGCAGCTTCGAGATGTCGAAGCTGTCGCCGATCCCCTCGAGGCCCGCGCCGAGCGCGATGATGAGCGGGCGGACGTTCTCGCTGGCGACGATCTTGTCGAGGCGCGCCTTCTCGACGTTGAGGACCTTCCCGCGGAGCGGCAGGATCGCCTGGAAGCGGCGATCTCGCCCCTGCTTGGCGGAGCCACCGGCCGAGTCGCCCTCGACGATGAAGAGCTCACTGCGCTCCGGGTCGCGCTCCTGGCAATCCGCCAGCTTGCCGGGCAGCGAGAGGCCCTCGAGCGCGCCCTTACGGATGACAAGGTCGCGGGCCTTTCGGGCCGCCTCCCGCGCACGTGAGGCCGTGAGGCACTTCTCGATGATTCGGCGCCCGTCCGCGGGGTTCTCGTCGAGGTACTGGCCGAGGCCGTCGGCGACTGCCCCCTGGACCTGGCCCTTGACGTCGGCGTTGCCGAGCTTGGCCTTCGTCTGACCCTCGAACTGCGGCTCGACGAGCTTGACGCTGATGACCGCGGTGAGTCCCTCGCGAACGTCGTCGCCCGAGAGGTTCCCATCCGCGTCCTTCAGGATCCCGGCCCGTCGCGCCCAATCGTTGAGGGAGCTCGTCAGCGCGGCGCGGAAGCCGGTGACGTGCGTGCCGCCGTCGACCGTGTTGATGTTGTTCGCGAAGGACAGGATGTTCTCGGTGTAGGTGTCGTTGTACTGGAGAGCCACCTCGACCTGCGTCGACCCCTCGCGGCGCTCGACGTAGATCGGGCGGTTCGTGAGCGTCTCCTTGTTCCGGTTCATGTGCCGGACAAAGGACATGAGCCCGCCCTCGAAGTAGAACGACCGCTCGCGGTCTGCGCGTTCGTCGACGAAGCGGATCCACAGGCCCTTGTTCAGGTACGCGGATTCGCGCAACCGCTGGGAGATGGCGTCGAAGGAGTATTCAGTGGTCTCGAACATCTCGGGATCGGCACGGAACAGGGTGCGCGTCCCTTTTCGCTCGCCCTGCGGTCCGACCTTGGTGACGGGCGTCGTCGGCTTGCCGCGCTGGTATTCCTGCGCCCAGACGGACCCGTCGCGTGACGACTCGACCCGCATCCACTCCGAGAGTGCATTGACAACGCTGACGCCGACGCCGTGCAGCCCGCCGGAGACCTTGTAACCGCCTCCGCCGAACTTCCCGCCCGCGTGAAGGACGGTGTGAACCACCTCGAGAGCGTCTTTCCCGGTCTGGTGCCTGCCCACGGGCACGCCGCGCCCGTCATCGCGGACCTCGACGATGCCGTCGGCGTGGATCGTCACCTCGATCGTCGTCGCGAAGCCGGCCATCGCTTCATCGATCGAGTTGTCGACGACTTCCCACACGAGGTGATGCAGGCCGCGAACGTCCGTCGAGCCGATGTACATGCCCGGTCGTCGTCGGACCGCCTCGAGGCCCTCGAGGACCTGGATGCTCGCCGCCGTGTAACCGGATGCGGCAGCCTTGATGGCCTTCGGGGCGGCGGAGCTCGCGACGGCGCGCGCGCCGTTCGTCGTCGTCGCGCCGCTGCCGTCGCGTCCGACGCCGTTACCGGCGAGCTTCTTCGTCCGAGTCGCTTCCTCCGTCACGCATTTCCTCCGATCAACCGGTCGTAGAGCCTTCCGAGCTCCTCGTCGCTGTAGTACTCGATGACGATCCGGCCGCCGCGTCGTGAACGCGCCACGCTCACCTTGGTCCCCAGGGACCGCCGCAGATCGTCCTCGACGCGCTCGAGCTCCGCGTCGGGAGGCCGAGTCGTCGCCCGTGCCCCATCGTTGGTTCCGTCCCTGAGGCGCCGTACGAGCTCCTCTGTCTGGCGGACGGAGAGCTCGCGGCCAACGATGAGGTCGAGAAGGGCCGCCTGGCGTTCGGTCGGGATCCCGCCGAGCGCTCGCGCGTGTCCCTCGGTGATCCGTCCGTCGGCTACCGCCGCCTGGACCTCCGGTGCCGTCTCGAGGAGACGCAAGGTGTTGGCGATCGTCGACCGCGCCCGTCCCAGGCGGGCCGCGAGGTCGTCGTGTGTCACCCCGAAGTCGTCGATCAGCTGCCGGTATGCGTGCGCCTCCTCGACGGGGTCGAGGTCAGCGCGCATGACGTTCTCGACCAGGGCGAGCTCGAGATGCGAATGGTCGGTCAGCTCGCGGATCACGGCGGGCACCCGGTCGAGACCGGCGATCTGAGCGGCGCGCACCCGCCGCTCCCCCGCGACGAGCTGGTATCCGTCGAGGGTCTCGGTCACGAGGACCGGCTGGAGGATGCCATGCTCGCGGATGCTGGTCGCCAGCGACTCGAGCTTCTCCTGTTCCATGCGGAGGCGTGGCTGGTACGGATTGCGGTGGATCCGGTCGATCGGGATCTCGATCGGGCCAGGTCGAGCCGATGCTTCCCGCTGCGGGATGAGCGCCGCGAGGCCGCGGCCAAGAGCGGTCGAGCGGTCGGGACGAGCCGTCATGCGATCGCCGCCGGCGCCTGGCGGGAGCCGAGGGCGACGTCGACCGAGAGCCGCGCGTTCGCAGCGCCCAGGTTGATGGGGTCCCTGTGGGTCGCGATCGAGGGCTCGAGCTCCTCACCGGCCGACGGCCCGAAGTCGCCACCTGCCCGCCGCCTCTGCAGGCGTGCGCTGTACTCGGCGGCAAGTTGCGCATAGGCCTGCGCTCCCTTGGAATCGGAGCGATGGAGGGCGATCGGGAGGCCGAAGCTCGGAGCCTCCGAGAGCCGGACGCTGCGCGGGATGATCGTCTCGAAGACTGCGTGCTCGAGATGGCGCCGCACCTCGGCCGCCACTTCACTGGAAAGGTTCGTTCGTGCGTCGAACATCGTCAGGACGACCCCGTCGATCCCGAGCCGCGGGTTGAGGTGGTCGCGGACGAGATCGATCGTTCCCAGCAGCTGGCCGACCCCTTCGAGCGCGTAGTACTCGCACTGGATGGGGACGAGGACGCCGTCTGCGGCCGTCAGCGCGTTCACCGTCAGGAGGCCGAGCGACGGAGGACAGTCGATCAGGACGTGCTCATAAGCGTCGCGCACGGTCGACAGCTCCCGGGCCAGGCGCCGCTCGCGTTGCGGGAGCGGGGCGAGCTCGACCTCGGCGCCCGCGAGTCCGATCGACGAGGGAACGATGTCGAGATGGTCGATGCCGCTCGGGCGAACGAGATCCGGGAGCGAGAGGGACCCGGTGAAGGTGTCGTAGACGGAGTGCTCGACGAGCGTCTTGTCGATCCCGAACCCGCTCGTGGCGTTTCCCTGGGGATCGAGGTCGATGACGAGGACGTGCTCACCGCCGAGAGCCAGATAGGTGGCGAGATTGACAACCGTGGTCGTCTTGCCGACCCCGCCCTTCTGGTTGGCGCACGCGATCGTTCGACCCACTCAGTACCCCGTTCGGAAGTCATTCACTGCTCAAGATTCTAACAGTTGTGCTCGCTTCGACGGTCCGAAGAGAGTCGAAGACGGACCTCCAGATGATCGCGCGAGCCTCTCTCCTTCGACTTATCGCGCGCTTGTCTGCGGCTCGCCAGAATGCCCTTCCGACACGGGCCTACTGTTCCCTCCCGCACGGTCTCCTGCTCGCTCCCGACGGCCGCCGGTTGCCCGGCGGGGGTCGGCTGCGCGGCGGGGGTCGGGAGCCCGGCGGGCGTCGGCTGCCCGGCGGGGGTCGGCAGCCGGCCGTGGACACACTCTCGGCCGCGGACGCCACTCTCGGCCGCGGACGGGAGTCATCCGCTGAACCGGGTCCGGCTTGTTTCACGTGAAACAGGCGACCGTGGCGTCCCGTCGACCAGCTCCCGGGTGACGGGAACGGCGATTGCTGCTGCCGGGAGTGCCTCGGTATACTCAGCGCGCCGTTGCCGGTCGCTTGATTCGTGTCCGCAACGCGCCGCGATGCTGGGCCTTCTCCTCGAGGACGACCGCCATGAGTCTCACTCTCGCAGCGGTCGGCGCGATCGTCATGGCCTTGCTTCAGTCGACCATCGTCCCGTATGTCCAGATCGCCGGGGCAAAGCCTGACCTGCTCCTCATCTACGCCGTCGTGGTGACGATCATCGTCGGCATCGACCACGGCCTGACTGCCGCCTTCGTCGGAGGGCTCACGATCGATGCGCTCGCCGCTCGCCCGCTCGGCTCATCGGCGTTCGTGCTGCTCCTCGCTGTCGGCGGTGCGCTCCTGATCGGCCGCTCTCTCGCCCACACGCGCGCACTGTCAGCCGTGGCGGCTGTCGTCGTGTGCAGCGTCCTTGCACCGATCGTCTCGCTCGTCATCTACGGTGCTCTCCGTAGCCCCGTCCCGGTCTCCGATCCGCTGGCGGCGATCGTGCCCGACCTTGTGTATTCGACCAGCCTGGCGGCGCTTGCCGCGATCGTCGGCACGCGGCTTCACCGCCGCTACTTCGAGCGCGAGAGGATCGACTGGTGAGCGTCCTTCCAACGGAGCGCCCGATCAGCGACCGCTCGATCATGCGGTTCATCGCCTTCGGACTCGTGTTCGTCATCGGCGTCAGCGCCCTGACGACTCGGCTCGTCTATCTCCAGATCGCGCACGCCAGTCAGTTCACGCAGCTTGCGCCTCAGAGCTCGACGGTCCTCCAGGCAGTTCCCTCGTCACGCGGCCTCATCTACGACCGGGCGGGACGGCCGCTCGTGACCAACGTGCCGAGCTTCGCCGTGAAGGTCCGTCCATCGGATCTGCCGCTTTCGCAGCGCGACGAGGTCGTCGCCCGCCTGTCCGCTCTCCTCGGAATGGACGTCGCCAAGATCAACACCGAGATCGATTCGAATCCCGGTTCGCGGTTCGACCTGATCCGCATCGCGCAGGACGTGCCCGAGGCGACCGCCCGCCTCATCGCCGAGGAACGCGACGCGCTGCCCGGCGTCGAGGTCGTCGTCGAAGCTCGTCGCGATTACCTCGACGGACCGCTCGTTTCGCAGGTCCTCGGCTACACGGGAGCCATCACCCCGGATGAGCTCGCGAAGCTCAAGGACCAGGGATACCTGCCAGATGACCTCATCGGTCGGGCAGGTGTGGAGGCGACCTACGAAGCGCAACTCCGCGGGACGTACGGCCAGGAATCCGTCGAGCGCGATGCGTCGGGGCGCGAGCTCAAGGTCCTCCAGACCGTCAAGCCCGCCATCGCAGGCGATTCGCTGCGACTGACGATCGACACGAAAGAGCAGAAGTACGCCCAGCAGGCGCTGGAGTGGGCGATCAAGACGGCCCACCTGCAGGCAGGCGTCGTCATCGTCATGAACCCCCAGACTGGCGAGGTCCTGGCCCTCGTCAGCCTTCCGACATACGACGACAACCTGTTCGCCAAGGGGATCAGTGAAGCCGATTACCAGAAGCTCCTGAACGCTCCTGGCCGCCCCCTCCTCAACCACGCGGTCTCGGAGAACTTCCCTCCGGGATCGACCTACAAGCTCGTCGCGGGAACCGGGGGACTCGCCGACAAGAAGATCACGCCGACGACCCAGCTCAGGACGGCCGGGTACCTCACCCTCGGGTCGTACAAGTTCACCGAGTGGAACCACGTGGGGTTCGGGCCGCTCGACATCTTCCATGGCTTCGGGCATTCGAGCGACACGTTCTTCTACCAGGTCGCAGGCATGCTCGGCATCGACCGCCTGGGCTACTGGGCGAAGCGACTCGGGTTCGGATCACCCACGGGGATCGACCTCCCCGGCGAGGTGGCCGGAGTCGTCCCGACCAACCAGTGGAAGCTCGACACGCTGGGCGAACCGATCTATCCCGGCGAGGTCTACCAGGCCGGCATCGGCCAGGGCTACGACATCGTCACGCCCATCCAGCTCATCAACGCCTACTGCGCGCTCGCGAACGGCGGGACGCTGTACCAGCCTCAGGTCGTGCGGGATGTGATCGGGCCTGACGGCACGATCGTGCAGCCCTTCCAGCCGAAGATCCTGCGCAAGGACGTTGCGCCCGCGTGGGTGCTCAAGACGATGCGTGAGGCTGCCCGAACCGTGGTGACGATCCGGCACACGTACAACCTGGTCGACATGCCGATCGTGGTCGCGGGCAAGTCGGGCACGGCCGAGTTCGGCGTGCGTGACAAGCAGGGCCGACTGCCGTTCCACAACTGGTTCGTCGGGTTCGTGCCGAAAGACGCTTATCACGGAACCGTCGACGCCCCCACGTCGCAGCTCGCCGTCCTCGCCTTCGCGAACGACTCGCGGACCGTCGGCAACACGGCCACCGAGATCGTCAAGTACTACTTGCAGCTCCACTTCGGGATCAAGCAGGACTTCCGCCTTCCGCAGCTGCTCGTCCGCGGCAACTTCTACGGGAACGGGGGCTAGGCGGGCATGGGCGTCATGCGTGTCGAACGCTCCCGCCTCGCCGACTGGACCGCCAAGTCCAGCGGAGCTGCCTGGCGCTCCTTCGACCCGCAGCTGACGATCTATGCTGCCCTACTCGCGTGCATCGGCCTGGCGATGGCTTACAGCAACAGCGCGACGAGTGGTCCCGCCCTCCAGCCGGGCACCACGTTCACCCGCGGGCTCATGTGGGCGGCGATCGCGGTCGTGGTCTTCACGGCCAGCTGCTTCTTCGACTACAAGTGGCTCAAGTCGTTCGCGTGGCCGCTCTACTTCCTCAATCTCGCTCTCCTCGGCGTCACGCTCGTGATCGGCGTCGGTGTGGGAGGAGCCGCACGCTGGGTGAGCATCGGCGGTTTCCAGTTCCAGTTCAGCGAGCTCGCCAAGATCCTGACGATCGTCGTGCTGGCGAACTACCTGTCCGCGAAATGGGGGAAACTGGACTCGCTGACGTCGATCCTCGGCGCGTGCGTCCTGGTCGTGCCGTCGTGGGTGCTCGTCATGATGCAGCCCGACCTCGGCACATCCCTTGTCTTCGCCGCGATCCTGGCAGGAATGTTGTTCATGTCGGGCGCGAGCCTGCGCTGGCTCGGTGTCCTGGCCCTCGGTGTGGTCGCTGCGGCCCCCATCGCCTGGACGCACCTCCTGAGGGACTACCAGAAGCAGCGCCTGATCAG
Source organism: Candidatus Limnocylindrales bacterium (assembly GCA_036391495.1). Classification (GTDB taxonomy): domain Bacteria; phylum Chloroflexota; class Limnocylindria; order Limnocylindrales; family CSP1-4; genus DASVZT01. Next base: position 11,743 of record DASVZT010000120.1, read on the forward strand.
CTTCCTCGATCCGACGGCCGATCCGCAGGGCTCCGGATATCAGCTCATCCAGTCCCAGCTTGCCGTCGTGTCAGGCGGATTGAGCGGGAAGGGACTGACGAACGGTTCCCAGAACGGGATGGACCTCCTCCCGGTGCAGTCGACCGACTTCGTCTTCGCCCTGCTCGGACAGGAGCTCGGCTTCATCGGCGCGATGCTCGTCTTCCTGCTCTTCGGCGCCCTGCTGTGGCGTGTGCTCGTTGCCTCGTGGCGCTCGCGCGATCCGTTCGGGCTCCTCTTCGGCGGCGGCCTCGCCTCGATGATCCTGTTCCAGATGATCGTGAACGTCGGGATGGTCATCGGCATCATGCCGGTCACCGGGATCCCGCTGCCGTTCGTGACCCACGGCGGCGCCTCCCTTGTGAGTCTCGCGGCCGGTCTCGGCATCCTGCAGAGCGTCAACATGCGCCAGCGGCGCGCGGAGTGGTGACGCGGTCGTCCCACCTGGACGCGATACACGCGACTAGGGGGTCATTCGGGACGCCTCTGTCGCCGTCACCGGAAGATCCCACGCCTGCGCGGGCGCTCGGGTTCGACGGGAGCTGTCGCTTGAGCGTGGGCAGCCAGCAGATCACGGATCTCGTTGAAGTACTGGCGACCGATGGGCATCCTGGCAAGCCACTCGAGGTACTCGCGGTCGAGCCGGACGATCTCGCCCAGCGACCACCCGGAGTAGCGGCCGAATGTCAGGATGCTGCCCGAGGGTCGGCCGGGCGGCGGTCCGGCATGCGGGACGGCCTCCCCCGGTGTGGAATCCCGCGAACCCATCGAGCCACCGCCACCGCGCGCTCCCGGCGCACCGGCGACCGATTCGAACCCTCGGTCCGACGCGTTCGCTTGCGCACGCACCCGATCCTGCCGCCGCGACACGATCCCGTTCGCGAGATCGTACGCGGCCCGCTTCGCGCCATCTCCGATCAGCTCCCACGCCTGGTTGAGCTCGATCATGCGGGCGTGCGAGGCATCGTCCGGCGCACGATCGGGGTGGTAGCGGCGGGCGAGCCGGCGATAGGCCACTTTGATCTCGGCCTGATCCGCGCTCGGCGAGACCTGGAGGACGCGATACGGGTCCAGCTGTTGGCTCATCGACTCTCCGGGGCGATGCGGACGGGCCGGCGGCTCTGCTCGGCAGCCTAGCAGAGGTGACGGACAGCGTGAGCAACGGAGGAGCCCCCCAGGGCGCGGCCCGCCAACGGGAGGCGCGCCAGCGCTGGCGGCTGGTCGTTGCTCGCGCCGCCGCAGGGACTACCCAGCGCGACGTCGAACGCGCTTGGGAAGCGGCGCTTGTCGCGTCCGGTCTCCCGTGGGCGCCTTCCTCCACGCGGGCGGCTCCTCGCCTGGCGTTCGGCGCACCGCTGCCGACCGGCATCGGCGGGGAGGCAGAGCTCGTCGACCTCTTCCTCGCCGAGCGACTGCCGATGTACCAGGTGCGCGAGGCCGTCGAACGGAGCATCCCCCTCGGCGATCGGCTCCTTGATCTCCACGACGTGTGGCTCGGAGAGCCGGGACTGCCGTCGCTGGTCGTCGGAGCCGACTATCGAGCGACGCTCGGACCCGTGGACGTGGCCTCGCTCAGTCACGCCGTGGCCCGCTTCCTCGATGCCCGATCAGTGCCGACCGAACGCAGGAAGGGCGACCGCGTCCGAACGTTGGACCTTCGCCGCCTCGTCGACGACATCGTCTGCCGTCCGACCCAGGACGGTGTCGTTCTCCGCATGCGCCTTCGACACGACCCCGACCTCGGCAATGCCCGCGCGGAGGACGTCCTTGCCGCGCTCCGCGACCTCGGCGCGGGGCCGATCGACGCCGTGGCAATCGTGCGCGAACGTCTGCGGCTCGCCGGCGATGATCCGCAAGCGTCGATTTGACGCTCGAACGGGGCCACCGTTACACTCCCCATTCGCGCCTCGCACCGCCGAGAGCGTATCGCCATGTCCATCCGCGGCCCCATACCGGTCGGCGGTCCAGCACGAGGCTCCTCGAGGATCCATGTACGCAGTCATCGAGACCGGCGGGAAGCAGTACCGCGTCGAGGT
>DASVZT010000121.1:0-2778 GCA_036391495.1 Candidatus Limnocylindrales bacterium
GTCGGGGAGGACGCGCTCCAGCTTGCCGCGCAGCCGCGTCTCGTCGACCAGGTCCTCCATGCGGATGCCGATGCGGAGCGCTCGATCGGAGTAGGCCGGGCCGATGCCGCGCCCGGTCGTTCCGACCTTGCCGTCGGCGAGGCGCGTCTCCATCGCACGATCGAGCGCGACGTGGTACGGCATGATCACGTGGGCGCTGTGGCTGACGCGGACGCGCGAGCTGTCGATGCCGCGCCCGGCCAGCATGTCGAGCTCCGCGATGAGTGTCGCCGGGTTGACGACGACGCCGCTGCCGATGACCGGCACGATGTGCGGCGAGAGCACGCCCGACGGGACCAGCTGGAGCTTGAAGACCTCCGACCCGAGGACGACCGTGTGCCCGGCGTTGTCGCCGCCCTGGTAGCGGACGACCATCGCGACCTGTTCGGCCAGGAAGTCGGTGGTCTTGCCCTTGCCCTCGTCGCCCCATTGGAGCCCGACGATCACGGTCGCGGGCATGTCGCCTCCACGGCGGTCGACCGCGACGGTCTCGACTGGCTGAGTGGCGAGGCTGCCCGGGGCGTCAGGGCCCGGATCGGTGGCAGGGACCGCATCGGTGGCAGGGACCGCATCCGTGACCGGGGCGCCGGCGGGGAAACGAAAAGGCCCTCGGCCGATCGGCCGGGGACCTGGATAGACTGCGCCCGCCTGACCCGGAGCCCGGTCCGGGGAAGTGCGGTGGTCTCGGTGCTAGCTCGTCTCACGGGGCGAACGTCGCGCCTCGGGCAATGAATCGGCCTCCGGTCGTGCGGGTGGGACCCGCTGGTGGTCGAGGACGGGCGGAGTATAGCAGGGCAGCCGACGCGGCCCGCAGATCCTGGCCGCTCCTTGCGTAATCTCGGCGAGCGCCCCTCTTGTGCGACTGCCGGCCGGTCCCCTGCCCCTGTCGGACATGGGTGGATCCGAATCTCGCAGGTTCCGCGCTCGTTCGAGACGAGCGTCGCGGCCATCGGCGTCTCGCGCCCCGAACTTCGCACGAGCATCGTCGAGGGTCGGTCGCCGGGGGAGGGTCGGCTCGCATAAGGCCAACAAGCGCCGAGATTAGCGCGCCGATCGGGCACTCAGCCGGGAGCCGCGCCTCGACGCCGTTCAGCACTTCTCGGGGAGAGGTAACGGGCCCCACCAGACCACACCGCCGGGGGAACGATGTCTAAGGATGGGGACCCGTTCCGGCGGAATACTCCGCTCGGCCCCGTGCGGTCGCTGCCGTTCGCGCGTCAGCCTCGTTGTCGTCCAGCCGACAGATCGAAGGAGTGCCGTTCCGGTCCGACAGCCGTCAGTCCCTGCGTCGCTGTGGCCTTGCTGCCCGGAGCCCGGACGGGGAGCCCGCGCGCGATCGGGCGCCGGGCCGCCGAAAGTGGCTGGTGAGTCTGCGATACGTGGGAGATAAGAGGCGTTCGCTACCGTTTGCTCGACGCCGACGACCTCGGCGGGACCCGCCGTCACGCAGGGTCGCACCGGTGCCACCGGTCGGCCGGGAAGGAGATGAGGACCGTGAACAGGGTCCTGCTGACGGGGCGCCTCACGCGCGATCCTGAGATGCGGACGCTCGCATCCGGGAAGACCGTCACCCAGTTCAGCCTGGCCACGAACGACTATCGGGCCGGCCAGGAGAAGAGCGAGTACCACTCCGTGGTGACGTGGGATCGACTCGCGGAGATCGCCGGGCAGTACCTCGGCAAGGGCCAGCAGATCGCGCTCGAAGGTCGTCTCCAGACACGCTCGTGGGACGACGACCGCGGCGGACGCCACTGGAAGACCGAGATCGTCGCCAGCCACGTGGAGATGCTCTCCGGACGCCGCAAGAAGGATTACGAGGCCGAAGCGGCGGCACACGCCCTCGAGACCCAGGCTGAGTCACTCGGGATCGACCCGTCCGAGCCGCTGGCCGAGCGCTTCGGGGTCGACGCCGGGACCGGCTCCCAGACCGATCCGGAAGAGGAGACCGAAACGGAAGCCGACGACGATCCGGAAGCGGAGGCCGAAACGGCGGCTGCCTGAGCGTTACGGCGCATCCATCCCCCGGCGGCGGGCGACTTCCCCCTCCCGTCCGCCGCCGGTCTTCTCTCGACCGACCGATGCACGATCTGCCGGGGTGCCGTACAGGCGGCGACGCGGGATGCCTGTCGCGGCCGCGACCCGGCGAGCCGCATCGCCCCGCGCAACCCCCGACGTCACCAGCCGTTCCACTTCCGCCAATGCCACAACCTCATCCGCGAGATCCATCCGGGCCCCGGCGTTCGCATCCGTCGTGGGCGCCTGCTCCCCGGTCGCCGCCCCCGCCCCGACGACGATGACGAACTCACCGCGGAGCGTCAGGCGGCCGTCCGTCGCCATCGCCGCCAGCTCGCCGAGCGGGCCCCGGACGAACTCCTCGTGGAGCTTCGTGAGCTCCCGGCAGACGGCACCCGGACGGGCAGGTCCGCAGGCCGAGGCAAGGTCCGCCAGCGTGGCCGCGACCCGGCCGGGCGCCTCGAACACGATCGTCGCCCGGCTGTCCGCGCCGATCCGCGCCAGGCGGTCGCGCCGCTCACGGCCCGACCGCGGCAGAAAGCCCTCGAACGACCAGCGCGGGCCGGCGATGCCGCTGCCGACGACCGCGGCCAGGAGCGCCGAGGGCCCCGGGATCGGCACGACGACGCCGCCCTCCCCGGCCCACGCCGCGACAAGTTCCTCACCCGGATCGCTGATACCCGGGGTCCCGGCGTCGGTCACGAGGGCGAGGTCCGCGCCCGAGCG
>DASVZT010000122.1:0-14640 GCA_036391495.1 Candidatus Limnocylindrales bacterium
GAAGGTGTCGAGCTGCTCGACCGCCTTGGCGCAGGTGACGAACGTCGGCGGCTCCTCGTGATCGCCCTGCAGGTCACGGGTGAACACGTGCGAGGGTGGCGAGCGTGGCGGCTTGGGCTATAGAATCCTCGCTGGCCCGACTGCGGGCCCTCGGAGTCGACAACATCGACCGAGCCTCGTGAGCCGAGGTCGCGCCATGGCTCAAGGACGGCGGCGGTCAAGTGTCCGCGCCAGTCACGCGACGGCGTGGATCCGTGGCGGAGTAGCTCAGTGGTAGAGCAGGGGACTCATAAGCCCTTGGTCGGTGGTTCGAATCCGCCCTCCGCTACCAACGCCCGATCGGCCGACCCTCGATCGGCGCTCCGATCCGCCCTCCGCGCCGCCATCGGGCCGGTCGGCGCCTGGAGCTTCGCCCTTCAGATCCACACTGCCGCTGACGAGCGTGCGGCCGTCGCCGCCTACGAGCGCATCGGGTTGGGCGCCGTCTGGGTCCCGGAGAGCGTCGGCAGCAAGGAGGCGATGGCCCACGCGGCCGTCCTGCTCGAGGCCGGCGCGCGGATCGCCGTCGGGACGGGGATCGCCAACATCTACGCCCGTGACCCGATGGCGATGGCGAACGGGGCCAGGACGCTCGCCGAGGCCCATCCGGGGCGGTTCGTCCTGGGGATCGGCGTCAGCCACGCCCCGTCGGTGACGTCGCGGGGCGCCACCTATGGTCCACCCGTGCAGACGATGCGGGCGTACCTGGACGCGATGGCGGATGCCGGCTTTGCGGGTCCGACGCCGAGCACCCCGCCGGCCATCGTCCTGGCTGCGCTCGGTCCGCGCATGCTCGAGCTTGCCGCGGAGCGGACGCTCGGAGCGCACCCCTACTTCGTGCCGGTCGAACACACCGCCTTCGCGCGCGGCGTCCTCGGCCCCGATCCTGTCCTGATCGTCGAGCAGACAGCCGTCCTCGACACGGACGCGCACCGGGGTCGCGAAATCGCACGCGCCTTCGCCGCACGCTACCTCGCCCTCGAGAACTACGCCAACAACCTGCGTCGGCTCGGCTGGAGCGAGGACGACATCTCGGGCATCTCCGACCGCCTGCTCGACGCGGTCGTCGTTACCGGCGATGCGGCCGCCATCGCGGGGCGGATTCGCCAGCACCTCGATGCCGGCGCGGACCATGTCTGCCTCCAGCTCCGGGCCGCGGACCCAGGCGACCTCTGCACCGACGCGTTCGCCAGGGTCGCTGCCGCGCTCGCGCCGTCGCTCGGGAGCGCTCCGGTCCGGCGATGAGCGTCCCGCGTCCGCGATGAGCGTCCCCGGCGATGAGCGTCCCCGGGCGATGACCCTCCCGCGTCGGCGATGAGCGGTCGCCTCGACGACCCGGCGATCGCCCGCGCCATCCTCGCGCTCGGTTTCGAGCCAGTCGTCCTGTTCGACGACGAGCGGCGGATCGTCGACGCCAACGAGGCCGCCTCCGAGCTCCTCGGCAGACGGCGGGACGAGCTCCTGGAGATGCAGGTCGAGGAGCTGCTGCCGCCCCACGAGCGGGCCAGGTCCGCGACGGGCTGGGCGCGCTTCAGGAGGGAGGGCTCCTTCTCGGGCGGCGTTCGCGTTGCCCGACCGGATCGGAGCGCGCGGAACGTCGAGCTGACCGCCCGGGCGGACATCGTGCCCGGGCTGCACGTGGCGGTCCTCCGCGACGTCACATCGCGCGTTGCGGCGGAACGGGAGTTGCGCCTGCTGAACGAGGGCCTCGCCGACGCGCTCGACCTCCAGCGCAACCGCGCCGACCGCTCCGAGGCCCATCTCCTCCTGGCGCTGGGGCAGATCCCGACGGTGGTATGGGTCGTCGATCGCGACCTCCGCTACACGTACGTCAGCCAGTACCGTCACGGTCTGACGGCCGAGGCATTGCTCGGGCGGACGGACGAGGAGATCTGGCCGGCGCCGACGGCGACGGAGTTCGTACGGCTCAAGCGGGAGGCGCTGCGTACGAACGGCCGCGTCGATGCCGAGGTCGCGGCGGACTACCCGGATGGACGCCGCGTCATGCAGATCTCGGCAGCGCCCCTCCACGGCGCGGATGGCGGCCCGGTCGGCGTCATCGGCGCGACCACGGACGTGACGGTCTTTCGGGAGGCCGAGGCGGCTGCCCTGCTCTCCAGGACCGAGCTCGAGGAGAAGGTCGCAGAACGGACGACCGAGCTCGCCGCGAGCCGCCGTCTCATCGATCACGTGCTCGATCAGCTCGGCGTCGGCGCCTGGGTCGAAGATGTGCGGACCGAGGTCGTGACATACGTCAGTCCGGGTCTCGAGCGGATCGTCGGGTACCCGGCGAGCGACTTCTTCGACCCGACCTCGTGGCGGATGCGCGTCCACCCCGACGATCGTTCAGTCGCGTCGGCGGCCTTCGAGCGGTTGGAGTCCCCGGAGCTCGAATACCGCGTCGTCGACGGCGACGGCGGGCTCCGCTGGTTGCGCGAACGCACGACGCTCATCCGCGCCGCGGACGGGACGCCCCTCCTCCAGTACGGCATCTGCCAGGACGTCACCGCCATCCGCGCGGCGGTCGCGGCGCAGGAAGGGGCGCTGCGCGAGAGCGAGCGCCGGTTGCGGGAGCTCATCGAGGGCGTGGACGCGGCGATCGCCCTGGCGGAGGGTCCGGGGGATCTGCGCATCAGCGAGCAGGTCCGCGAGATGCTCGGTCGCCAGCCGGCGGAGGTGGCGGACTTCGCCCGCTGGGAGGCGCTGGTTCACCCCGAGGACTTCGCAGCCTGCCGGGCCGTGTGGGACGGACCCGAACCGACGTGGACGCTCGAGTACCGCATGCGCCACGCCGATGGTCGCTGGATCTGGGTGCGCGATCGCGGCCGGCGGACGCGCCTGGCGGACGGTCAGCTCGGGCGGTTGTTCTCCGTCATCACGGACGTCACCGCGACCCGGGAGATCGAGGCGGCCCGGGAGGCGGCCGTCCTTGCCCGCGAGGCCCTGTATCGCGGGTTGATCGAGATGCAGGACGCCTTCTTCTGGGAGGAGGACCTGCCGTCGCATACCCTGCGCTACATCAGCCCGCAGGTCGAACGGCTGACGGGCTATCCGCCCGATCGTTTCGAAGGCGACGCCTCCTCCTGGCGCGCAGTCCTGCATCCCGCCGATCGCGACGAGGTCATCGCGGCCTACCAGGCCTTCCACGAGGGGACGCTCGAGTACCGCATCCGGCGCCGTGATGGGCGGACGGCCTGGATCCGCGAGCACTCGACGCTGGTGCGCGATCCATCGGGCAAGGCCGTCCGGATGATCGGCCTCGGGACCGACATCACGGCGCTGCGCGCGGCCGAGGAGGAGCGCCTGGCGATCGCGGCGCGCACCAGCGAGCTGGCGCGGCTGGAGGCGCTGGCGCGCATGGCGGCGACCACCGCCCACGACTTCGCCAACATCCTCCTCGGCATCGACGTGTTCGCGGGTGTCCTGAGCGCCGACCCCACGCTCGGCGATCGCGGCCGGGCGGACGTGGCGCGGATCCGCTCCGCGGTGGAGCACGGCCGCTCCGTGGCGGCCGGTCTGATCTCGCTCGGGCGCCTGGGAGAAGCGACGCTCGTGCCGACGGACGTCGACACGAGCATCGCCGGGCTGCGCGACAGCCTGACCGCGCTGCTCGGCTCCGACATCGGGCTCGAGCTGACGCTTGGGGCAGGCGACACGGTCGCCGAGCTCGATCCGGCCGGGCTCGAGCGTGCGCTCATCAACCTGGCCGTGAACGCCCGCGATGCCCTCCCGGCTGGCGGCCACGTGCGCATCGCCACCCGCGAGGTCGTCGAGGACGACTCGCTCGCCACGGCTGTCGGCATCGCCCACGCGGGAACCTACCTCTCGATCGAGGTCGCGGACGACGGCATGGGCATGGACGAGGAGACGCTCCGCCGGGCCTTCGAGCCCTACTTCACGACCAAACCCGTCGGACGGGGGACCGGTCTCGGGCTGTCGAGCGTGCACGCCCTTGTCCGCGCCGCCGATGGACACGCCCACGCGGCGAGCGCTCCCGGGAAGGGCGCCACTGTCCGGATCTGCGTCCCGGTGGTCATGGCGACTCCTGGCGTCGGGGCGACGATCCCGACGAGCCCGACGAGCCCGTCAGGCTCGTCACCGCGGACGGGCCTGTCCGAGTCCCCGCGGGTGGTCGCCCCCGCCTGACCTGGGTGCCCAACGCCCCGGCGGACCGCTCAGCGCCGGCGAGCCGCCTCGAAGGCGCGCCGGTACTCCTCGCGCAGGGCCACGACGGTCGCCCCGAGCTCGACCGCCTCGGCCGAACCGGGGTCGACATCGGCCAGGCGGCGCTCGGCATGCCGCCACTCGAGGAGGATCTCGTGGGCCGCCCGCGGGGTGTCCTCGATCGATCCCACGGACACGCCCGGTCCACGCTCGGCTGCCACGAGCTGCGCGTCCTCGGTGATGGAGCGTTGGGCGCCGCTCGAGGCGAGGATCCGGCGGGCCAGCGTCTCGATCCGGCGGGCGAGGTCGGTCACCTGCGGGTTTGCGAGGTCGAGGGTCCGCTTGCGCTCCTCCAGCGACTCGAGGATCTCGAGATCGCGCAGGAGGGCGTCGGACGCGACACGAAGGTTGTCGCGAGAGTCGGCCATGGTCTCCTCGGGGTGACGCGGACATCGGCGCCGGTCCGCCGGCCCTTCGCGGCCCGCCCCGCGGTGACGGCGCCTGCTGCTCGGGTCGCCGCCTGCGTCGCCTGTCGTCGGTGCGCGCGCGGTTCATGTCGAAGGTGCTGGAACGCGTGTCCCGGGGGCATCGCGCGATCGAGGAAGTGCGTCGCCGATTCGTTTCAGGCGAGGGCCGTCGAGCCCGGCCGCCGTCACCCGGGCGTCGGATTCTTCGCCGAAGTCGCCACTTCGACGTAACGGGACCTCCGGGAGGGGGCGGCTATACTCGTCCTACGGTCGGCGTGCTGCGCCGGTCGCGCACTCGGAGGCCCTCTTGAACGCGAAGTTCTTCCGCAACGGGATCGTGATGCTCGTCCTCGTGGTGGGCACCGTCCTCTTGCTCTACACCTGGCTCATCCAGACCCCGAACCAGCCCACCGTCGGATACTCGAAGTTCCTCGCCGACGTCCAGCAGGGCAAGATCACGTCGGTGGTCCAGCAGGACCAGAACCTGACCGTGACGTCCAAGGACGGGGCGACCTACACGACCGTCGTGCCGAGCGTGCTGACGGACGTCAACTCCCAGATGCAGCAGGCGGCCAAGACCGGCGGGATCACGCTCGACCCGAGCGTCTACAAGGCGGAGAAGCCGGCCGACACCTCCTGGCTCGGCCTGATCCTGACGGGGTTGCTGCCCATCATCCTGATCGGCGGCTTCATCTTCTTCATGATGCGCCAGGCCCAGGGGACCAATAACCAGGCCCTGAGCTTCGGCAAGAGCCGGGCGCGGATGTTCCTCGGCAACAAGACGGTCGTGACCTTCGCCGACGTCGCGGGCGTGGACGAGGCGAAGACGGAGCTCCAGGAGGTCGTCGAGTTCCTCAAGTACCCCGAGAAGTTCAATTCGCTCGGGGCGCGCATCCCGCGCGGCGTCCTTCTCGTCGGGCCCCCCGGTACGGGCAAGACCCTCATGGCCCGGGCGGTCGCCGGCGAGGCCGGCGTCCCGTTCTTCTCGATCTCGGGCTCCGAGTTCGTGGAGATGTTCGTGGGAGTCGGCGCCAGCCGGGTCCGCGACCTCTTCGATCAGGCCAAGCGCAACTCGCCGTGCATCGTGTTCGTCGACGAGATCGACGCCGTCGGTCGCCAGCGCGGTGCCGGCCTCGGCGGCAGCCACGACGAGCGCGAACAAACGTTGAACCAGATCCTCGTCGAGATGGACGGCTTCGACACGAACACGAACGTCATCGTCGTGGCCGCCACGAACCGCCCCGACGTCCTCGACCCCGCGCTCCTGCGCCCGGGCCGCTTCGACCGCCAGGTCATCCTCGATCGCCCCGACATGAAGGGCCGCGTCGCGATCCTGAAGGTCCACACGAAGGGCAAGCCCCTCGACAAGAGCGTCGACATCGAGAACATCGCCCGCCAGTCACCCGGCTTCTCGGGGGCCGACCTCGCCAACCTCGTCAACGAATCGGCCATCCTGTCCGCGCGGCGGAACAAGAAGGTCATCGGGATGCCCGAGTTCCAGGAGGCGCTCGAGCGGATCGTGGCCGGTCCGGAGCGCAAGAGCCGGATCATCTCCGACCAGGAGAAGGTCATCATCGCCTACCACGAGGGCGGCCACGCCGTCGTCCAGCGGATCCTGCCCAAGTGCGACCCCGTGCAGAAGGTCACCATCATCAGCCGCGGCATGGCCCTCGGCTACACGATGGCCCTGCCGACCGAGGACCGCTACCTCCAGAGCAAGACGGAGTTCGAGGACAAGATCGCCGGCCTTCTCGGCGGGAACGCGTCCGAGCGCCTCGTGTTCGGGGACACCACGACGGGTGCGTCGAACGACATCGAAAAGGCGACGATGCTCGCGCGCCGGATGGTCACCGAGTTCGGGATGAGCGACCGCCTGGGTCCTCTCTCGTTCGGGAAGCGCGACGAGCTCGTCTTCCTGGGCCGCGAGATCGGCGAGCAGCGCAACTACTCCGACGAGGTCGCCAAGCAGATCGACGAGGAGGTGCGCGCGATCATCGACCGCGGATACCAGCGGGCGATGGAGGTGCTCGTCGAGCACCGCGACAAGCTCAATGCGCTGGCCGACAAGCTCGTGGCCGAGGAGACGGTCGACGCGGACGAGTTCGAGAAGCTCTTCAGCGACATCCCGCCCAAGCCCGGCCTCGATGCGACGCCGCCGGCCACGACCACGACGCCACCGCCGGCGCCGCAGGTGGGAACGCCCGCCCCGAACCCGCGGCCGAGCCCGGCGTAAGCCGGCTCGCTCCTCGAACCGGAGACGGCCGGACCCTCGCGGTCCGGCCGTTGGATTCCGCGGTCGGTCGGCCGCTGCCGCGCGTCCGCGGTCGTCGGCCCGGTCGGCCGCTGCGTGGGACCCCGGTCGGCCGATAGAATCGTCACGTCCCACGAAACCGTCCGACCGCCGTGGAGCGCCGTCATGCACAGCCCTGTCTCAGCCGACCTCGAGGCCCATCTCGACTCCACGAGCGCCCGCCGGCTGCACTGGTTCGAGGAGCTCCTGCGCATCCCGAGCATCTCGGGGATCCCGGCCCACGCCGGCGACTGTCGGCGAGCCGCCCAGGCGCTCGCGGACGAGCTCGGGCGGATCGGCCTGCAGCATGTCTCCCTCGAGGAGACGGGCGGCCACCCCATCGTGTACGCGGACTGGCTCCACGCCCCGGGCGCCCCTACGGTCCTCCTGTACGCCCACTACGACGTGCAGCCGGTCGACCCCCTCGACGAGTGGGAGGCGACGCCGTTCTCGCCCGTCCGGCGCGACCACCGCCTCCTCGCCCGCGGGGCGTCGGACGACAAGTCGAACATCGTCGTCCTCATCGCCGCGCTCGAGGCGCTGCTCGCCGTGCGGGGCGAGCTCCCGCTCAACGTCAAGCTCGTCTTCGAGGGGGAGGAGGAGTCGAGCTCCGTCCACCTCGATCCGTGGCTCGAGGCGAACCGGGCGCGCCTCGCCGCCGACGCCGCCTTCGTCGCCGACTCCGGCTTCTTCCTCGGCAACACCCCGGCGGTGACCGTGGCGCTGCGGGGCATCATGGCCCTCGAGGTTCTCGTCAAGGGCCCGTTCCAGGACGTCCACTCGGGCGAGTACGGCGGCGCGATCGCGAATCCGGTCAACGCGCTCGCCGGGATCGTCGCCGCGCTCAAGGGCGCGGACGGCCGCATCCTCGTGCCCGGCTTCTACGATGACGTCGTCCCGCTCGACGAGACCGGCCGCGGCCGGCTCGCGGCGCTCCCGATCGACGAGGAGGAGCTGCGGCGCGAGCTCGGCGTGACCGAGCTTGTCGGCGAGGCGGGCTGGACGACCCTCGAGCGTGTCGGCGCCCGGCCGACGCTCGACGTCAACGGGATCTGGGGCGGCTTCTCGGGGGAGGGGACGAAGACGATCATCCCGGGACGCGCGGGCGCCAAGATCACCTGCCGCCTGGTCGCCGACCAGCGTCCCGCGCGCGTCTTCGAGCTCGTCCGCGATTACATCCTCGACATCGCCCCGCCCGGCGTCACGGTCACGGTCACATCTCAGGGGGGCGGTCTGCCGATCTCCACCTCGACCGACCACCCCGCGACGGCCGCCTTCGCGGACGCGCTCGAGGAGACGTTCGGCAAGCCCCCGCTCGACGTCCGGCAGGGCGGATCGGTGCCCGTCGCCGCCTCGTTCGCCGCCATCGTCGGGCTGCCGGTGACCGTCATGGGATTCATGCCGCCGGATGGCAACTTCCACGCGCCCAACGAGTGGATGGACCTGCGCAACCTCGAGGGCGGGATCAGGACGATGATCCGGTTCTTCGAGGGCTACGGAGAGATGGCGGGGCCGTCCTGAGCGCTCCCGTTCGAGTTCGTATTGGCGGGTGCTACCATCCGGCCAACGGAGCATCGGGAGGTAGGCCGGGATGAGCACCGAGGCGGCGGAGCGGGACACCAACTCGGCGGAGGGGACACCCTGGCGTCTCGAGACGGCGGGCGGGAGCATGGCGCCGCAGTCCGCCCTCGACGCGCTCGTCGAGCTCAACGAGAAGGTGTCGAGCGGCCGCGTCGGCGAGTATCAGCCGATCCCGCTGGGATTCACCCCGCTCGACAAGACGATCGGCACCGGCCTGCGCCCCGGGGAGCTGCTCCTCGTCGGCGGCGCCCAGGGGACCGGCAAGACGACGATGGCGCTGCAGATGGCGCGCAACGTCGCGTCGGGCGGCCAGGCCAACGTCCTGTACCTCTGCTTCGAGCACGACGAGCAGTACCTGCTCGACCGGCTGATCGCGATGGAGTCCGCTCTGCCGGCCATGCCGCAGCAGACGGGCGCGGTCAAGATCCAGGACGTCCGCAAGGAGATCCTGGGCACGTACCTCTCGTCGGGCGGTAAGCGCGCCGCCGATCTCTCCGCGAACCCGAAGCTCCGGCCCAGCCTCGATCGGATCGCGCGCTACGGCCAGAACCTCTTCCTGCTGCGCGGATCGCAGACGGCGAGCACGATCGACAACATCCGGCTCCTCGTCCAGCAGCACCGGGAGCTCTCGGGCGACCGGCGCCTCGTCGTCGTCGTCGATTACCTCCAGAAGGTTCCGCAGATCCCGGAGCCGACGTCGGAATCCGAGAAGGTCACCTTCGTCGTCAACGGGCTGAAGGACATCGCGCTGTCCGAGGAGGTCCCGGTCATCGCGATCGTCGCCGCGGACAAGGAAGGCCTGAAGGCCTCGCGCCTGCGCAACTTCCACCTGCGCGGCTCGTCGGCGATCAACTACGAGGCCGACATCATCCTGATCCTCAACGAGAAGTACAACATCGTCGCCAAGGTCAACATCGAGTTCAACCCATACCAGGCCCAACGATTCCGGGACTGGATCATCGCCTCGATCGAGAAGAACCGCGGCGGCCAGGACAACGTCGACCTCGAATACGAGAAGCATTTCGAGTTCTCCTGCTTCGACCCGAATGGCCGAACGGTCCAGGAGAAGCTCATCGAAGAGCGGCTGTACAACGATTGACCGAGGCCCGACGACGACGATGGACTACGGGGCGCGCTTCCCGGAGATCGTCGAGATCGTCGTCGAGATTCCCCGCGGCAGCCGCAACAAGTACGAGTACGACGAGAAGGCGGAGGTCTACCGTCTCGATCGGGTGCTGGCGTCGGCCGTCCACTACAACTTCGACTACGGCTTCATCGGCGAGACGCGCGCGTCCGACGGCGATCACACCGACGCACTCCTCATCATCGACGAGCCGACCTTCACCGGCTGCCACGTCTGGGCGCGTCCGATCGGCGGGCTCGAGATGAGCGACGAGAACGGGTTCGACTTCAAGGTGCTCTGCGTCGCGCTCGGCGATCCGAACCAGAACCACGTGGAGCGCCTCGAGCAGGTCCGACCCCATCGACTCGTCGAGATCGAGCACTTCTTCGAGACCTACAAGCTCCTCGAGAGCAAGGCGACGTCGGTCGTCGGATGGCGGGACGGCGACCGCGCCAGGAACGTGCTGCTGGCCGACCGGGCCGCCTGGGAGCGAGAACGACGGTGAGCCCTATCGCGTGAGACCAACCGCTGCCCCCGTGCCCCGCTGGGTCGCCGAGCGGTCGATGCCCGGTCGTCGCCTCTTCATCGCGACACCGCTTCCATCGCCGGTCGCCGACTCGGTGTCCCGTCTCGTCCACGGCGTCCGCGACGACGTCGCCGCCACCCTCGCGAGCGGTGGCAGGAACGGCGAAGGGGAGCGCGAGGTGCGCTGGGTGCGGATGGACGGCCTCCACCTGACGCTGCGATTCCTCGGCCCGACGCTGGACGATCGACTGCCCGCCCTCGGCGAGATCGTCACGCGTGCGGCTGGAGCGGCCGGTCCGTTCGAGGTCGAGATCGCCGGCGGCGGCGCATTCCCGGATCGCGCCCGCCCACGGGTGCTCTGGCTCGGGATCTCGCGCGGGCTCGAGCAGCTCGCCAGCCTCGCGTCGGGGGTGGAGGACCTCCTCGTGGATGCGGGCTGGCCGCGCGAGGAGCGCGGGTTCAGGGCCCACCTCACCGTTGCCCGCGCCGACGGCGTCCATGCCGGTGCGGTGACGGCCGACGCGCTCGTTGCCGCTGCGGGACGCTTCCGGGAGGCATGGACGGTGGACCGGGTCGTCCTGTTCGAGAGTCACACGGGGCACGGACCGGCGCGCTATGAACAGCTGTCCGAAGCGAGGTTGGGAGGATGATGCAGCCGTTCGACCAGCGTTCGCGGATCGTGCTGGCGCTGGGCGGCCTGAACCTGTTCCTCATCGTCGCGGCCCTCGCCGTCGGGGGCGCCGGGGGGGTGTTCACACCGTCACCGCCGCCGGGGGCGGCGATCGTCACGCCCGGCTCGTCCGGCGACACGGCGATCGCCGGACCGGGCGGAACTGGACGTTCCCCTGCCACTCCTGGCCCCTCCGGTGCGGTCGGCGGCATCACCGCCGAAGGCCCCTCGTCCGGGCCCGGCGGGTCGCCCGCGGCGTCGGCAGGCGCCTCCCCGGGGCCGGCCTTCCACGACGGCGGCCCCGGCCCGACGCCCGAGCCCTCACCTTCGCCCGCACCGTCCGGCGGGTCCGGCGGGTCCGGCGGGTCGGGCGGTCCCGGTGGAGAGGGGCCCGGTGCCTCGACGCCGCTGTCCTCCACGCCGGGGACACCGACGGGGACGCCGATCGTGGCGGTCGTCATCCCCACGCCTCGACCGAGCGCGATCGTTCCCGTGGCCACCCCGACGCCGCGACCGACACCGGTTCCGACCGCAGCCGTCCCGACCCCGGGCACCCCCACGCCGACGATCGTGGTCACCACGCCGCCGACGCCGCTGCCCACGGAGGCCGGACCGACTCCGACGCCGCACCCGACGCCACGCCCGACCGCCGTTCCGGCGAGGGCGCTTCCACCGTGCCCCGGTGACGTCGGGAGTCCTCCCGGACTGTCGAAGACGATGCCCCCCGACCCACGCCCCTGTCGTGGCGGCGAGGATCGCGGGCAGGGCGAGAACGCCGGCGGCCAGGATGCCGGCGGCGCCGGCCAGATCACCGGCGGCCAGGATGCCCGGAACGGCGGCGACAACGGCCGTCAGCACGGCGATGCGGGCAGCCAGGGCAAGGGCAACGGCCAGCTCCACGGCGTCCTGGTCGTCCTGCCTGTCGCCTCGCTCGCGATGCTGTGGACACCCGCCTTGCGGAGACGCCGCCGCAGCCGATAGGCTTTACCGTCCGCACGGGTCCGTGGTCCGAGGACCTCCCCGCGCGACCACGCGACGACGCGACCGCGAGCGGCATCGGAGCGCCCGCCGATGCGCGGCGACGACCTGGGCGACCGAGGGACACCATGGCCGACGACCGGACGAAGTACATCCTCGACGAGACCGAGATCCCGCGCGCCTGGTACAACATCGCGGCCGATCTGCCCGTCCCGCCGCCGGCGGTCCTGCATCCCGGGACCGGCCAGCCGATCGGACCCGCCGACCTTGCGCCCCTCTTCCCGATGGCGCTCATCGCCCAGGAGGTCTCGACCGACCGCGAGATCGAGATCCCCGAGCCGATCCGCGAGGTCTACAAGCTGTGGCGGCCGAGCCCGCTCCACCGCGCCCGACGGCTCGAGAAGGTGCTCGATACGCCAGCCCACATCTACTACAAGTACGAGGGCGTCAGCCCGGGCGGCAGCCACAAGCCGAACACCGCCATCGCCCAGGCCTGGTACAACAAGAACGAGGGCGTGAAGCGACTCGCGACCGAGACCGGGGCGGGCCAGTGGGGGACCTCGCTCGCGATCGCCGGCGCGCTTTTCGGTCTCGAGGTCAAGGTGTACATGGTCCGGGCGAGCTACGACCAGAAGCCGTATCGCCGGATGCTCATGGAGACCTACGGCGCCGAGGTCGTCGCCAGCCCCTCGCCGACGACGAACTACGGGCGAGCCGTCCTCGCCACGACACCGGACACGACCGGCTCGCTCGGCATCGCCATCAGCGAGGCCGTCGAGGACGCGGCGACCCGCGACGACACGAAGTACTCGCTCGGGTCGGTCCTGAACCACGTGATGCTCCACCAGACCGTCATCGGCGAGGAGGCCGTCCGCCAGATGGAGATGGCCGGCGACGTGCCGGACGTCCTCATCGCGTGCGCGGGCGGCGGCTCCAACTTCTCCGGGTTCACCTTCCCGTTCATCGGCCGCAAGCTGCGCGGCGAGCCGGACTCCGGCTATCGCGTCATCGCGGCCGAGCCCGCCGCCGCACCCAGCCTGACGCGTGGCGTGTACGCGTACGACTTCGGCGACACGGCGAAGCTGACCCCGCTCGTGAAGATGCACACGCTCGGCCACGACTTCATCCCCGAGCCGATCCACGCCGGCGGGCTGCGATACCACGGGATGTCGCCGCTGGTCAGCCTCCTCAAGGAGGAGGGGATCATCGACGCGCGCGCCGTCGCCCAGACCGCGACATTCGCGGCCGGCGTCACGTTCGCCCGCTCGGAGGGCATCCTCCCCGCGCCCGAGTCCAACCACGCGATCGCCGTCGCGATCGACGAAGCGCTCGCGGCGAAGGAGGAAGGGCGGACGCGCACGATCGTCTTCAACCTGAGCGGTCACGGCCACTTCGACCTGACGGCGTACGAGCGGTACCTCGCCGGCGCGCTCGAGGACTACGAGTTCCCGGCCGACCGCGTGAGCGCGGCGCTGGCCGCCCTGCCGGGGGTCTGAGCCAGGGTGACCGACAGCTGGGGGTCTGAGCCAGGGTGAGCCTCGGACCGGGCAGCGGAACCCCGGTCTGGGAGCGATCGCATCACGGGGGTACGATCGAGGGCGATGCCACGTCTTGCCTGCTTCACGTGCGGTCGGCAGATCTACACGGTCGCGCCGATCGAATCGCTGTTCGCGGAGGAGCGGCGGTGTCCGCGATGCGGTGCCTTCATGAACGAGGAGAGGCGCGGCGACGAGCGTCGAGGGATCGACCGACGGCGCAATCCCGCCGACGCGCCCGGTCCGCCGATGTTCCGCGGCGAGCGGCGCCACGACGACCGGCGGACGGGGCCGCGGCGGATCGACGGGGACGGGCGTTCGGCTGCCGGCCGGTCCGACTCCGGCCGGTCCGACTCCGGCCGGTCCGACTCCGGCCGGCCCGGCTGACGATCGGCTTGGCGGAGGACGCCGACAGGCGAGGAGCCTGAGATGCGCATCTCCCTCGTCGGCTTCGGGCAGATCGGAGGCTCGATCGCCCGTGCGCTTCGTCGACCCGGCGCTGACCTCGGTGGCGAGGAGCCGCCGGAGATCGTCGCGTGGAGCCCGACCGGCCGCGGTCCGATGCTCGCGCTCGAGACCGACATCGTCGACGAGGTCGCGGCGTCCCTGCCCGCCGCGATCGCCGACGCCGACCTCGTCGTCCTCGCGGCGCCCCCCCTCGCATGCCTCGCGCTGGTCGACGAGCTCGGCGGTCCGCTGCGGGACGTCCTGGCGCCGGGCGCGGTCGTGACCGACGTCGCCAGCACGAAGGCGACCATCGTGGCCCGTGCCGCGGAGCGCGGGCTGCCATTCGTCGGGGGCCACCCGATGGCGGGCCGCGAGCTCGCGGGCTATGGAGCTGCGGCCGACGACCTCTTCGTCGATCGTCCATGGGTCCTCGTCGGTGCGGCCGGGCGGTTGGACGACGCAGCCAGGGTGGAGTGGCTCGCCCGCGCCTGCGGTGCCCGGCCTCTCGTCATGGACGCCCGCGTCCATGACGAGGCCGTCGCGGCGATCAGTCACCTCCCCCTCGTCTCGTCGGTCGCGCTCGTCGAGGCGGTCACGGGCGCACTTGCGGGAGACGGCGGCGGTGCGGGCTCCTGGCAGACGGCGGCACCGCTCGCCGCGGGAGGGTGGGCCAGTGCCACCCGTCTCGCGATGGGCGACCCGACGATGGGCGCCGGGATCCTCGCCACGAACGCCGCGCCGGTCGCCCGCCGCATCCGCGACCTCCAGGCTGCCCTCGATTCCTGGCTGGCGGAGCTCGAGGCGCCGGACGGCCCCGACCC
>DASVZT010000123.1:0-6251 GCA_036391495.1 Candidatus Limnocylindrales bacterium
CCCTCGAACATCTCCGGCTCGCTCGCGATCCGGGGGGTGGAGCCGCCGCGCCACTCGAAGAGCTCGACCGGTTCCCAGGCGCGGCTCCGGGCCGAGCGGTAGGCGGCGTCCATGACGGCGTTGACGACGTAGCCGTCGTACAGGGTCTCCCGCGGGGTTCGCCCACCGTCGAGCGCGTCGAACATGTCCGCGAACATGTCCACGTAGCCCAGCTCGGAGACCTCGTCGCCGACGGGGAAGAGCCAGCCGGCGGCCGTCTCGGCCTTCTCGGCGACATATCCGCTGCTGCCGGCGGCCGTGAACATCTCGAAGCCGGTGCGCAGGAAGTGGTTGAGCCAGATCGTCCCATGCGTGCCCGCGACCTCGTCGCGCAGGTCCATCCCGCCGCGGAACGTCCAGCTCACCTCGAACTGCCCGATCGCCCCGGATTCGAAGCGGATGAGCGCGATCGCGTTGTCCTCGTCGTCGATGGGGTGGACCAGCGTGTCGGTGTGGCACATGACCTCGACCGGCCGGTTCCCCTTGCCCACGAAGTTGCGGATGATCTCGATGCAGTGGCAGCCGAGATCGATGATCGCGCCGCCGCCGGTCAGCCGGCCATCCCAGAACCATGCCGAGTGCGGACCCGGGTGGGTCTCGCGCGAGCGGACCCACGTCACGTCGCCCAACGCCCCCGACTCGACGGCGGCGATCGCTTTGAGCGTCTTCGGCGTGTAGCAGAGGTCCTCGAGGTAGCCCGCGAACACGCCCGCCCGCTCCACGGCCTCGAGGATCCGGCGCGCCTCCTCGGCGTTCCGCCCGAGCGGCTTCGTCGAGAGGATGGCCTTGCCGGCGTTGGCCGCTGCGACGATCGCCTGCTCGTGGAGATGGTTCGGCAGCCCGACGACGACGATGTCCGTGTCCGGATGGCGGATGGCCGCCTCCATGTCGGTGGTCGACTCCGGGATCCCCCAGCGCTCGCTGAAGGCCCGGCCGCGCTCCGCGCTGCGCGAATAGACGACACGGACGCGATCGCGACCGCGGCGGCCGTTCAGCGTCATCGTGTAGAAGTCGCCGATGAGGCCCGTCCCGAGCATGGTGACGGCGTGTTCCTTCATGGGAGGCTCCTCTCCTGCGTGGGACGCCGCGGCGCCCGCGTGGCGGGACTCCCCGGCGCCCGGACTGTCCGCGGCGCGCTCACCTCGCGCCGCTGCGCGCACCGAGCTCGACCAGCTCCAGCATGCGCGCGGTCGAGTATGCCGGTCCCTCCGTCCGCGTGAGCTGGGCGAGGACGTCCGACGGAAGGTCGCTCAGGATCGCACCGTTCGGGTTGAAAAGGAGGTTCTCGTCGATCTCGAGACCGAAGGCGCTCCCCTCCTTCACCGCGTGGTAGAGGTTGCGCGGCCGGACGGCATCCCCCACGTTGAGGACGTGGACACCGGCCGCCCGCAGGTCGGCGAGCAGCGCGATATCGGGGGTCGTGTGGCAGCTGACGACGTCCTCGACCGCCAGCGTCCGGCGGCCGAAGTCCTTGTCCTGCAGGACGACCTCGCCCTCGCGAATCTCGGCCACCGTCGTGCCGGTCAGGATCGTCACCGGGTGGGGGTACGGCCGCGAATGCAGGACCTCCGCGTCGGACTGCGCGAACCGCTTGCGCAGCACGTACATGTGGATGACCTCGACGTCGGCGGCGAACTCGCGGTTCTCCGTGACGATCGTGACTTCCTTGCCGATGTTGCCGAGGAAGGCGGCCGTGTCGACCGCCGCGTAGTGGTCGCCCCAGAGGAGGACTCGCTGGCCGAGCTTGCGCAGCTTCCGCCCACCCGGGTGACATTCACAGGCGATCTTCGGGCACGACATCGCCTCCTCGAACGGGACGACGCGTGAGGCGTCGCCGGCGACGTCCGGGACGAAGGAGCGCGCCCCGGTCGCGTTGAGGACGACGTCGTAACCGGCCAGCTCGCCGACCGTCGGAGCCTGGTTGAGCCGGACGTCGACCATGAGATCCATGAGCTGGTCGCGGATCCAGTCGAGGTACCAGCGCATCTTCTCCTTGCCCGGCACGAGGCAGACGTACTTCATCGCCCCACCGAGCTCACCGGCCTTCTCGTAGAGCGTCACGTGGTGGCCGCGCTCGGTCGCGATGCGGGCGGCCTCCATGCCGGCCGGCCCGCCGCCGACGACGGCGACCCTGACCGGCCGTTCGGTCCGCTTCATGCGGGCGTACGCCGGGTTGCCGCACGCGGCGTTGATCGAGCAGGCGATCTCCTTCTTCGCCATGAGCGACTCCTGCCAGCAGCCGCCGAGACAGGAGATGCAGCGCCGGATCTGGCGGACCTTGCCGTACTTCGCCTTGACGGGCCAGTAGGGGTCGGCGAGGAGCTGGCGCGCGAGGCCGACGAGGTCTGTCTTGCCCTCGGCGAGGATCCGCTCGCAGTACTCGGGATCGCGCAGGGAGTGGCTGGTGATGACGGGGATCCTGACCGCCTGCTTGGTCATCTCGGCCGCGTAGGTCGCCCAGCCCTGCGGGTACTGCATCGGGTCGAAGCCGGCGCCCGGGCTCTCCTGCATCCCCATCGAGAGATCGACGGCAGCGCAACCCGCCCGCTCGAGGAGCCTGGCGATCTCGACGCCCTCCTCGGCGCCCCGGCCGCCCTCGTAATACTCGTCGAAGGAGTAGCGGACGAGGAGCGGGAAGCTCCTGCCGCACTTCTTCTGGATCGAATCCACGACTGCGAGGAGGAAGCGCATCCGGTTCTCGAAGCTGCCGCCGAACCGGTCGGTCCGCTTGTTGAGGAACGGGCTCATGAACTCCGACAGGAAGTACCCGTGGGCGGCATGCAGCTCGACGGCATCGAAGCCGGCCTGCTTCACCCGCCAGGCGGCCTCGCTGAACATGTCGACCATCTCGAGGATCTCCTTGATGGAGGCCTCGCGGATCTCCTTGCCCTTCTCCTCGGCGTTCTCGTAGACGATCTCGTGGCCGGCCGACCAGGGCAGCTTGAGGACGCGGTCGGTC
This sequence comes from Candidatus Limnocylindrales bacterium, assembly GCA_036391495.1. Taxonomy (GTDB): domain Bacteria; phylum Chloroflexota; class Limnocylindria; order Limnocylindrales; family CSP1-4; genus DASVZT01. Next base: position 2,999 of record DASVZT010000123.1, read on the forward strand.
GCGCCGAGCGTGTTGTAGCGGGGGATAGCGGCCTGGCGGCCGGGGTGCTGGAGCTGGACCGCGCACTTCGCGCCGTAGCGGTGCATCGACTCGGCGAGGCGGGCCAGGCCCGGGATGTAGTTGTCGCCGTCGGCGACCAGGCAGGTGACGGTTGGCCGGCCCGTCTTCATGTCGGGGGTCGTCGCGCCGACGATGACGAACCCGGCGCCGCCGCGGGCGATCTCCTCGTGGTGATGGATGTCGTGCTCGCTGACTTCGCCGTCGGCATGGGATGAGCTGACGTCGGTCGGCACGTGGACGATCCGGTTGGCAAGCTCCATGTTGCCGAGCTGGAGCGGGCTGAACAGGTGCGGGAAGGTCATGGCCCGGTTCTCCTGCGAGGCGCGGCGCCGGGGCGACGCGCGGATTCCGACGCCGTCGATGGTCCGGCCACGCACCTCCTGGAGCAATGTCAGGCCGGGTCGAGTGATTGGCAGAAGCGGCTGTCGTCGGCCGGGCGGCCCGGCGATTCGAGCCGACCGGCCCTGTCCGATGCGGCTGCCGGGCTGCGACCGTCCCGCCCGTGACGCTGTTCGTCTGGAATCAGGACATGGAGCCCGCGTTCCCGCTGGCGGTCCTCGAGTACGCCGCGCAGGGCGACCGCGACCGGATGCACTGGCACGACCATCTCGAGATCGCGCTGGTCCTCGACGGACGGGGCGAGTTCCTGTTCGGGCAGCGCCGGCTGGCGGCGGAACCGGGCGACATCTTCCTCATCGACAACTCGCAGCCGCACGTCGCGCTGGCGCGACCGGGTACGTGCCTGAGGCTGCTGCTTGTCCTGTTCCGTCCGGAGCTCATCGCCGGCCCCGGCTGCCGCGAGCTCGACGCCGGGTATCTCGCGCCGTTCCGCGTCGACGAGCGGACGGCCTCGCCGCGGATCGGCGGCGCATCCGGCCTCGGCCGCGAGCTGGCACCCGCGCTGGAGGAGCTGCGCCGCATCTGGGAGCGGCACGACCCGGCTGAGCGCCACCTCGCGGACGCGACGCTGCGACGCGTCCTGGCGCTCGTGAACCGGGAGCGCGGTGCCGGGGCGATGGGGGCGGCGCGAGCGGCAACCGACCGGCGTGGCCAGATCAGGCCGGTCCTCGCCTATGTCGACCGCCATCGCGGCGAGAGCATCAGGCTGGACGACGTGGCGGACATCGCGCACGTCAGCTCGTCGCGCGTGCGTCACCTCTTCAAGGACGTGACGGGGGTCAGCTTCAAGGACTACGTGACCCAGGTCCGCGTGAACGAGGCGAAGCGGCTGCTGCTGACGACCGAGATGTCCGTCGCGGAGGTGGCGGAGACGGTCAGCTACTCCAACCTGCACCAGTTCTACAAGGTCTTCGCGCGCTCGTGCTCGATGTCGCCGGCGGAATACCGACGGTATTACGCCACGGCCGCGACGACGGCGGCGGCGGGGGCGGGGGCGGCGGAGATGCCGACGGCGGCCACGTCGGCGCCGACAAGCCCACGCTGACGCCACGCTGAGGGCGCCGGGTCACGGCGGCAGAGAGTCCGCCGTGCGCCCGCTCCTCCGCTGGCAGGGGGATATCCCAAGAAGGTCTAGGAGTCGCCATCGCGGGCGGCCTCCATCCGATCCCGGGCCGCGAATGTCCGTTTGCCGCCGCGCATAGCACCGGCAGTGCTGACGGCGGCGACATCCGCCCGGTGTGCGCCCTCCCGGACGGTCGGTCGGTCGCGTCCTGACGCTGGATAGACCTACTTGGGCTATGAGCCCCTCGGCCGCCAGCCGCGCTGCAACCGGGCTGCCGCGAACCGATCGCGCAGGCACGCGACACCCGATGCGAGCCGCCGGGCCCCACGACCCCGAGCGCCGACCGCTCGGTGTTCGGCAGCAGATGTGCAGGATCCTGCAGGCGCGGTACCTTCGCGCCATGCAGGCGCCCCATGGGCCGCGCGTCCCCCGGCCATGGGCTGCGGCGCTCTCCGGTGCGCTCGCGGCCGGCGTCGCCGCGGCGACCTCCGAGCTTGTCGCGGCCGCCGTCCCGGCGAGCACGTCGGCGGTCGTCTCGGTCGGCGCCGTCGCCATCGCCCTGCAACCCCCGGGCGCCAAGGACCTCGTGGTCGCGCTGTTCGGCCTGAACGACAAGGCGGCCCTGAACACGCTCGTGCTGATCGTGACGCTCGTCCTGGCGGCGGTCGCGGGGCTCGTCGCCGCTCGCCGGCCGCGCGCCGGCGCGGGGATCTTCGTCGCATTCGGCGTGCTCGCCGCGCTCGCCGGCGCGGTGCAGCCGAACGCGCCCGTCCTGGCGCAGGTCGCCAACGCCGCGCTCTCGACCGCGGCCGCGCTCGTCGCCCTCCGCGCCCTCCTGGCCAGGGCTCCAGCCATCCGGCCCGACCGTCCCGTCCTGCCCGATCATCCCGACCGTCCCGTCCGGCCCGATCGTCCCGACGCTGGTCCCGCGGACCGTCTCGCTGGCAGGTCCGACGAGCCGTGGACGCGAAGGCGATTCCTCATCGCCAGCGCGGGCACGCTCGGCGGCGCCGTGGTTGCCGGCGCCATCGGGCGCTCGGTGACCGACTCCGAGCATTTCGAGGGCGTCGTGACCAGCACGAAGCTCCCGCTCGCGCTCCACCCTGTCTCCCCCCTCGACGCCGGGCAGAGCCTGTCCGTGCCGGGCATCACGCCGCTGGTCGTCCCGGCCGACGCCTTCTACCGGATCGACACCGCGCTGCTCGTGCCCCAGGTCGAGGTCGATCACTGGCAGCTCCGGGTCACGGGCATGGTCGAGCGGCCGCTCACCTTCACGTACGACCAGCTGCTGGCGATGCCCCTCTACGAGCAATACGTGACGATCGCGTGCGTCAGCAATCGCGTCGGCGGCCACCTCGTCGGGAACGCGCTCTGGACGGGCGTCCGTCTCAAGGACGTCCTCGCCGAGGCGGGCGTCAAGCCGGGCGCGACGCAGATCGTCGGGCGGTCGTACGACGATTTCTCGGTGGGGTTTCCGACCGCCTGGGCCATGGCGCCCGACCGCGAGCCCATGATCGCGGTCGGGATGGATCGGGCGCCCCTGCCGGCGGCCCATGGCTTCCCGGCGCGCCTGATCGTGCCGGGTCTCTACGGCTACGTGTCGGCCACGAAATGGCTGACCGAGATCGAGCTGACGACACGCGAGGCCGTCGACGGCTACTGGGTCCCGCTCGGCTGGGCCAAGGACGGCCCCATCCTCACCCAGTCCCGCATCGACGTGCCGTCCGACGG
>DASVZT010000124.1:0-11221 GCA_036391495.1 Candidatus Limnocylindrales bacterium
ACCGTCCGGGTCGGACAGCTGGCCCGGACCCGAGCCCGCGCGGTCGGTCGTCCCGTACTGCCAGACGAGCTTCATCTTCGCCGGGTCGAGGACGACCAGCCGGTTCCTGTCGTCGTCGTTGATGGAGACCATCCCGTTGGCAAGCGGCATCGCGAGGCTCGGGTGGTTGAGGCGGCCGGCTCCTGACGTCGGCCTGTAGAGCCACAACACCTTGCCGGTCGTCGGGTTCATGCAGACGACGGCGCCCGGGTCCGTGAACCCGGCGACCACGACATTGCCGTTGGCATCGAGCTGCGCGTCGGAGGGGTATGCGATCGGGACCCGGATGTCCCACATCAGCGAGCCGTCGGCGGCGAGACGCTCGACGCGATGTCCGTCGATCTGCGTGACGAGGAGGCCACCGTCGGGAAGGGGCGTGTCCCCGTTCGGGGCGCCGTAGGTCGCCGGCGCGTGCGTCCGGCAGTCGCCGGTGCGGCCCCACTGGCGCACGATCGACTTGTCCGGCGCGATCTCGAGGATCCGACAGTTGTTGATGTCGGCGATGACGATGTCGCCGTTGACGAGGCCGTAGGCATCGTCAGGCGTGTTCAGGTATCCGCGAGCGCTGCCGGCGCGATCCAGGTGCCCGTATGCCCAGACGACCTTCCGCGTCGCGACGTCGATGCGGTAGATGACGTGCCGGCCCTCGTCGTTGGCGGTGATCGTCTTCCCGTCGGGGGAGAAGAAGGCGTCGTCGGCGTTGAACGGTGTCGGACGCGAGAAGCTGTCGGCGGCGGGGAAAGTCCAGACGATCCGCCGGGACGCGTCGAGGACGAGGAGCCGCCCATTCCCGCGGTCGGCGATGAGCACCCCGTTGGGGAACGGCGAGGCGGCCGTCGGCGGAGGAGCGCCGGATCCCTGAGGAGCCGCGGACGGCGCGGCGATCGACGGCGCGCCCGGCGAGGCCTGCCCGCCGGTCGGGCCGGGCGAGCCGCCGGTGGCGCTGGGGACGACAGACGGGGAGCAGCCGGCGGCGACGAGCAGCGAGGTGGCCGCCAAGACGCCGAGACGAGCAGTTGGGATCACGAAGGCGACTATCACACGCCGCCGGCCCGCGCGGGACACGCGCCGACGGAGATTCGGTGAAAGAGCCTTAACGGCCAGCCGACGGGGGAGCGAGGCGCGCCCGCTCACCGAGATCAGACGGCGGCCCGGGCGCGGGCCTCGACGACCCCTTCCACCTCGAGCCAGCGCTCGGCGTCGATCGCCGCCGCGGCGCCCTCTCCGGCGGCGGTGACCGCCTGGCGATAGCGGTGATCGTGGACGTCGCCGGCGATGAAGATGCCGGGAATCTCGGACATCGTGTGCTCCTCGACGGTCAGGTAGCCCTTTCCGTCGACAGAGAGCCAGCCCGCGAACGCAGCGGTGTTCGGCCTGTGGCCGATGGCGATGAACAGGCCGCTGATGGGCAGGGTCCGTTCCTTGCCCGTGTTGATGTCCCGCACGCGCAGGCCCTCGACATGACCGTCGCCGAGGACCTCCTCGACCGTCGTGTCGTAGTGGACCTCGATCGCGGGGTTCGCCAGGACGCGGGCGATCATGATCTTGCTGCCGCGGAACGCGTCGCGGCGATGCAGCAGGTGGACCCGGGAGGCGAACCGCGTGAGGTAGCTCGCCTCCTCGAGAGCGCTGTCGCCGCCACCGACGACCGCGATCTCCTGCCCCTTGAAGAAGAAGCCGTCGCACGTCGCGCAGGCGCTGACGCCCTGTCCGCGCAGCCGGGTCTCGCTCGGGAGACCCAGCCAGAGGGCCGACGCGCCGGTCGCGACGATGACTGTCTGCGCCCGGTACTCGGTGCCGCGCGCCCACAGCCGGAACGGACGCTCGGACAGGTCGACCCGGTCGACGTCGACGTCGATGACGCGCGTCCCGAATCGCTCCGCCTGGGCGCGGAAGAGGGCCATGAGCTCAGGACCCTGGATGCCCTCGGGGAAGCCCGGGTAGTTCTCCACGTCGCTGGTGAGCATGAGCTGGCCGCCTGGCGCGCTTCCCGCCAGGACGAGCGGCTCGAGATTCGCGCGGGCAGCGTAGATGGCCGCGGTCAACCCGGCCGGTCCTGAGCCCACGATGACGACCTTCGCGTCGATCGGCCCGGCGCCCGTCTCCGCGTCCGGCTCCTCGAGCGTGGGCGGCCGGATCGCGCCCGTGTCGAAGGCGATCGAGCTGCCCGGGGCCGATCCCGAGAAGTCGATGGAGAGCCCGCCGAACGGACGGCCGGGGGCTGGTGTCGTGGTCTTGTCGTTGTCGCTCACGCCGCCCATCCTAGCACGAACGGGATACCCCCGGGGAGTATCTTTGCATGGCTACGGCGCGGCGGGAGACCCGCGGTCGCGCAGCTGAGGAAAGACATCGCGGCCGAGCAGCTCCAGCTTGGAGACGTCCTCCACGCCGCTCACCCCTTCATCCGACCGGACGCTGACAATGACGTGCTGGGCGCCGGCCTCACCGAGACGGCCGAAGGAGTCGACGACGCGCGACGGCGTCCAGGAGCCCGCGGCGCCGTCGGTCGAGAGCCGGACGGACTGGAGGGTCGACCGTTCGATCTCCTCGTAGGGCCGCCCGACCGCCTCGCAGTGCTCCCGCAGGACCGCGTACTTGCCGCGGATCCGCTCCGCGTCCCCGAAGACGTTGGTCGCGTCGGCGTAGAGCGCGACCAGCCGGAGTGTCTTCTTCTCGCCCCCGCCGCCGACCATGATCGGCGGGTGCGGCCGCGTGATGGACTGCGGTGAGTTCAGCAGCCGGCCGGCCTGGACGTGGGTCCCGTCGAACGCCGCCTCCGTGCCGCGGGGCCCGCGCCACATGTCGTGGGCGTAGCGGAGCGTCTCCTCGAGCATCACGAAGCGCTCGCCGAGCGGCGGGAAGCCGAAGCCGAGACCGCGCGACTCCTCCTCGTTCCAGGCGGCACCGATGCCGAGCCACGCGCGCCCCCCGGAGAGGACGTCGAGCGTCGTCGCCGCCTTCACCCACAGGGCGGGCTTCCGGTAGTGGACTCCGCCGACCATCAGGCCGAGGCGCGCGCGGCGCGAGTTGGCGGCCATGAAGCCGAGCGTCGTCCAGCCCTCGAGCATGGGCTCGGTCGGCTCGCCGACGCCACGGATCTGGAAGAAGTGGTCCATGACCCAGATCGAGTCGAAGCCGGCGTCGTCGGCGGTGCGGACGATGCGCGCCAGGGTCGGCCCGATCGCCCCGGGACCGCCGGGCCACGTGAACGACGGGATCTGGAGTCCGAACTTCACGCGTCGAGGCTAGCAGCGTCGGCGCGATGCGCCCGGCCCCGCGGCCTCACGGGAACAGGTCCGCCGCGCGCGGCATGAGCGCGTCGCGGATCGAGCCCTCGCCGCGTCGCGGATGAGCACCACGGACGACGGCGACCGGGCGCCCGGCCACCTTTCCGAAGGCGAGCTCGGCGGCCGAGGCGATCTCGTCGGCGACGGCGCGGACGGTCGAGCGCATCACCCGTCCGTCGGCGTCGGGTGTCCCGCGCAGGTCCTCCAGCGGCTCGATGCCGCTCACGCCGATCGCGACGTCCACGATGCCCCAGCGCCACGGTCGTCCGAACGAGTCGGACACGATGACGGGGACGTCGACGCCTGCGCGTGCCCTGATCGCCGCCCGGATCCGCCCCGCGGACGCATCGGGATCGACGGGGAGCAGCGTCACGATCGACCCGCTGCCCGGTCCCACGTTCGACGCGTCGACCCCGCCGTTCGCGCACACGAACCCGTGTGCCGTCTCCGTGATGAGCACGCCGTTCGCCATGCGCACGACGCGGCGCGCCTCGCGCAGGACGACCTCGACCTGGCGCGGGTCGCGGTCCCAGCGCTCCGCGAATTCGGCCGCCTCCGGGCGTGGCTCGACCGTGCGCAGGTCGACGATGGCGCCCTCGGCCTTCGAGACGACCTTCTGTGTCACGACGACCACGTCGTCCTCGCGCAGGACGCCGAGACGCACCGTCGCGACGACGCCGTCGGCGACGATCGCGGGCAGGTCGTCGCCGGGGCGGATCTCGGGGATGCCGGGGACGGCGATCACGAGAAGGCCCTCGGAGCCACCACCCAGCGCGTTCATCCGCCCCCCGTCGTTCACCCGGCCGCGCCGGTGCGCTGACGGGCGAGGAGCAGGTCCTCGGGCGTGTCGAGATCGAGGGCGAGCGGGCCGTCGAGCTCGACGTAGGTCGCGCCTGCGGCTCGCGCGAGGGCGCTGTGCGCGGCCCTGCTGTCGCCGCCGAACGCGAAGGCGATGACGTCGGCGGGCGTGACGAGGAGCGCGTTCGTCCCGCGGCCGTGACGGTCCGGGACGAGGACGACCGACGGACCGGCCGGGCGAGCTTCGACGACGGCGTCGAGGGCGTCCGCGACGACGGCCGGCAGGTCGCCGGGAAGGACGAGCAGCCCCGACGCTCCGAGGTCGATCGCCGCGGCGCGGGCCTGGTCGAGCGCCGCGTTGAGGCCGCCGCCGACCTGCCGCAGCGGGACGACTCCCGCCGAGCGCGCGATCGCGAGGACCTCCTCGTCGGCGCTGACGACGATCGTCCGCTCGATCGTCTCGGTCGCCGCGAGCTCCGCGAGCGTCCGGTGCAGGAGGCGGATGACGAGATCGCGGCGCTCTTCGGCGTCGAGCGCCTCGCCGAGCCGCGACTTCGCCCCCTCGAGCGCACGGACCGGGACGATGGCGATGACGCTCATGCGGGTTCCGCGGCGGCCGCGGCGAGGACGAGGCGTGCGACCCGCGTGCGGGCGTCGTCGTCGGTCATGATCGTGTCGCCGACGTCCACCCGAATCCCGAGCGCCTCGATCGCGGGTGCGAGCGCCGCGTCCGCCTCGTCGATGACGAACGCGTCGACGAGGTCGGCGTAGAGGCGGGCGACACCGAGCGCGGAAGCGTCGTGGCCGAGCGAGGCGAGCATGCGGTCCGCCGGTCCTTTCAGAGCGGCGCCGGCGACGATCCCCGAGACCCCGACGACCGGTACGCCCCGTGCGCGGGCGGCGTCCACGAGCCGCCGCATCCCGGGGACCGCCAGGATCGGACCGACCGACACGAGCGGGTTCGAGGGTGCGACGACGATCGCGTCGGCGGACGCCAGCGCAGCCGTCACCTCGGCGGTCGGCCGGGCGGCGTCGATCCCCGCGAAGCGGACGGCGCGCACGACAGGGGCCTGGGCACGGTGGACGAAGTACTCCTGGAACGGGAGCCAGCCCTCGTCGGCCAGGACCTCCGTCCGGACGGGGTCGTCCGTCATCGGCAGGACCGTCGATTGCAGGCCGAGCGCACGCTGCAGTCCGAGGGCGACCTCGGTGGGCCGGTCGCCGCGCCTCAGCCGCTCTGTTCGGACGAGGTGCGTCGCGAGGTCGCGATCGCCGAGCCGGAACCACGCTTCCTCGCCGAGCGCCTCGAGCCCGGCCATGACGTTCCACGTCTCGCCGGCCAGCCCCCAGCCTCGTTCGCGGTCGTCGAGCCCGGCAAGCGTGTAGACGACCGTGTCGTGGTCGGGCGAGATCTCGAGACCGTGGCGAGCGAGATCGTCGGCGGTGTTGACGACGACGGTCAGCCGCTCGCCGAGGAGTGCCGCGAGGCCGCGGGCGAGCTTGGCCCCGCCGACGCCGCCCGCCAGCTCGACGACGCGGCGATGAGCGAGGTCCGGGCCGACGCCGGCACTCCGCACCTCGTGAGCGCGCGTGTCGTCCATCGGCCAAGCATAGGGTGGTCGACAGGTGCCCGCCGGGCTGCTCGCCCGGACGCCGCCGCCCGCGCGTTAACCGGCGATGGGGCGGCATTAACACACACCGTCTTGACGCCGACGAGCGGGGAGTGTCATATGCCCCAGTCGGGAGGGGCGTCCCCCACGACCGCGACCTTCCCTGGGGACTGGCGCACGTGCAGGGCGCGACCGACGGAGTCGCAAGAACAAGGAGAGGGAATTGCGAACAGCTCGATCCGTATCCCGCGTCGCGCCGCTGGCGGCCGCCGCGGCGATCCTCTTCGCCGCCTGTTCGGGCGCGGCGACGTCCGCACCCGCCTCCGAGTCCGCGCCCGCGGGATCCGCGGCCGCCGGAGGAACCGATCTCACCGCGCTCGTCGCAGCGGCGAAGCAGGAGGGCGGCCTGACGACCATCGCCCTGCCACGCTCCTGGTGCAACTACGGCGCGCTCCTCGACGGGTTCACCGCCAAGTACGGGATCCCGATCAACAACCTCAACCCTGACGGGAGCTCCCAGCAGGAGCTCGACGCGATCACCGCGAACAAGTCGAACAAGGGCCCGGCCGCGCCCGACGTCATCGATGTCGGCCTCTCCTACGGCCCCAAGGCCGTCTCCCAGGGACTCGTCGCGCCGTACAAGGTCTCGACCTGGAGCGACATCCCCGACACGGCCAAGGATCCCGACGGCAACTGGTACGGCGACTACTACGGCGTCATGGCGTTCGAGGTGAACACGTCGGTCGTCAAGACGGTGCCGCAGGACTGGAGCGACCTCCTCACCCAGCCCAAGAACACGGTCTCGCTCGCCGGCGACCCGACGGGCTCGAACCAGGCCGTCTCGGCAGTCTGGGCGGCCGCGCTCGCCAGCGGCGGGACGCTCGACAACGCGCAGCCCGGCCTCGATTTCTTCAAGAAGATGAACGACGCCGGGATCTTCGTCCCGGTCATCGGCAAGACGGCGACCGTCGCCTCGGGTGAGACGCCGATCCGCATCGCGTGGACGTACAACGCGCTCGCGGACAAGGACTCCCTCAAGGGCAACCCGCCGATCACTGTCGTCGTCCCGAAGACCGGCCGCCTCGGCGGGATGTACGTGCAGGCGATCAGCGCCTTCGCGCCGCATCCGAATGCCGCGAAGCTGTGGATGGAGTACCTGTACAGCGACGAGGGCCAGATCGCCTGGGCGAACGGTTACTGCAACCCGATCCGCTACGACGCGATGGTCAAGGCCAACAAGATCCCGGCCGACGTCGCCGCGAAGCTGCCGGACTCCTCCGGCGCGGCGCTGCCGACGCTCGCCCAGATCGAGGCCGCCAACAAGACGATCACGACCGGCTGGCCGACCTCCGTCGGCGTGACCGTCAAGTAGCGAGCGTCGCAGCTCGCACGGGGACGGTCCGATCGTGGTCGACACCGCGATGACCTCCGACGCCCGGCCCGCGCCAGCAGCGCGGGCCGGGCGTCGGCGCCTCGGCCCGCAGTGGCTGGGCGTCGTCCCGTTCTTCGCGTTCGCCGCGCTCTTCCTGCTCATCCCGATCTCGTATCTCGTCGTCGGGAGCTTCCAGGACCAGCAGGGGAACGTGACGGTCCAGAACTACCTCAACCTGTCGCGGCCGATCACGGCGAGCGCGTACATGGCGAGCATCGAGATCAGCTTCGTCACCGCGCTCCTCGGCGGGCTGCTCGGCTTCCTCCTCGCCTACGTCGTCATCGCCGGCGGCATCCCCGGACCGTTCCGGTCGGGGGTCATGACGTTCTCGGGTGTCGCGTCGAACTTCGCCGGCGTCCCGCTCGCGCTGGCCTTCATCTTCACGATCGGCCGGACGGGCTTCGTCACGGTCATCCTCCGCGAGGTCCTCGGCCTCGACCTCTACGGCTCCGGCTTCACGATCTACTCCAAGATCGGCCTCGAGATCGTCTACCTCTACTTCCAGCTGCCGCTGATGGTCCTGATCATCGCGCCCGCCATCGACGGCCTGCGCAGGGACTGGCGGGAGGCGGCTGAAGGCATGGGAGCGACCTCGTACCACTACTGGCGCTACATCGCATTGCCGATCCTCCTGCCGTCGCTCCTCGGCTCGATGATCCTCTTGTTCGGCAACGCGTTCGGCGCCCAGGCGACCGCGTTCGCGCTGACCGGCGGCTTCATCAACCTCGTCACGATCCTCATCGGCGGACAGCTCTCGGGCGACGTCCTCGGCGATCGCAACCTCGCCTACGCGCTTGCCATGGGGATGGTGGCGATCATGGGCGTCACGATCCTCGCCTACACGTGGCTGACGCGACGGGCGGAACGGTGGCAGCGGTCGTGAGCGGTGCGGGCCGAGCCGCAGTCACTCCGACGGTCGTGGCACGTCGACGCGCCCGATCGCCCCGGCAGGTCGCCCTCAAGTGGGCGTTCCTACTGGCCTGCATCGCGTACTTCGTCCTGCCGCTGCTCGGGACCCTGCTCTTCTCGCTGCGCTCGCAGCCGTTCCTGTCGGCCTTCACCGACACCCTCAACGACCCGCAGTTCTACTCGAGCCTCGAGTACTCGTTCGTCATCGGGATCGTCACGATCGTCGTCAGCATCGTCCTCCTCGTCCCGACGGCGTTCTGGGTCCGCCTCAGGCTGCCGCGGCTGCGCCCGATCGTCGAGTTCGTGACGCTCCTGCCCTTCGTCGTCCCGCCGATCGTGCTCGTCTTCGGGCTCATCACCACGTTCAGCCGGCCGCCGCTTCCGCTGACAGGCTCGAACCTCGGCAGCGACGTCCTGCTCGTCTGCGCGTACGTCGTCCTGTCGTTCCCGTACATGTACCGTGCGGTCGACACCGGGCTGCGGAGCATGGACATCCGCTCGCTCACCGAGGCGTCGCAGAGTCTCGGGGCCGGCTGGCTGACGATCCTCTGGCGGGTCATCCTGCCGAACCTGCGGGTCGCGCTCCTCTCCGGCTCGTTCCTGACGCTGGCGATCGTCGTGGGCGAGTTCACGATCGCCAACTTCCTCGCGCGGCCGATGTTCGCGCCCTATCTCCAGCTCATCTCGGGCAATCTCGCCTACGAGCCCGCGGCCGTCGCCGTGATCAGCTTCGCCATCACGTGGGCTGCCATGGGAGCGATCAGCCTTCTCGGGCGCGGCTCGCGGTCGAAGATCCAGGTCGGCGGTGCGCGATGACGGCGGCTCGCCGATTCCTTCACAACGTGCCGACCCACCCCGCAGCGACGGAGACCCGCGACTGATGGCCTTCCTCTCCCTGTCCGGCATCCGTAAGCAGTTCCCCGGGGGCCAGCTCGCGGTCGACGACTTCAACCTCGACGTCGAGAAGGGGGAGTTCGTCTCGTTCCTCGGCCCGAGCGGCTGCGGAAAGACGACGACGCTGCGGATGATCGCCGGGTTCGAGCAGCCGACCGCCGGGTCGGTCGCCGTCGGCGGCCGGGACATCACCGGCCTGCCGCCGAATCGGCGCGATATCGGGATGGTGTTCCAGTCGTACGCGCTGTTCCCGAACATGACGGTCGCGGACAACATCGCCTTCGGCCTCAAGGTCCGCAAGAAGCCCGCGGACATGGCGAAGCGGCGGGTCGAGGAGCTGCTCGACCTCATCCATCTCGGCGGCAAGGGCGGTCGCTATCCGTACGAGCTCTCGGGGGGCATGCAGCAGCGGGTGGCGCTCGCGCGTGCCCTGGCCATCGAGCCGCAGGTCCTCCTGCTGGACGAGCCGCTCTCCGCCCTCGACGCCAAGATCCGCATCGCCCTCAGGACCGAGATCCGCTCGATCCAGCGGCAGCTCGGCATGACGACGGTCTACGTCACGCACGACCAGGAGGAGGCGCTGTCGCTGTCCGACCGGATCGTCGTCATGAGCGAGGGCCGGATGGAACAGGTCGGGACGCCATTCGAGATCTACAACTTCCCGGCGACCAGCTTCGTCGCGAAGTTCGTCGGCACGCTCAACGTCATCGAGGCGAAGGTGGTCGACGCGGCGACCGGTCTCGTCGCCGCCGACGGCCAGGACCTGCGCACTGCCGCCGCGATCGACGGGGCCTCGTCCGGCGATCGCGTGTCGATCGCGCTCCGCCCCGAGCTCGTGACGCTCGGCGACCTGCCCGGCTCGAACCGCCTGCGCGGCACGATCCGTGACGTCATGTTCCTCGGGTCGATCGTGCGGCTGCGGATGCGCCTTGCCGACGGGACGCCACTGCTCTTCGACACGTTCAACAATCCGCACCTCTCGCTTCCGGCGCGCGACGACGAGGTGACGGTCTCGTTCCCGGCCGAGGCGTGCCTCGTGCTCGAGCGCGAGGCTGCGACACGCGGACCCGACATCGTCGAGCTGGGGGTGTGACGGCGGACGGATCCGGGTCGCCGGGACGTCCGTCCAGGTCGTCGGTGGGGCTGTCGGGCCGACAGCTCGCCGCGCGCCTGGCCGACATCGACCTCGTCATCTTCGACAAGGACGGGACGCTCATCGACTTCGACTCGATGTGGGCGGGCTGGATCGTCGGCGTCGCGGATGTCCTCGAGCGTCATGTCGGGTGGCCGCTGCGCGACGAGCTGTTCGTCGCGCTCGGATTCGACGCCGAGGCCGGGCATGCGATCGCCGGGGGACCGCTGGCGGCCGCGCCGATGGGTGAGCTCCGCTCGATGACGGTCGCGTCGGTGCGCGCGATCGCCGGGCTCGACGGAGCCGCCGCGGAGGAGGCTGTCAGGATCGCCTGGCAGCCGCCAGACCCCGTGGCGTCGGCGGCGCCACTGGCCGACCTGCCGGCGCTGTTCGCTGCGCTACGACGGCGCGGCACTCGCGTTGCCGTCGCCACCTCCGACGACCGCGCCCCGACGATGGCGACGCTCGAGGCGCTCGCGGCGCTGCCGCTCGTCGACGCCCATGCATGCGCCGACGACGGGATCCCTGTCAAGCCCGCGCCGGGCATGGTGGTCGCGCTGTGCGCCGAGCTCGGAGTGGCCCCGGAGAGGACCGCGGTCGTCGGGGATGCGCCGGCCGACCTCGCGATGGCCCGGGCGGCGGGCGTCGGCCTCGTCGTCGGCGTCCTCTCTGGTGTCGGTTCGGCGGCCGATCTCGGGCCGCTCGCCGACGCGCTCATCCCGTCGATCGCGACGCTGGCTGAGCTGGTCGGGGGCCATTGACTGGCACGCGGCCGCAGCTGCCAGGGCAGCCGCGGGTGCCAGGGCGGCCGCGGCTCAGGGCGCCCGCGGGTGCCAGCAGGGCCGCGGCTCCTTCTTGCGTAATCTCGGCGCGGACTGGGCTTATGCGAGGCGCACCCTGCCGACGGATCCGTCGAGCCCGTTCGGCAACGAATCCCGCAGCAGAGATGGGGGCCAGCCGCGAGGATCGAAGCGGAAGGCCTCGATCTACGGCTGCCGAGAGCTGGGCCGTCGCATAAGAGGGGCTGCCGCCGAGAATACGCCCGCAGCCACGCCACCGCCGGACGAGCCGGCTACCTGGCCACGCGGTAGCGGAGGTAGACGACCTTCGAGCTGAAGGT
>DASVZT010000125.1:0-15640 GCA_036391495.1 Candidatus Limnocylindrales bacterium
CTGCGCGCATGGTCGCCGGCCGGATCGATGCCATCGTCGTCGGGGCCGGGCCGAACGGCCTGGCAGCGGCGATCGAGCTCGCGCGCGCCGGCCGGTCGGTTCGTCTCTACGAGGCGGAAGAAACGGTCGGCGGCGCGACGCGTTCCGCGGAGTCGACCCTGCCGGGCTTCATCCACGACGTCTGTTCGGCCGTCCACCCGCTTGCCCTCGCCTCGCCGTTCTTCCGGTCGCTCGACTGGCAAAGCCTCGACGTGGGATTCGTCCACCCGGACGTGCCGCTCGCCCACGCGCTCGCGCCGGGCCGAAGCGTCCTGCTCGAGCGCGACGTCGACGCGACAGCGGCCGGTCTCGGGCCGGACGGGAGTGCCTGGCGGCGGCTGGTGGGCCCGCTCGTCGCCGAGTGGGAGCGCCTGCTTCCGATGGTCCTCGGTCCGCTGGTGCGGCCCCCGCACCATCCCCTCCTCGCGGCGCGATTCGCCGTCCGCGCGCTCCCCTCGGCCGTCGCGCTGGCGCGGCTCGCGTTCCGTGAGCAGCCCGCCCGGGCGTTGTTCGCCGGCTTGTCCGCCCATTCGACGCTGCCACTCGAGGCGCCGGTCAGCGCGAGCTTCGGCGCCGTCCTCGGGCTGCTCGCCCACGCGGTCGGCTGGCCGATCGTCCGCGGCGGCACGGGCGCCATCGCGGCAGGGCTCGAGGCCGAGGCGCGCCGGCTGGGCGTCGACATCGTCGTCGGCAGCCGCGTCGGCGACGTCGACCGCCTGCCACCGGCGCACGTCGTCCTCCTCGACCTCACGCCCCGGCAGGTCCTGGCCGTCGCCGGTCATCGCTTCCCGGCCCGATATCGACGGGCGCTGCAGCGGTATCGCTACGGCCCCGGCGTGTTCAAGGTCGACTGGGCGCTCGCCGGACCGATCCCCTGGCGTGATCACGCGCTCGGCCGGGCCGGCACGGTCCACCTGGGCGGATCCCTCCGGGAGATCGCCGCGGGCGAGCGAGCGGTGGCCGCCGGCGCCCTCGCCGATCGTCCCTTCGTCATCCTCGTCCAGCCGACACTCTTCGACCCGGCGCGGGCACCGGGCGGGCGCCACACCGCGTGGGCCTACTGCCACGTTCCGAACGGATCGAATGCCGATATGACCGAGGCGATCGAGTCGCGCATCGACGCCTTCGCTCCCGGCTTCCGCGACCTCATCCTGGCGCGCTCGACGCGCAGTGCGGCGGCCATGGAGGCCTATGACCCGAACGATGTCGGCGGCGACATCAACGGCGGACTCCAGGACTGGCGACAGCTCTTCTTCCGCCCGGTCGTGCGATCCGACCCCTACTCCACGCCGGATCCCCGCGTCTTCATCTGCTCGTCGTCGACGCCGCCGGGTGGTGGCGTCCACGGGATGAGCGGCTACCATGCGGCGCGACGGGCGCTGCGTCGGATGGATCGACGCCGCACACACCGCGCCTGACGGACGGAGGCCATGTGTCCCTGACCCTCCTCGGCTGGCGGCGCGCCGTAGCCGCGCTCTACGCGGACGTCCGCGAGACTGCGGCGACGGATCCCGAGGCGGCCCTCGCTCGCTTTCGTTCGGGCCGCGATCGGCTGTTCCGCGAGCACCCGGATTCGCCGCTCCCGACGGCCGAGCGCGCAGGCTTCGCCGGCCTCTCCTACTGGCCCTTCGACCCGGCCCTCCGTTTCGAGGCTGAGGTCGATCCGGCTCCTCCCGAACGCGTCGTCGCCAACAGTCTCGGCGGCGACGCCTACCCGCTCCAGCGGATCGGACGCGTCCATCTGCCGGTCGGCGACCTGGACGTCTACTGGATCGACGTCTACGGCGGTGGGGTGTTCCTGCCATTCCGCGACGCGACGGCCGGATCCTCGACCTACGGCGCCGGTCGATACCTGATCGACACGATCAAGGGGGCCGACCTTGGCGGGACTGATGGCCGGCTGATCCTGGACTTCAACTACGCCTACCACCCGTCGTGCGCCTACGACCCGCGCTGGAGCTGCCCGCTTGCCCCGCCGTCGAATCGCCTGGCCGTCCAGATCGAGGCCGGTGAGCGCCTCGGACGCCCGCACGGTGCCGTAACGCACCGCGGGTAGGGAACGTTACCTATTGCGCAGGGGCTTGCCCATCGGGGACCGTGGGTGGCCCGCAGGTCCCCGTCCCCCTACATCTCGGAGGCGCCGATGCCCAGGCGCGAGCTCGAGCGACTGCTCATGGAATGGCGCGACGCCGAGCGCCGCCGCGACGAGCTGGAGCCAGGCACGGCGGAGCGCACCTCGGCCGAGGCCGAGGTCGATCGGCTGCGGGAGCTGTACCAGCGCGAAGTCGAGCTGGCCGAGTCCTGGCCGCCCGACCCCACCGAGGAGTCGCCCGCGACGGCCTGAGTCGCGGCGACCTGACCGCTGAGGAGCCGCCTAGCCGGGACGCTTCCTCGAGACGTACCCGCCGACGGGGCGTCGGAACCCGACCGAGAATCGATTCCAGCTGTTGATGGCGACGATCGCGAGCGTCAGGGCGACGATCTCCGCCGGCTCGAAGACACGCTCGAGCTCTGCGTACGCCTCGTCGGGCGCGCCCGATTCGGCGAGGAGCGTGATCGCCTCGGTCCAGGCGAGCGCCGCGCGCTCGCGCTCCGAGTAGACAGGCGCCTCGGGCCAGACGGCGGCGAGATGCAGCCGCTGCGACGTCTCGCCGATCGCCTCGGCGTCCTTGGTGTGCATGTCCACGCAATAGGCGCAGCCGTTGATCTGCGACGCGCGGAGACGGACGAGCTCGAGCAGCTTGGGCTCCAGCGTGCTCTGGCGCACGACCGTCTCGAGCCCGCCGATCGCCTCTGACGCCGCCGGCAGGACGGACCCGTAGTCCAGGCGGGCGTGGGCCGTGTCGGCCGCGGTCACGAGCGGGCTCCCGTCTCGACCGCGGCGGTGTCGGCGGCACGAGCGATGCGGACACGCCACACGCTCGGGCCCGATTCGAGGTAGTCCCAGCTGAAGCGCCCGGCCCGCTCCGCCTGCAGCTGGTAGTAGAGCGGCTTTGGGTCGTGGTCGTTGACGAGCTCGAGCGCCTGGCCCGGGGCCAGCTCGTCGAGCGTCGAGAAGATGAGTGAGTGGCGGGTGACGGGCGGGATGGTCCGGACGTCGAGGACTCGACCCTCGGTCATGCTGAGCTCCTTCGCGAGTGGTTGGATCGTCACTTGATATTTACGGGCCTAGCCGTGCAAAATGCAAGCGATGCCCGACACCTTGCCGCCGGCCGACCCCACGCTTCGTCATCGCCTCCTCGCCAGCCCCGTGCGCTCGGCGCTGCTGGCCCGCCTGCGCCGATCGGATCACCCGATGGAGGTGCGGGAGCTCGCTGCATCCCTCGACCTTCATCCCAACAGCGTCCGGGAGCACCTCGATCGGCTCGTCCAGGGCGGCTTCGTTCGCGTCGAAGCGGGTCCGCACGCCGGCCGCGGCCGCCCGGCGCACCGCTACCGCAGCACTGGCACGGCGGCCGCCGGCGGCGACCCAGGCGACCGAGGCGACGCGGGCGACGCAGACGGTTCGGACGGCTACCGGTCCCTCGCGGCGATCCTCGTCGAGGAGGTCGCGGCAGCCGACGATCCGGTCGCGCGCTCGAGGGCGGCGGGCGAACGCTGGGGCCGGCACCTCGCGGCGCCACTGCCTCGCGTCTCCGGGGAGGGTGAGGCTGTCGAGCGCCTGCTCGAGCTGCTGGACAAGGCGGGGTTCGAGCCCGAGACACCGGTCGCCCGCGGCGAACCCGTCCGCCTGCGGGCCTGCCCGTTCATCGCCCTCGCGCGGGAGCGGCGCGACGTCGTCTGCGGCATCCACCTGGGGATGATGCAGGGCGTCCTGCGCGGCCTCGGCGCGCCGTCCGACGACGTCTCCCTCGAGCCGTTCGCGGCCCCCGACCTCTGTCTCGCCTACCTGGGAGGTGTGCCCCGTGTCTGACGTCAACCCGCTCGCGGCCAGCGAACGGGATCGCCCGGTCAGCCTGGCCGCCTTCCTCGGCGTCACGGTCACGCACGAGCAGCTCATGGAGCGTCTCGAGGACGTCATCGACCCGGAGCTCGGGCTCGGCATCGTGGATCTCGGGCTCGTCTACGAGGCCGAGGTCGTCGACGGGATCGCGCGCATCCTCATGACGACGACGACACCCGCGTGCCCGATCGGCGCGTACCTGACCGATTCGATCCGCAACGCGCTGTTCGGCCTCGACGGCGTCCTCGACGTCGAGATCGAGCTGACCTACGAGCCTCGCTGGTCGCCCGGTCTCATGAGCGACGCCGCGAAGCAGGCGCTCGGCTGGGCGTGAGGTCACGCTCGGGCGAGCCGACGGGCGCGGCGCGCGCCCGATCGTTCGGGCTCCTCGCTCTCGCCGGCCTCGCCCTCCTGGCGGGACTGTCGGGCGCGCTCGTCCTCGTCGGCCTCTGGGCGCCTCCCGACGCGGCCACGCTGGCGGTCGTCCACGGCATCCTCATGCCCCTGGGGTTCCTCGGGACGCTCATCGCACTCGAGCGGGCGGTCGCCCTCGACCGCCCATGGGGCTACGCGTCGCCGCTCGCCACCGGGCTCGGCGCGATCGCCCTGGCCATGGGATCGCCCATCGCCGTCGGGAGCGCGCTCATCGCCGTCGGCGGCGGACTGTTCGTCGCGATGTACGTCGCCTTCGACCGGATCGAGCGCTCCCTCCACACGAGCGTCCAGGCGGCCGGCGCGGTCGGCTGGCTCGTGGCGGCCCTCCTCCTCGTCTCCGGGCGGCCGATCAGCGCGGTCGTGCCGTGGCTGGCCGGCTTCCTCATCCTGACCGTCGTCGGCGAACGTCTCGAGCTCTCGCGCCTCCGGCGTCCGTCGGAGGCGGCGCGTCGCGCGTTCGTGATCGTCAGCGGCATCTTCGGCGCAGGCGTGATCGTGACGCTCGTCGTCCCGGACGAGGGCGTGCGCATCGCGGGCGTCGGCCTCGTCGGCCTTGCCGCCTGGCTGGGCCGGAACGACGTCGCCCGCCGGACCGTGAAGCTACCCGGCGTGACCCGCTTCGTCGCGCTGTCGCTCCTGGTGGGGTACGTGTGGCTCGCCATCGGCGGCCTCTACTGGCTCGCCGGGGGCGCGGTCACCGCGGGCCCGATCTACGACGCGGCCCTTCACGCGCTCTTCCTGGGCTTCGTCATCTCCATGGTGTTCGGGCACGCACCGGTCATCCTGCCTTCGGTCCTGCGGACGCCGCTTCCCTACCGGCCGCGCTTCTACGTCCACCTCGCCCTGCTGCACGCCGGGCTCGTCCTGCGCATCCTCGCCGGCGACGTCCTCGGGGACCGGCCGGCATGGCAGCTCGGCGGTCTCCTCGGGGTGGTGGCGCTCCTCGTCTTCGCCGCCTCGTCGGCGGTGGCGGTCGTCGAGGGCCGGGCCGGTCTCTCGGCGCTCCGCGGCCGGATCGGCTAGCCCCGGCCCGCCAACTCCGCGAGGGCCAGCGTTCCTGCCGGACCCGCCATCGCGCCGAGCGCGGCCGGCACGAGGAACGTCGCGTCGGCATGCTCCGGCAACCCGGGATAGCCCGCCAGCTGGGTCACCAGCTCGCGCCGGGCGCTCTCGATGAGGCCCGGCATCGACCCCAGCCCGCCCCCGACGACGACGCGGTCAGGAGCCAGCGCATAGACGAGCGAGCGGACACCAGCGGCGAGGTAGAAGGCCGCGATCGCAACGGCCTCGTCACGATCCGGCCCGGCGAGGGTCTCGGCCGGCCGGCCGAAGCGCGCGCCGATGGCGGGTCCGCTGGCGAGCCCCTCCCAGCAGTCCCGATGGAACGGGCAGACGCCGGGGAAGCCGTCGCCCGGCCGGCGCGACACGGCGACGTGGCCCATCTCGGGATGGACGAGCCCATGGACGACGCGTCCGTCGACGAGCGCGCCGCCCCCGATGCCCGTCCCGATGGTCAGGTAGATGAACGAGCGCAGGCCGCGCGCCGCGCCCCATCGTCCTTCGCCGAGCGCGGCCGCGTCGACGTCCGTGTCGATGGCCACCGGCAGGCCGAGGTCGCGAACGGGTCCCAGGATGTCCGCGCCGGACCATCCCGGCTTGGGCGTGGAGAGAATCGACCCGAAGCGCGGGTGCCCGGGGCGCAGCTCGAGCGGCCCGAACGATCCGATGCCGATCGCCTCGAGCTCGATGCCGCGGTCGAGCGCGCGCCGGAAGAACGCCACGGCCGCGGGGATCGTCTCGCCGGGCCCGGTCACCTCGATCCGCTCAGAGTCGACGATCGAGTCGGGGCCGTCGCCGACGACGCAGATGAACTTGGTCCCGCCCGCCTCCAGCCCGCCGAACGTCGTGACCACCTCCTCCTGCCGGGAACGCCCGGTCGTCGCCGCGGGACGGGATCTCAGGCGAGGATCCGGCTCCGCGTGGGGTCGTACAGGGGCCGGAGCGAGCCGCAGGCAGGGTATCGGACCCCCGCGACGTCGACTTCCCAGCCGGGACCCTCGACCGCGGCTGCCGGCAAGCCCGCGGCGTCCTCGACCATGGCAAGGCCGACGGCGCCGCCGAGCGTGTGCCCGTAGGCGCCGACGCGTACGCGCCCGCGCAGGCGCCCGTCCCGCCAGACCGGCTCGCCGCCGTGAAGGAGCGGCTCAGGATCGGCGAGCAGCAGCTGGACCAGGCGGCGCGTCGGCTGGCCCGACGTCCCGCCCGACGCCCGCAGGTCTCGCGCCCGCTCGAGCGCCTCGCGCCCCACGAACCCGCCCGGCTTGTCCCACGCCACCGCGAACCCGAGCCCGACGTCGAGCGGCGTGTCGGTGTTGTCGATGTCGACGCCGAAATCGCGATATGCCTTCTCCATCCGCAGGCTGCCGAGCGCCTTGAGACCGGCGTTGCGCAGGCCCGTGCGCTCCCCCGCCCCGCCGCGCTCCCAGAGCGTCTCCCAGGTCGAGAGCGCCTGGTCGGCCGGGACGTGCAGCTCCCAGCCCAGCTCGCCCACGTACGTGACGCGGATCGCCAGGCAGCGGCCGTACCCGAGATCGATCTCGCGCGCCGTCATGTACGGGAAGGCCTCGTTCGAGAGGTCGGCCGACGTCAGCCCGGCCAGCAGCTCGCGTGAGCGCGGTCCCTGGACCTGGAGGAGCGTGCTGCCCGCCGTGACGTCGGTGACTGTCACGCACGCGTCAGCCGGGGCATGGCGCAGGATCCACGGCTCGAGCTTGCGGTGGATGGTGTCGGTCGAGACGACGAGGTAGCGGTCCTCGGCCAGCCGCGTGACCGTCAGGTCGGCCTCGATCCCGCCGGCCTCGTTCAGCCACTGGGTGTAGACGATGCGGCCGACCGGGACCGCCACGTCGTTGGCGCATACCCGGTTCAGCGTGCGCTCCGCGTCGGGACCCTGGACGAGCACCTTGGCCATGACCGACATGTCGATGAGGCCGACACCCTCCCGCACCGCGCGGTGCTCGGCGGCCTGGAACGCCCACGAGGCGTCGCGGCCCCAGCCGAGCTCGACCGCCGGCTCCGGCTCGCCGGGCGGGGTGAACCAGGCTGCGCATTCGAAGCCCGACGACGGGACGAAGTGGGCGCCCGCCGCCGCGAGTCGATCGTGGACGGCCGACCGGCGGACACCGCGCGCCGTCGCCGGGTGCCAGGTCGGCATCGCCCCCAGCGCGAAGAGCCGTCCGAGCTGCTCGACCGCCCGTTCGGCCCGGAAGCGCCGCGACGTCTCGAACGTCTGCGTCCGGTCGACCGTCATCCCGCTCATGTCGACCGGCGCGACGCCATCGGCGATCAGCGAGGCCATGACGCTGCCGACGCCGCCGCTGGTGAGGACGCCGATCGAGTTGAGGCCGGCCGCGACGTAGAAGCCGCGCAGCTCCGGCGCCTCGCCGAGCTGGGGCATGACGTCGGGTGTGAACGACTCCGGGCCGCAGAACATCGTCCGGACGCCCGCGTCGCGCAGCGACGGAAAGCGCCCGAGCGCCTCGTCGAGGAACGGCCCGACGCGCTCCCAGTCGGCCGGCAGGCTCGCGAACGCGACGTCGGCCGGGATGCGGTCGAGCGACCATGGCGCGGCGACGGGCTCGAACAGCCCGACCATGATGCCGCCACCCTCCTCGCGGTAGTAGCCGTAGCGATCCGGCTCTTCGACGACGGGCAGGTCGGGGTGCGCCCAGGGGACGGTATCGGTGATCAGGTAGTAGTGCTCGGTCGCCTGGAGCGGAACCGTCACGCCGGCCATCGCCCCGATGTCGCGGCCCCACATCCCGGCCGCGTTGACCACGACCTCGCAGCGGATCGGGCCCTCCGTGGTCTCGACGCCGGCGACGCGGCCATCCGCCCGGGCGATGCCGGTGACCGCGACGTTCTCGACGATGCGGGCTCCGCGCATCCGGGCGCCCTTCGCGTAGGCCTGCGTCAGGTCGGCCGGGTTCGCCCGGCCCTCGTCCGGGACGTAGAAGCCGCGCATGATGTCGTCCGTCCGCGCCGCCGGCCACAGCCGCGCGAACTCCTCCGCCGAGATCTCCTCGTTCGTCACGCCGAACATCCGGGCGAATGCCGCCTCGCGCCGGAGGGCCTCCAGGCGCCGCGGGGTCGTCGCCAGGCTGACGTGCCCGATGGGCCGGAATCCCGTCGCCTGACCGGTCTCGGCTTCGAGGGACAGGCAGAGGTCGCGCGTGTAGCGCGCCATCCACATCAGGGTCTCGCTCGTCATGCCGGCGCTCGTGATGAGGCCCGCGGCGTGCCACGTCGTGCCCGAGGTGAGCTGGCGGCGCTCGAGGAGGACAGTGTCGGTCCAGCCGAGCCTGGCGAGGTGGTAGGCGATGCTGGTCCCGATGACGCCGCCGCCGATGATGACGACGCGCGCCTGCTCGGGGATGCGTGCGGCAGGGGGGGCCTCGCCCGGGCCGGGGCGGGCGGGGCCGCTCGTGGTGGAGCGCGCGGCGATGGCGGCGCCGGTGCGCGCGGCGATGGTCGGGTCGGTCACGGGAAGCCTCTCGATCGGGGACGCCGTCCGATGCTACCCGGCCCGGACCCGCGGCGAGGGCCGGCCGTGCAGGCATGCCGGACACGGCCGGAGCCGGGTGTCGAGATCCATAGGGGATGATGGCGTCCACCCGGCTCCGATGGCGGTCGGGTACAAGTGCCCACTTCACCCGAACGCCACGGGGAAAGTAAACCCGGGCGTTCCTGGGCACAAGTCGGTATTTCGCCGCATTTTGCGGTCAGCGCTCCACGATCGGGACGTAGCCGCGGCGGGCCTGGCCGACGTACAGCTGGCGCGGCCGCCCGATGCGGGACTCCGGGTCTTTCATCATCTCGCGCCACTGGGCGATCCAGCCCGGCAGCCGCCCGATCGCGAACAGCACCGTGAACATCCCGACCGGGAAGCCCAGCGCCCGGTAGATCAGTCCGCTGTAGAAGTCGACGTTCGGATAGAGCCTGTGGTCGATGAAGTAGGGGTCGGCGAGAGCGACGGCCTCGAGCTCGGCGGCGATCCGCAGGAGCTCGTCGTCGGCGCCCATCTTGGCCAGGATCGTGTCGGCGGCCTGCTTGATGATCCGGGCCCGCGGGTCGTAGTTCTTGTAGACCCGGTGACCGAAGCCCATGAGCCGGAACGGGTCGTTCCTGTCCTTCGCCCGGGCGACGGCACGCGAGACGTCTCCCCCGTCCGCCGCGATGCGCCCGAGCATCTCGACGACCTCCTGGTTCGCGCCGCCATGGAGGGGACCCCAGAGCGCCGCGATGCCGGCCGAGATCGAGGCGTAGAGGTTGGCCTGGCTCGAGCCGACGAGCCGTACCGTCGAGGTCGAGCAGTTCTGCTCGTGATCCGCGTGGAGGATCAGGAGGATCCGCAGGGCGCGGGCGACGTCCGGGTCGACGACATAGGGCTCGGTCGGGACCCCGAACATCATCCGCAGGAAGCCGCTCTCGTAGTCGAGGCTGTTGTCCGGGTAGAGGAACGGCTGCCCGATCGACTTCTTGTAGGCATACGCGGCGATCGTCGGCATCTTCGCGATGAGGCGGATCGTCGAGATCTCGACGTCCTCGTCGTCGCGCGGGTCCTCGGAGGACTGGTAGAAGGTCGACAGGGCCGCGACCGCCGAGGCGAGGATGCCCATCGGGTGGGCATCGGTCGGGAAGGCCTCGAAGAAGCGGCGGAACTCCTCCTGGAGGAGGGTGTGCCGCGTGATCGCCGTCGTCCATGCGGCCAGCTGCACCTCCGTCGGCAGCTCGCCGTAGATCAGCAGGTAGGCGGTCTCGAGGAACGTCGAACGCTCGGCGAGCTCCTCGATCGGGTAGCCGCGATAGCGCAGGATCCCTGCCTCGCCGTCGAGGAAGGTGATCTCGCTGCGCGTCGGGGCCGTGTTCGCGTACCCGTAGTCGAACGTGACGCACCCGGCCTCCCTGAGAAGTGCGGCGATGTCGATCGCCGGCTGGCCCTCGGTCGGATACCGGATCGGGAGTTCGAACGTCCGCTCGCCGATACGAAGCTCGGCGACGTCGATCATCGGCCGAGCCAAGGGCTCGGTGCTCGCGCCCATCGCGCCTCTCCTCCTGGTTCGCCTGCGCAGCCGGGGACGAGCGGCGGGGCATGGTCTTGGGACGCGTGGACGGCGCCGGTCGGCAGGGGCCCGACACGGCTGCCCTGTGACTGGATGCTCCCGCGATCGCGGTCGATGCCGCAGAGCCGTCGGGGCCGTCTGTCGCGGGACCGATGGCCCGTCTCGCACTCCGCGAGCGGTCGTCGGGGCCGCGGCGTGCCGCCGTTGCGGATCCTGCCGCGGCGCCCGGCCGGCGCGACGGTGTAGCCTTTCCGCCCGTCGTCAATGCGTTCGAGGACGAGCCACGTGCCGAACATCCTGCAGAGTCTCCCGGTCGGCGAGAAGGTCGGCATCGCGTTCTCCGGCGGCCTCGACACGAGCGCTGCTCTGCACTGGATGCGTGCACATGGCTCGATCCCGTACGCATACACCGCGCACCTCGGCCAGCCCGACGAGGACGACTACGAGGCGATCCCGCGGAAGGCGCTGACCTACGGAGCCGAGAAGGCGCGGCTGATCGAGTGCCGGCCGCAGCTCGTCGCGGAGGGGATCGCGGCGCTCCAGACCGGCGCCTTCCACATCTCGACCGGCGGGCAGCCCTACTTCAACACGACGCCCCTCGGCCGCGCGGTCACCGGGACGATGCTCGTCTCCGCCATGAAGGAGGACGGGGTCGACATCTGGGGCGACGGCAGCACCTACAAGGGCAACGACATCGAGCGGTTCTACCGCTACGGCCTGCTCGTCAATCCCCAGCTGCGCATCTACAAGCCGTGGCTCGACCAGGCCTTCATCGACGAGCTCGGCGGCCGAGCGGAGATGTCGGCCTATCTCGAGGGCGCGGGTCTCGAATACCGCATGAGCGCCGACAAGGCCTACTCGACCGACTCGAACATCCTCGGCGCCACCCACGAGGCGAAGGATCTCGAGTTCCTCGACAAGGGCGTCTCGATCGTCCAGCCGATCATGGGCGTCGCCTCGTGGCGGTCGGACGTCGCGGTCGAACCGGAGGCGGTCCGCGTCCGCTTCGAGGACGGTGAGCCGGTCGCCCTGAACGGGCGGTCCTTCGAGACGCCGCTGGAGCTCTTCTCCGAGGCGAACGTCATCGGCGGGCGCCACGGGCTGGGCGTCAGCGACCAGATCGAGAACCGGATCATCGAGGCAAAGAGCCGCGGCATCTACGAGGCGCCGGGGATGGCGCTCCTGTACATCGCCTACGAGCGGCTGGTCACCGGCATCCACAACGAGGACACGATCGACCAGTACCGCTCGAACGGGCGACGCCTCGGTCGCCTGCTCTACCAGGGCCGCTGGTTCGATCCCCAGGCGCTCATGCTGCGCGAGACCGCCCAGCGGTGGGTCGCCCGGGCGATCACCGGCGAGGTGGCGCTCGAGCTGCGGCGCGGGAACGACTACTCGATCCTCGACACGACGAGCCCGAACCTGACCTACCACCCGGAGCGCCTGACGATGGAGAAGGGCGACGAGGTCTTCTTCACGCCCCTGGACCGGATCGGCCAGCTGACGATGCGGAACCTCGACATCGCCGACACGCGCGAGAAGATCCGCGTGTACCGCGAAGTCGGGTTGATGGGCACGACGCCCCACGAGGGCCTGCCGCTGCTGCCGGCGGCCGGGCCGGAACTCGACCCGGTCGAGTAGGCGCGGCGCGGCGTGCCGGCGTGCCAGGGGTCGGGGCGCCTGCCGCGGCTCGGGGGCGCGTGCCGGAGGGTCGGGGGCGCGGGCGCCTGCCGGAGGGTCGGGGGCGCGGGCGCCTGCCGGGGGGTCGGGGGCGCGGGCGCCTGCCGGGGGGTCGGGGCGCCGCCGCGGGCCCTGGGGGCGTCGCTTCTTGCGTAATCTCGGCCAGGGCCATCCTTATGCGACTCGTCCCCGCTCGGCCGCGGCCCTGGGGCGACACCGCGGCCCTGGGGGCGCCGCTTCATGCGTAATCTCGGCCAGCGCCATCCTTATGCGACTCGTCCCCCCTCGGCCGCGGCCCTGGGGCGCCCACAGCAACGAATGTCGCAGCGATGCGCGGTGTGATCGACGAGGATCGCATCGGAAGGCCCTGAGCCAAGAATGGGCCCGGCCGGTGAGTCACATAAGAGGGGCCATTTCCGAGATTACGCAAGTGCGTAGCGTAGGCGGCCACGGCCCGGCGGGGTGCCATGGTCCGGCGGGGTGCCCAGGCACCTGGGGCGGCCACGGCTCGGCGGGGTGCCACCCACGGGCGCGGCCGGCGATGGGCGCGGCCGGCCATGGGCGCGGCACCCACCGACGCGGCCGGCCACGGCCGAACCTCAGCCGACGATCTCCCAGGCGACCCGGATCAGCCCCTCGGCACCGGCGATCGGCAGGGACGCGGCCTCCACCTCGACCATCTCGCGCTCGTGCGGTAACAGCGGTCGCCACGGGCGGACCGTCACTCTCGGCCCGGCACGGCGCCACGTGCCGGCGATGTCGCCGCGGAGGAGCAGCGCGCCGGGCCAGACCCGGGGCGTCCAGAGCTCGGCGCGGTGGCCCGGGTGCGGAACGAGGAGCTCGCGCTCGCGACCCTGCAGCAGGAAGAACGTGTCGCCACTCGGGAGGAACCGCGCCCCGCCGGCAACACCCCCGTCGGTCGCCGGACCCGCCCCACCCACGACGCGCCGCAGATCCGCTTCGTCACGAGCCAGGATCCACGCGTCACCGATGGGCGTCCGGACCGGCGCGAGCTCGCCGGCCAGGGCCTCGAACGCGGCGTGCGCGCGCTGCGGCCGGATCCCCGCCCACCGCTCGAAACCGGCGGCAGTGCCAGGGCCGAGGACATGCAGGTACCGGCGTGCGAGCTCCAGGCGCGCCTCGAACGGGTCGATCGTGGGAGCCGGGACGGTCCAGACGGCGGTCCCCCTCGCGCCGTCCCAACGGATGAGGACCCGTCCCGTCGGTGCCGCATAGCGGAGGGCGTTCGGGTTGATCCCGAGCGCGTGCCCGGCGTCGCCGTAGTCCATGCGGCGTCCGGCGAGGAAGGTCTCGAGGCGGTCGGCCATCTCCTCCTCGAGGCGACGCTTCGGCCCCGGGTCGGCCAGCCGGCCCAGCGTGAACGGAGCGTGATCACCGGCCGCGACGACGTAGGCGCTGAATCGGGGACCCCAGACCTGGACCAGCGCTGGATCCGTCCACGTCGTCGGCTCGGTCCCGCGGACCCTGGCGTGGATCGAGAGGAGGGCGGCCCGGGGCATGCTGTCCTGGAGCCCCGCATGGGCGGCGCGGCGCAGCGATTGCGCACCCGGAGGCAGGCGCTCGTCGAGCGAGCTCGCGCGGCGCCGGTACGAGACGATCTGCTCGCGCGTGACCTCGATCCGGGTGACGGGCACGATATATGAGACCGAGCTGCGGGCGGAGCCGCGTCTACGAGACGGTGCCGGCGAGGACCGGCACGGACGTCCCGAGCGCACCGCCGAGCTCGTCGTGAGCCCGGACCGCGACATACCGGCCCAGCGAGGCGACCGGGATCGCGGTCTCGAAGCCTGTGCGCGGGGCGGTCATGACGACACGAAGATCGCTCACGGCGTCGCCCGACAGCACGCGCCACGTCGCAATCCCGGTCGCGCCGTTCCAGCTGGCATAGACGGTCCCTCCGCTCCCCGTGCCGGGGCCGGGCCGGACCGCAACCGCCGGTTGGTCCGCCGGTCGCCCGGTCCACGCCTGCCGATAGTCCCGGTAGGACTGCACCGCCGCCGGGAACGTCGCGTCGACGAGGAGCGTTCCCTGGTCCTCGTACTCGCTGAAGAAGGGCCTGCTTCCCCAGCCCACGAAGACGCCGCCATCGGCCAGCAGCTGCACGTTGCCCTGGCTCGTCGCGAGCAGCCGGTCGGGGTGGTCGTACGAGGCGACGAGCGACACCGTGCCGGCGACCTCGTCCAGCGCGATCCTGAGGCCCCGCGATCGGCCAGGTGCCGCGGCGGCGCCGTTGTCGAAGAGGGTCAGTGTCCCGTCGAACCGCCGGCGGACGTCGTGCTGCCAGCCGAACGACGCATCATGCGCGACGCGGAAGTCACTCCGCTTTCCGCCCAGCCGCCACAGGATGTCGCCCGTGGCGCGATCGACCTTGTAGATCGCCGACGTGTTCCGGGCCGAGACGAGGAGATTGCCGTCGGTGTCCTCTTCGATCGCGTTCCCGTGGACGTAGTCGTAGATCTTGCCGGGCTGCGTCGGCGGGTCGATATAGGACTCGTCGAGCCCGATGTGCTCGGTGGCCCGCCACTCGAACACGACCCGGCCCGTCGCCAGGTCGATCTCCTGGACGGCGCAATCCATGACCGGCCAGGGCGTCGGCGTCGGGTGTCCGAAGACGGCACCGCTGAGAGGCGTGTCGGCGAAGAGGAGTGCGGTGCCGCGCGACGTCAGCTGCAGCTCGTGGAGGTCGGCCTGGCGTCCATTCCCGGCCGAGATCCGACCCGCCGGGCGGTAGGCCTCGTCCACGACGACGAACTCGCCCAGCCCGATCCCCGAGTTCAGGCCGCCCTGCCACCAGGCCAGCGCCGGTCTGTCGCCGTAGTCCACGACGTGCAGGTCGGTCGCCTGGATGCCGGCCGTCGAGGGCCTCATCCAGGTCAGCTCCCCGACTCGATCGACGATGGTCGGTCCGTCGGGCGCCGCGCCGTTGGCCGGAGTCAGGAACGTGTAGAGACCCGTCCCTCGATCGCGAGGTCCGGCGATCGTGACGACCGGCGGGGTCAGGTCCGGGCGTGAGCGGAAGGCGTGGCGCGCCGGCGCGCCGGCAGTGGGGGTCGCCGCCGCATCAAGGCCGCGACGGGACGCCGTGGCGATCTCGGCCAGGCCGCCGACCGAGGCTCCGGCAAGGGCGAACGTGCCCAGCCCGACCAGGAATCGGCGGCGCGTCCAGAGGTCTCGGGAAACGACGGGGTCCCGCTCCGTCATCGGCCCTCCTTCCGTGGCGTCGGGCTCGCGACGCCGTCGTCCCATGATGACGCCTCGACCTTTCGACCGGGTTACGGGCGACCGGGTCGTCGGAGCCACGTCCTGGCGACGCCCGAGGCGGATCGCCGGCGCGGAGCAGTCCTGGAGAAGCCGCCGAGACGGCAAGTCCCCTAGCATGGGCTCGCCCGCGGCCACCCGG
>DASVZT010000126.1:0-2721 GCA_036391495.1 Candidatus Limnocylindrales bacterium
TCGTGGTTGATGTCGATGACCTCGGCCTCGACCTCCTCGCCGACCTTGTAGCCGGCCTCGGGGTTGTTGACCTTGTTCCACGACAGCTCGCTCTTGTGGACGAGCCCGTCGATCCCGCCGAGGTCGACGAAGACGCCGAACGGCGCGATCGAGCGCACGTTCCCGGTGACCTTCTGGCCGACCTGCAGGCTGCTGAACAGCTCGTCCCGCTTCTCGCGGCGCTCCTCGTAGAGGGCGACCTTCTCGGAGAGGATGAGGCGGTTGGCCTTGCGGTTGACCTCGAGGATCTTGAGGCGCAGCTTCCGACCGACGAACGGCTGGAGCTTCTCCGCGATCTCCTGCGCGGCGTCGCGCGGCTGGTCGTTCTGCGGACGGCGCGGGAAGTCGACGATCTGACTGATCGGGACGAAGCCCCGGATACCGCAGTCGACGATCAGGCCGCCCTTGTTGTGGTCGATGACCGGCGCCTCGATGATCGTCCCGGCCTCGAAGAGCTCCTGCATCGAGCGCCACTTGCGCTCCAGGCCGGCTCGGCGCAGCGAGAGGACGACGTGGCCCTCCTGCGACTCCGGCTGGAGCACGTAGACGAGGACGGTGTCGCCGATGTTCAGCTGGGGCTGTGTCTCCGCGTGCCGTCCGTAGAGCTCGCGGTTCGAGACGACGCCCTCGCTCTTCGCACCGATGTCGACGAGCATCTCGTCCTTGTCGATGCGGACGACGGTGCCCTCGACGACGTCACCGTGCTTGAAGCTCTTGATGTCGGCGTCCTGCTGTGCGAGCAGCTCCTCCATCGTCGTCGGTTCCGGTCCTGCCACCGACGCGGCCGCGGGCGCGACATCCTCCTCGGGCTCGGCCGCCGCGGGGGCATCGGCGGTGTCGTCGGCCGTCAGGCCGGTCTCCTCGGGTGCCACGGCCTCGCCGGCCGGCGCCGGGGCGGCTGAAGCCTCGGCGGCATCCCCTTCGGCACCGGCGGCCGGGGCGGACGGCTCGCTCGAGGTGTCGGTCGTCGTGGCGGCGGGCTCGTCGGCGACGGCCACCGTCGCGACGGCTTGCTCGGACGCCTGCTCAGCGACGGAGGCGTTCGCCTCCGGCTCCGGCGCGGTCCCGCCCAACTGCTCTTCGGTCAACTGTTCCACACTCCTGCATCTGTATTCCGCCCCGGGAATCAGGAACGGCCTGAGACCCGCTCAAGCCGTTGAGTGACGATCGGTTGGTCCGTGCTTGCTGGGCCTCGGTCCGCTCCTTCGTGTCGACCGCTTGGGTGAGTCTTCAACTGTCCTGCCCGCAGGGCCGCGCGAGTCTAGCACACGGGTTCAGCCACCTACAATCGGACGATGCCCGAGTTGCCCGACCTCGCGATCGTGGCCGACGCGTTCCACGCGGCCCTGGCAGGCCGCCAGGTGACGTCCGCCCTCGCCACCGCGCCCCTGGCCGTCCGAGGCACCCCGAGCGAGCTCCAGGCGCTCACCGGACAGCGTCTCGAGAGCGTGCGCCGAACCGGCAAGTTCCTCGTGTTCGACCTCGCCCCACACGCCGTCGTCGTCAACCCGATGCTCACTGGACGGTTCCAGCTCGGGTCGCCCACCGCCAAGCGGCCGGCGAAGACCGCCTTGGTCCTGGCGTTCGGCAGCCGCACGGGCGGGCCGCCGCAGTCAGCCGCCCCGTGGACGCGGGGGGCGGATTGGATCCCACCGGACGCCCAGTCGGTCGAGGTCCGCTTTCGCGACCCGACTCAGATGGGCAAGGTGTATCTCGTGCCGCCGGGTGTCGATCGCCTGATCCCGGGCTTCGGGACGGATGAGCGCGGCCCCGACGCGGACGATCCCGCGCTGACCCGCGAGGTCTGGCACGAGCGCATCCGCCGCCACAGCGGCGAGCTCAAGAACCTCCTGCGCAACCAGGCGTTCGTGGCGGGGATCGGGAACGCCTACAGCGACGAGATCCTCCACGAGGCGGGCCTTCTGCCCTTTCGAAAGCGCTCGACGCTGCAGCCGGCCGAGATCGACGCCCTCTACGACGCGACGCGTTCGACTCTCCCTCGCGCCATCGACGTTCTGCGCCGGCGGGTGCCGCCCACGTTCGAGACACAGGTTCGCGACTTCCTTGCCGTCCACGACAAGGGCGGCCAGGGCTGCCCGCGCTGCGGGGCACGGATCACGCAGGTGAGTCCCGGGGGCTTCGTGACGTCGTACTGCCGGGGCTGCCAGCACTGACCGCTCAGGGTCGGTCGGAACGCAAGAGGTCGCAGCGCAGGAACCCTGCGCGCGCACCGTCGCGGCGGGGGGTCCACGGTCTCTGATCCCCCTACTTCGGGATCCGAAGAACCTGCCCGATCCGCAGGTAGTCGCTCACTTTGATGCCGTTCGCGTCGAGGATTGCCTGCACGGTCGTCTTGTACCTCGCCGCGATCCCCGACAGCGTGTCGCCCGACCTGACGGTGTAGGTGACGAACGAGCCCAGGGGCAACGGGGTGGGTGTCGGGGCCGCGTTTGCGCTCTGGCCCGACGCCGGCGGTGCGGTGATGGCCGATGCGGCCGCCGACGGCGCGGCCGACAGACCGGACGAGGGCGGCAGCATGGACGGCGAGCTGGCGACGACCGACATCTCCGGGACCGACGCGATCGGAGGCGTCGCGACCGACGCGTTCCCCGCGGCTTGCGACTGCCCGGGCAGGACCCCGGCGCCGCCGGCATTCGGGCCCGTCCGCGCGAGGACGACCGC